>DATILB010000362.1:0-5561 GCA_035477015.1 Nocardioidaceae bacterium | reverse complement strand
AGGGTCATGGTCGCGGGGACGAGGACGAGGCGGATGATTGTCGCGTCGAGCAGGATCGCCGTGGCGCAACCGAGCCCCATCATCTTGACGACCGGGTCGCTGCCCAGGATGAACCCCGAGAAGACCGCCACCATGATCAGCGCCGCGGCGGTGATGGTCCGACCGGTCGCGGCCACGCCCCGGACCACGGCTGCTTTGTTGTCACCCGTGCGCAGGTACTCCTCTCGGATGCGCGAGAGCAAGAACACCTCGTAGTCCATCGAGAGGCCGAACAGGATCGCGAACATGAAGAGCGGGATGAACGAGATGACCGGCACGGTCGTCTCGACGCCGATCAGCCCTGCTCCCCAGCCCCACTGGAAGACCATGACGAGCACACCGTACGCCGCGCCCACGCTGAGCAGGTTGAGAACGGCCGCCTTGAGCGGGACCAGCACACTGCGGAACATCAGCACCAACAGCGCGAAGGACAGCAGCACCACCGTCACCACGAAGAGCGGGAGCCGCTCGCGGACCCGGTCACCGAGATCGACGAACGTGGCGGTCTGTCCGCCGACATGAGCGGACGCCTCGGCATCACCGAGCGCCGCCGGGAACACCTCAGCACGAAGTCGGTGGATGGTCTCCTTCGTGGCGTCGTCCTGAGGCGGCGTCGTGGGCTCGGCGACCAGCGTGGCCACGCCGGCGCCCAGGTCCACGTCGGCGGCGACGACGTTCGCGATGCCGGGGTCTGCCGCGACGGCGTCGGTCAGCGGCTGCACCACGGAGGGGTCGTTCGACACGTCGACGGCGATGACGATCGGTCCGTTGGCCCCTGGGCCGAACCCCTCGGACACGAGGTCGTAGGCACGTCGCTCGGTCCGGGCCTCAGGCATCGTGCCCTCGTCGGGGAACCCGAGGGTCAGGGCCAGCGCGGGTGCGGCCAGCGCGACCATCACGAGGGTCGCGGCTACGGCGTACCCCTTCGCGTGGTTCGTGACGTGGTTGCCCCACGTGTACCAGACCCGCGACGTACGACGGCGCGTGCGCGCTGCCAAGCGAAGGCCAGCCAGACCGAACAGCGCCGGGAGCAGGGTGATCGCCGCGGCCACCATGACCAGGACGACCGCCGAGATGGCCACTCCCCCGGCAGCGACGAAGGGGATGCCGGCAACGGCAAGACCGAGGATCGCTAGGACGACCGTGCCACCCGCGCCGATGACGGCCTTGCCTGCGGTCGCCAGCGCCAGACCCACCGACTCCTCGACCGGTACGCCCTCGGCGAGGTGCTCGCGGTGCCGGGTGAGCAGCAGCAGGGCGTAGTCGAGTCCGACTCCGAGGCCGACCATGGCAGCGAACTCGGGTGCCCAGGCCGGGATCTCGACCAGGTAGGTGAGCAGAGACATCGAGCTGACACCGATCACCAGCCCGAAGAGCGCCATCCCGATCGGGAGGCCGGCGGCCAGGAGCGAGCCGAACGCCACCAGCAGGATCGCGGCTGCGACGACCAGTCCGATGATCTCGCCCAGACCGGCGGGCGGGCTCTCGAAAGCGAAGAAGAGCGGACCTCCGGCCTCGACGTCGAGGTCGGACGAGCTGCGGGCATCGGCGACGAAGTCCTTCAGCCGCCCCAGGTCGCTGGGGTCGAGGTCCTCGACCGATGGGTACTGGAGGCGTAGCAGCGCTATCCGGCCGTCCGGTGAGTAGGTCACCGTCGCGTCGAGCACGTGCTGCAGCCCCAGCGCCCCACGATGGGCCTGCTCCACTGCCGCTCGCTCCGGAACGTTCAGCGTGGCGTCGCCGGCGAGTACGACGTGGGCGGACAAGCCGCGTTCGCTGGAGTCCGCTGAGGCGAGGAGCTCCGAGGCGCGTTGCGAGTCGAGACCCGGCGCATCGAACGTGTCCTCGAGCTCACGCCCGAACAGGGCAGCCGATCCGAGAACGAGCAGGGACACGGCCAGCCAGCTGCCGATCGTGACCCAGGGGTGGCGGGCAGTCGTGCGGCCGAGGCGATAGAGGACTTCAGTCATGGTCCAACCGTGTCGGTGACCGTGGGTCCGACACATCGTGCTGAGGAGCGGTCTCGGCACCGGCCGAAAGTACGGGACGGCTCTCACTCGCGGGACTGATCCCCGGCAGGGGTCCCCTCTCTAGGCTGGCCTGGTGGTGACCGACTCCGTCCGTGCTCTGCTCGCCGAGCCCAGAGCTGCCGAGCCGCCGGCTCGGGTGTGGCGCGACTGGGCGTTGGTCGCCGTCCTCGTCCCCACCGCCCTGCTCGAGGGCATCTTCCGGGAGACCGTCGAGTGGCGCTGGCTCGCCACCGTTGTCACGATCGCCCTGGTCCCGACACTCCTGTGGCGACGTACCTATCCGCTACCGACCGTGGCCGTGATGTTCGGCGCGGCGGGCGTGATCAACATCGCGACCCTGGTCGCCGATGCGGGCGAGGTCGGTCTTAACACGATGGCCTTCGCGCTGCTGATCCCCTACGCGTTGTACCGCTGGGGATCCGGGGTCGAGATCGCGATCGGCACCGCGATCATCCTGGTCCCTGCCTCGACCAGCCTGGTGGCGTACGGCACGCTCGAGGAAAGCCTCGGCGGATCGGCCGTGCTGATTGCATCCGCAGCGCTCGGCGTCGCCCTCCGGTACCGCACCAACGCGCGCAGCCGCGAGCTCGAGCAGATCCGGACCCTCGAGCGCGGGGAGCTGGCGCGGGAGCTGCACGACACCGTCGCCCACCACGTCTCCGCGATCGCGATCCAGGCCCAGGCGGGGTTGGCCGTCGCACCTACCGACCCGGCCGCTGCGCGGGCGGCGCTGGAGGTGATCGAGGCCGAGGCGTCCCGCACGCTCGCGGAGATGCGCTCGATGGTGCGGGTCCTGCGGGCCGGTGTTGCCGCCGACTTCGCGCCCCAGCGCGGGGTTGCCGATCTCGAGCAGCTGGCCGCGCTCTCCGGAGGCGCACCCCGCGTCGAGGTACAGAGGGAGGGCGACCTCAGCGTGCTGCCACGACCCGTCGAGGTGGCGATCTACCGCATCGCCCAGGAGTCGGTGACCAACGCGGTGAGGCACGCGCGCAACCCGAACAAGGTCGTCGTTCGCGTCTGCGGAGACACTGACTCGGTCCGGCTGCACGTGCACGACGACGGCGAGGGTGGGTACGGTCGCCAGTCCCCAGCTGGCTACGGACTGCTCGGCATGAGTGAGCGCGCCCACCTGCTCGGAGGGACGTGCGAGGCGGGCCCCGACCCACAGGGCGGCTGGACCGTCGTGGCCGAGCTGCCGCTGGAGGTGGCTCGATGACCATCCGCGTGCTCGTGGCCGACGACCAGGAGCTCATCCGGACCGGCCTGACGATGATCCTCGACGCCCAGCCCGGCATCAACGTCGTCGGTCAGGCGAAGAACGGTCACGAGGCGATCGATCTCGCGCGGGAGCTCCAGCCGGACGTCTGTCTCTTCGACATCCGGATGCCCGGCCTCGACGGCGTGGAGGCCACCCGGGTTCTGGCCGGTCCCGGCGTCGCCGACCCGATGCCGATCGTGGTCATCACCACCTTCGACCTCGACGAGTACGTCCACGGCGCTTTGAAGGCCGGCGCCCGCGGCTTCCTGCTCAAGGACGCCGGCCCCGAGCTCCTGGTCCAGGCCATCCATGCCGCAGCCAACGGTGACGCTCTGATCGCTCCAGCGGTCACCCGTCGGCTGCTGTCGACGCTCGTGGGTCTGCACCCGAAGGAGAAGCCGGTCCAGCCGATCGAGCCGTTGACGGAGCGTGAGGAGGAGGTGCTGCTCACGGTTGCGCGCGGGCGCACCAACTCCGAGATCGCCGAAGAGCTGCACATCACCGTGAGCACCGTGAAGACGCATGTCGCGAGCCTGATGACCAAGCTCGGAGCCCGAAACCGCGTCGAGATCGCGATGTGGGCCTACGAGACCCGTCGGGTGTCGTGAACGCCTAGTTCTGAGCCGCGCGGTCGGCACCTCGGCGCCAGCGGATGCCGGCTTCGAGGAACTCGTCGATCTCGCCGTCGAGCACGGCCTGCGGGTTGCCGGACTCCTGCTCGGTGCGAAGGTCCTTGACCATCTGGTACGGGTTCAGCACGTAGTTGCGGATCTGCTCGCCCCAGCTCGCCTGCACGTCGCCCTTCATGTCCTTGAGGAGCGCCGCCTCCTCGGCCTTCTTCAGGGCGAGCAGCTTGGCCTTGAGGACGACCATCGCCGACGCCTTGTTCTGCAGCTGCGACTTCTCGTTCTGGCAGGACACCACGGTGCCGGTCGGCAGGTGCGTGAGGCGGACGGCCGAGTCGGTCGTGTTGACCGACTGACCACCCGGGCCACCCGAGCGGTAGACGTCCACGCGGATGTCCTCGTCGGGGATGTCGATCTCGTCGGTCTGCTCGAGCACCGGCACCACCTCGACGGCGGCGAACGACGTCTGGCGGCGGCCCTGGTTGTCGAACGGGCTGATCCGCACCAGGCGGTGGGTGCCGGCCTCGACCGACAGGGTGCCGAAGGCGTAGGGCGCGTGGATCGCGAAGGTCGCGGACTTGAGGCCGGCTTCTTCGGCGTACGACGTCTCGAAGACCTCGACCGGGTACTTGTTGCGCTCCGCCCAGCGGGTGTACATCCGCATCAGCATCTCGGTGAAGTCGGCGGCGTCGACGCCCCCGGCTCCGGACCGGAGGCTGATGATGGCCTCGCGGTGGTCGTACTCCCCGTTGAGGAGGGTGCGGACCTCGAGGGCCTCCACGGCCTTCTTCACCCGCGTCAGCTCGGCCTCGGCCTCGGCGAGCGAATCGTCGTCGCTCTCCTCCTGGGAGAGCTCGACCATGATTCCGAGGTCGTCGAGGCGGTCCTGCAGTCCGGTGTAGCGCTCGAGCTCGCCCTGGAGGGCGGATAGCCGACCGGTGACCTTCTGCGCGTTGGCCTGGTCGTCCCACAGGTCGGGGGCCGCCACCTGCTCCCCCAGCGACGCGATCTCGGAACGCATCCGGTCCACATCGAGCACCTGCTCGATGGTGTGCATCGTTGCCTGGAGCTGCTTGAGGTCGTTGTCGAAGTCGGGGCCTGCCACGGGGGCAGCCTACTCGCGCGGACTAGCCGACCGTCCGGCGGCAGACCTCGTCCCACGGCGTCGGCTCCAGACCGTACGCCGTGCCGATCGCCGACGACTCCATGATGTACGGGCCGGTGAACATGTACGCCGTCTCCTGCAGCTCTCGCACGAGCGGCACGAACGGTCCGACCATGCTCAGCAGCGCCTTCGGCATCCCCTTCACCTTGACCGGCTTCGCTCCGACCGACGCGAGCACGTCGTTGACGGCCTGGGCCTGGGTTCGCGGGGCGTTGCTCGGCGCGTGCCAGACCCTGCCCCATGCCGACTCCTCGGTGGCCACCAACGCCAACGCTCGGCCCATGTCGAGTACGTCGGTGAACGTGTGCGGCTGGTCGGGGCTGCCGATCACGGTGACGCCCTTGCCCTGCAGCGCTCGCGGGATCACCCGGGGCACGTGGCCGTTGTCTCCCATCGGGGCGCCCAGGTAGTCCGAGCCGCGCACCTCAACGGCCCGGATCCGG
>DATILB010000361.1:0-18449 GCA_035477015.1 Nocardioidaceae bacterium | reverse complement strand
TGCGCCATGTTGAATTCTCCTTTTACCCAAACCCCGGACGATTTACTTTATCTCCGGACCCTATTCCATATTCCGGAGGCGAATAGACCATATTGCGATTCGCTGTGGAAAAGTAAATTCGAATAGGTAAAGAAAGGTGGTCGCGGCCTGGCGGTTAGGCTCGGGTCATGGTCCGTGCTCTGCTCGCTGCCGCACTGCTCGCCCTGGTTGCCGCTTGCGGTGATGACACCGGCGCCGGCTCCGCCACTCCCCCTGAGGAGACGATCGTGACGACACCAGCCGACCACCGAGTCGCCGCAGCCATCGCCGAGCTCGCTACCAAGGAAGGCGTCGAGACCACCGACATCGTGGTCGTGGAGTCGCGGGATGTGACGTGGCCGGATGGCAGCCTCGGCTGCCCGCAGCCAGGGATGTCCTACATCCAGGCCCAGACCGAGGGTTACCAGCTCGTGCTCTCCGTCGATGGCCGACAGTTCGACTATCACGGTGGCACCCAGGGCCCCTTGACCTTGTGCGAGAACCCGATGCCACCGGCCTCGACGATGTAGCGACCGCTATTCGGGCCGGAGCAGCGGGAAGAGGATCGTCTCGCGGATCCCCGCACCGGTCAGCAGCATGACGAGCCGGTCGACGCCCATGCCCATGCCTCCGGCCGGTGGCATGCCGAACTCCATCGCCCGCAGAAACGCCTCGTCGAGGTCCATAGCCTCGGGGTCGCCGGCCGCCGCGAGCAGGGACTGCTCGGTGAGGCGCGCGCGCTGGATGACGGGGTCGTTCAGCTCGGTGTACGCCGGCGCGAGCTCGACGCCGTTGATGATCAGGTCGAATGCCTCGACCAGGCCCGGCTTGTCCCGGTGCGGCTTCGCCAGCGGTCGCACGGACTCGGGGTAGTCCTCGACGAAAGTCGGCTGGATCAGGCTGTCCTCGACGAGCTGCTCGTAGAGCTCGAGCACGATCTCGCCGGCGTTCCACTTCGGCTGCAGCTCGATCTCGTGCGCCTCGGCGTACTTCTTCAGCGTCTCCACGCCGGTCTCCGCAGTGACCTCCTCGCCGAGCTTGGCGCTGACCAGGTCGAGCACGCTCGCACTGGTCCACTCCGCCTCGAGGTCGATCTCCTCGCCTGTCTTGCCGAGGACGACGGTGCGACCGACGGCACGAGCGGCGTTGACGACCAGGTCCTTGGTGAGCGCCTTCATCGTGTCGATGTCGCCGTACGCCTCATAGGCCTCCAACATCGAGAACTCAGCGGCGTGCGTGGAGTCCAGGCCTTCGTTGCGGAACGTCCGGCCGATCTCGTAGACCTTCTCGACGCCCCCGATCATCGCCTTCTTCAGGTCGAGCTCGAGCGCGATGCGCAGCAGCATCTCCTGGTCGAAGGCGTTGAGGTGCGTCTTGAACGGCCGCGCCGCCGCACCACCGTTGGTGAGCTGGAGGATCGGCGTCTCGACCTCGACGTACTCGCGCTCGTCGAGCGTGCTTCGCAGGCTCTTCAGGACCGCTGCCTTGGTGCGGACCATCTCGCGGGCGTCAGGGTTGACGATCATGTCGACGTACCGAAGCCGGACGCGTGCCTCGTCGCTCAGCGGCTTGTGCTCGTTGGGCAGCGGGCGCAGCGTCTTCGCGACCATCGACCAGGTGGTCGCCTGGACGCTGAGCTCACCACGCTTGCTGGTGATCACCTCGCCGGTCGCGCTGACGAAGTCGCCGATGTCGACGAGGTGCTTCCACTCCTCGAGCGACTCCTCACCGACGTCGGCCAGGCTGAGCATCACCTGGAGCTCGGTCCCGTCGCCTTCGCGCAGTCGGACGAAGCACAGCTTGCCCGTGTTGCGGAGGTGGATCACCCGGCCGGCAACGCTGACCACCTGCTCGGTGTGCGTGTCGGGCTCGAGCTCCTGACCGTCGTACTGGTCCCGGATCTCTCGCAGCGAGTGGGTCCGATCGACGACGATCGGGTACGCCGCACGACCGGACTCCAGCAGGCGCTCCCGCTTCTCACGGCGGATGCGCATCTGCTCAGGGAGGTCCTCGTCGTGCTCGGTCACGGGGGCAAGCCTAACGACCGGTGGTCGAGCAGGATCGAGCCGCTAGGCGAGGTCCGTCCGTCGAGCCAGATTGGTGAGCTGCGGTCATTGGTCTCGACAGACGCTCGCAGGCTCGCTGCTCGACCAGCGGTGGTCACGAATTGCGGAGGAAAACGATCTCCAGGCCCAGCAGCGTGAGCCACGGCTGGTGGTCGGTGAAGACCGTCGCCTCGTCGACCACCATCGGCGCGAGGCCACCGGTCGCGATGACGTTGACCGACGCGAGGTCCTGCTTCAGCTCCGCCACCATCCGGGTGACGATGCCGTCGACCTGGGAGGCGAACCCGAAGATCACGCCCGACTGGAGCGCCTCGACGGTGTTCTTGGCGATCACCGTCCGGGGCCGCATCAGCTCCACCTTGCGGAGCTGCGCTCCTCGTCGACCGAGCGCCTCGAGCGAGATCTCGATGCCCGGCGCGATCGCGCCGCCGATGTACTCCCCCTTGGCTGACACGACGTCAAAGGTCGTGGCGGTGCCGAAGTCCACGACGATGCAGGGGCCGTCGTACAGCTGCGACGCGGCCAGAGCGTTGACGATCCGGTCGGTGCCGACCTCGCGGGGGTTGTCCATGAGGACCGGTACGCCAGTGCGTACGCCGGGCTCGACGACCACGTGGTGCACGTCGCCGAAGTACGCGCGCAGCATCTCGCGCCACTCATGGAGAACGGCCGGGACCGTGGCGCAGACGGCCACGCCGAGTACAGGTTCCTCGATCACCGACCCGCGGAGCAGGCCGCGGAGGAGCACGCCCCACTCGTCGGCGGTCCGGCTCTCCAACGTCGACACCCGCCAGTGGTCGACGACCTTGCCGTCCTCGAGCAGCCCGAGGACGGTGTGACTGTTGCCGATGTCTGCGCAGAGGATCACTCGGTCACGACCTCAGATCCATGGCGATGTCGAGCACCTGGGCGGAGTGTGTGAGGGCACCGACGGCGAGGAAGTCCACGCCCGTCGCAGCGACCTCGCGGGCGACGTCGAGCGAGAGGCCTCCGCTTGCCTCGAGCTTGGCCCGACCGGCGTTGATCTGCACGGCCTCCGCCATCAGCGAAGGAACCATGTTGTCGAGCAGCACCTGCTCGGCTCCTGCCTCCAGGATCGCGCGCAGCTGTTCCAGCGTGGTGACCTCGACCTGAACGGGGAGGTCCGGATAGGTACGCCGCACGGCTTCATAGGCCTCGACGACACCTCCGGCCGCAAGCACGTGGTTGTCCTTGATCAGGGCTTGGTCCGACAGCGAGCTGCGATGGTTCACCCCGCCGCCGCAGCGCACGGCGTACTTCTCGAGGAGGCGGTAGCCCGGCAGCGTCTTGCGGGTGTCGCGGACCATCGCGCCGGTGCCCTCGAGGGCGGAGACCCATTGCGCGGTGGCAGTGGCCACCCCCGAGAGGTGGCAGAGGAAGTTCAGCGCGGTGCGCTCGGCGGTCAGCAGCAGGCCAGTGGGGCCCTCGACAGTCATCACGATGTCGCCGCGCTTGACCTGGCCTCCATCGGCGACCGCCCGGGTGACGGACACGTCCGGGCTCACGACGTAGCGGAAGACCAGCTCGGCCAACGCAAGGCCGGCGACCACGCCGTCACCCCGAGCGATGAAGTCGGCGACGGCGGACTCGAGGACGGGGATCGTTGCGGCGCTTGTGACGTCCTCACCGGACGGCACGTCCTCGTCGATGGCCCGCACGACAGTCTCGTAGACCTGCTTCGGGTCGAGTCGCGCGTCCTCGAGCTCGGCCACCAGGGCGTCCGGCAGCCAGCTGTACGGCGTATGCGCAATCGCGTTCATGACCCAACCCCCGGCCGGTAGACGATGCTCTCGGTCGTCACGTCGATATGCCCCAACCAGTTCACGTCATCCGTCTCCGGGAAGTCCTCCCGCCAGTGCGAGCCTCGCGTCTCCTCGCGCATCCGGGCGGCCTGGACCAGGGCGGTGCCGAGCGTCAGCAGGTTCGTGGTCTGCCAGGAGCCTGTGTTCGGCGTCTCGGTGGACTTCTCGGACAGCGCCGTGAGCTCGGCCTCACCGAGGCTGAGACCGACCTCGCTGCGGAGCACACCGGCTCGCTCGGTCATGGTGGTCTGGATGTCGTTCAGCACCGACTCGTCCACCAGGCCCGGTGTGCGGTGGTCGGGCGCGGGCTCCTGCCGTGGCGGCAGCCCTTCCGCGAGCGTCGCTGCGATGCGACGCGAGAAGACCAGGCCCTCGAGGAGGGAGTTCGAGGCGAGCCGGTTGGCCCCGTGTACGCCGGAGCAGGCGACCTCGCCGGTGGCGAACAGCCCGGGGATCGACGTACGCCCCTGAAGGTCGGTGGCGACGCCCCCACTGGCGTAGTGGCACGCCGGCGCAACCGGGATCAGGTCGGTGACGGGATCGATGCCGTGTGATCGGCAGCTGGCCAGGATCGTGGGGAAGCGGGACTCCCACTTGTCCGCGCCGAAGTGCCGCGCGTCGAGCCACATGTGCGCGGCGCCGGTCTCCCGCATCCGGCGCATGATCGCCTTGGCCACGACATCGCGAGGCGCGAGGTCGGCGAGCTCGTGCTGGCCCTGCATGAAGGGCACGCCGTCGTCGTCTACGAGGAAGGCACCCTCGCCGCGGACCGCCTCGGAGATCAGCGGCTGCTGGCCGCGCGACTCTTCGCCGAGCCACATCACGGTCGGGTGGAACTGGACGAACTCCAGGTCGCGCAGGACTGCTCCTGCACGAAGCGCGATCGCCATGCCGTCGCCGGTCGTGACCAGCGGGTTGGTGGTCGCGGAGAAGATCTGGCCGAGGCCGCCGCTGGCGAGGACGACGGCGCGACAGTGCACGGCGCCGACACCGTCGTTCTGGCCCTCGCCCATCACGTGCAGGGTCACTCCGGCGACGCCGCCGTCGACGCCCGGGATGAGATCGATGACGAGGGCGTGCTGCGTGACCGTGATGTCAGGAGCGGCTTGTACGGCGGCCACCAGCGCGCGTTGGATCTCGGCGCCCGTGGCGTCGCCGCCCGCATGTGCGATGCGGTCGCGGTGGTGCCCGCCTTCGCGCGTCAGCGACAGCTCGCCGGCCGATGTCTGGTCGAACTGGGTGCCGAGCGCGATGAGCTCGTGGACCGCAGCCGGGCCCTCGGTGACGAGGACCTGGACGGCCGCTCGGTCGCACACCCCGGCACCCGCGACGAGCGTGTCCTGGAGGTGTTCCTCGGGGGTGTCCCCCTCGCCGAGCGCAGCGGCAATGCCGCCTTGCGCCCACTGGGTGGATCCCGCCGAGAGCACGTCCTTGGTCACGACCATGACGGTGCCGATGCCGGCCTCACGCACGCGCAGCGCCGCGGTCAGACCGGCAATGCCGGATCCGATGACGACGACATCGGCGTACGTCGTCCAGCCCGGCTCGGGAGCCAGGAGCCGCTCGGGAAGGCCCATCCAGGAAGGCTAGCGCTGATAGACCGAGTCGCCGCGCAGGAGACCGCTACCCATGGGCGCCTCAGCGGGGTCGAAGCCGGTGGCCAGCACCTTGTTGTCGGCGTCGACGAACACGACGGCAGGCTTGTACTCCTTGGCCTCCGCGGTCTCCATCTGGCCGTAGGCGATGAGGATGACGATGTCGCCGGGGTGGACGAGGCGCGCGGCCGCGCCGTTGATGCCGATGATGCCGCTGCCGCGCGGGCCCGCGATCGTGTAGGTCTCGAGCCGAGCGCCGTTGGTGACGTCGACGATGTGGACCAGCTCGCCCTCGAGGAGGTCGGCGGCGTCGAGGAGGTCCTCGTCGACGGTCACGGAGCCGACGTAGTGCAGGTCGGCCTGTGTGACGGTCGCCCGGTGGATCTTGCTCTTCATCATCGTGCGCAGCATCAGATGCTCCCTGCTGTGTTGTGGTCCCCGGCGGAAAGCTCGAGGCCGATGTTGTCGATCAGTCGGGTGGTCCCGACCTTGGCTGCGACAAGCAGCCGCGCCTCGCCGGACACGGGCACGGGACCCAGATCTGGAGAGGCGAGTTCGAGGTAGTCGAGCTCGACGTGGCCGAGCTCCGCGCGGGCGGCGTTGACGACCGCGTCGGCGCCTTGTGGAGAGGCCGCGACACCTGCGTTGAGCGCACGGCTGAGAGCGAGGGCGAGCAGTCGCTGCTCGTCGGAGAGGTAGCGGTTGCGGCTGGACAACGCGAGGCCGTCCTCCTCACGGATGGTCTCCGCCCCGACGATGTCGATGCCCATGCAGAGGTCGGAGACCATGCGCCGGATCAGGGTCAGCTGTTGGTAGTCCTTCTGGCCGAAGACGGCGACGTCGGGCTGGACGAGACCGAACAGCTTCGCGACGACAGTGAGCACCCCGCGGAAGTGCGTCGGACGCGTGACGCCTTCGAGCACGGTGGCTAGAGGACCGGGGTCGACCGTCACGAGGGTCTCGACACGCTCGCTCGCTTCGCTCACGTCGCGGCTCGACCGGCGGAAGGACGGGTAGACCTCGTCCACCGACGGGGCGAAGACGATGTCGACACCGTTGGCGCCGCAGAGCTCGAGGTCGGCGTCGAAGGTGCGGGGGTAGCGGTCAAGGTCTTCGCCGGGTGCGAACTGCGTCGGGTTGACGAAGATGCTGACGACCACGGCGTCGACGTCCTGCTCACCCGCGACCCGCATCAGCGAGGCGTGCCCCTCGTGCAGAGCACCCATGGTCGGAACGAAGCCGACGCGACCACCCCGCTCGCGGATCGCCTTGAGGGCGTCGGCAAGCTCAGCGCGCGTGTTCGCGACGAGAGGCGTGGTCAACGGCCAACCCTCGACTCAGGCACCATCGCGTCGTTCAGGATGCCGATCAACTTGGCAGCCCGGATCGGCAGCAGCCGGCCGTCGACAACGGCACGGTTCGCGGTGGCTCGCGCCATGGCGACGTACGACGGAAGCGTGTCGGGTGCGTTCGCGGCGATGTCTCGGACGTGGGCGCGGACGGTCTCCACGTCGCCACGGACGATCGGCCCGGTGAGGGCGGCGTCGCCGAAGCTCAGCGCGTTGTCGAGGGCTGCGGTCAGCAGCGGCCGCAGCGTCGAGGCAGGGTCCTCGGCACCCGAGGCGCGCAGCAGCTCCATCGCCTCGGCGACGAGGGTCACGAGGTGGTTGGCGCCGTGCGCGAGACCGGCGTGGTACAGCGTGCGCTTGTCCTCCGGCACCCACACGATCCGGCCGCGAAGGTCGGACACGAGGGTCTCGGCGAGAGCGATCGTGTCGGGCTGGTCCGCGGTGACTCCGAAGGCGCAGCCGGCGAGGCGCGGCAGGTCGAGGTCGGTGCCGGTGAAGGTCATGGCTGGGTGCAGCGCGATCACCTTCGCGCCGAGTGCGCGGGCGGGCTCGAGCACGGCGAGGCCGTGGCGGCCGCTGGTGTGGGCGATGTACTGGCCCTCGCGGATGGCACCCGAGGCAGCGAGCTGGGTGACGACGTTGCCCAGCATGTCGTCAGGCACGGTGAGGAGGAGCAGGTCGCAGGCGCGGGACACAGTCGTCGGCTTGGCGACGGGCACCCCAGTCAGGAGCGTCTCGATGCGAGTGCGCGAAGCATCTGACTCGCCCGCTGCAGCAACGATCTCGTGGCCGGCGGAGCGGAGCGCTGCCGCTAGCACGGCGCCGACCCGGCCGGCGCCGACAACCCCGATGGAGGTCATCTGTTCGGTCTCCGTCTTTCGTTCCAGTCCCACGAGGGGTACCGGACTACTTGGCTGGACGCTTCAAGAGTACGACTGAGCCCCTGGGCTGGTGAAGCGGCTGCGGGGGTGGCCTGGATCACAGGGCCGATCGGGTTTGGCAGCCCGTGTCACATCAGCCTCAGCAGCCTCAGTGGCTACTCGTGCGCGAACGACACGTGGTGGGCGTAGAAGGCGACGTGACCCTTGATCTGCGCCATCGCGTCGTACGGCTCCTCGTAGACCCAGATCGCGTTCAGGAGCTCCTGCCCGTCGACTATGAGGTCGTAGTACGACGCGTCGCCCTTCCACGGGCAGAAGCTCTGGTGCTCGCTGCGGCGGAGGAACGACGCCTGCACGTCGTCGAGCGGGAGGTAGTGCACGGGTGCGTGGTTGGCTTCGTTGAGGATCAGCGAGGCCATCGTGTCCGCGACGACGGTGTCGCCGACCCGCACGACCAGGCGCTGCGGGTAGGGGTCGATCGTGATGGGGTGTGACTCGTCGGGGGTGCTCACTCCTCAAACGTACTCTTGGGTCCATGTCTCAGACCTCCCTCGGCATGCCGGCGATGCCTCCGCCGACGACCGCGCCGACGTGGAAGCAGGCCTGGGACCAGGCGTTGTACGGCGAGCAGGGGTTCTTCCGGCGTGAGTCCCCCGCCGATCACTTCCGGACGTCGGTCCACGCGTCTCCCCTGGTGGCGCAGGCGCTGCTGCGACTGTGCCGCGAGGTCGGGCTCGACACCGTCGTTGACGTCGGGTCCGGCCGGGGCGAGCTGCTCCGTCAGCTGCACGACCTCGATCCCACTCTCACACTGCTCGGCGTGGAGGTCGCGCCGAGGCCGGAGGACCTGCCTGAGGCCATCGCCTGGTCGCCGGTGCTCCCCACCGAGGTCGACGGACTGGTCTTCGCCAACGAGTGGCTCGACAACGTCCCGTGCCATGTCGTCGAGGCGGGTGAGGACGGTGTCGTCAGGGTCGTGCACGTGACGCCGGACGGCACCGAGTCGCTGGGCGCGCGGGTGGACGACCGCAGCGTCCCCCCGAGCCTCAGCGCCTGGTGCGCGCAGTGGTGGCCGGCGGCTCCGGGTGAGCGTGCCGAGGTCGGCACCACCCGCGACAGCGCCTGGGCCGACGTCGTCAGCCGCGTGACCAGAGGACTGGCGATCGCCGTCGACTACGGACACCTGCGGGGCGATCGTCCGCCGTACGGCTCGCTCCGGTCGTACGCAGGAGGGCGCGAGGTCGAGGTGCTTCCCGACGGCTCGCGCGACGTCACTGCCCATGTGGCCGTCGATGCCGTAGCCGCAGCTTGCGGCGGGCACGTGACGACCCAGCGCGAAGCCCTCAGCGCTCTGGGCGTGACTGCGCAGCGGCCAGACATCAACCAGGCGAGCAGTGACCCGGCCGCATATCTGCAGGCGCTCGCGACGGCCGGCGAGGCCGCAGAGCTGACCGGCCCCGGCCTCGGCGACTTCTACTGGGTCGTGTCGGCGGTCGGGATCGCCGACCCCTTCCTCGCCTGACGACCGAGCTCCACCGCACGCTCCAGCAGCCGCCGTGCCTCCGTCTCGTCGCGGAACCTCATCGTCACGGACACCGGTCCGGGCGGGCTGTCGACGTACACGTGGGCAAGGCGGAGCCGTCGCATCAACGGGCCCTGCGTCACCCGGACCGACTGCACTCGCCGGTGCGGCACGGCATGGGTCTTGTGCGTGAACCAGCCGCGTTTGCAGACGACCATGCGCTCGTCGAGCCCGGCGTCGACGAAGAACCGGCCGATGGGCTCGACCCACTTGGTGCGCGAGGGCGGAGGCGACAGAGGTACGGCGTTGAGGTCGATGCCTCGCAGAGTGTGCTGCGCGAGCTGGAGCACGACTGCCAGTGGGCCGACCGGAAGCAGTGTCGAGGAGAGCAGCTTGCCCTCGGCGTCGGCGCTCGAGGCGCCTGCGATAGAGACATCGAGCCGGGCCCAGCCGAAGGGGCGCCACAAGAGCGGTTGCGCCACAACGACGCCTTGCACTCGATTAAGCGCCACCGTCTGCGACGTCAGCTCGAGGAGTCCGCGCCGCACCTGGAGGCCGGCGGCCGTGTCGGTGATCGTGAAGTTGTAGAAGCCGGCGAACTTGCGGAACGCCACGAGTCCAAACCCGATGACGACTGGGAGAATGCCCGTGGCGGCGCCGAAGGAGCCACCGATCACGGCGACACCTCCGAAGGACATCACTGCCAGCGCCAGGACGATGGTCTCGGGCGAGAGCGCCCACGAGGCGAGCAGGATCCGCAGCTCGAGCTTCGCGAGGAGCCGGTCGGGGTGGGGTGGCGGCAGCTGGTCCAGTGGCGTCTCGTGCGTGATCGGTCGCTTGGCTGCATCGCGACGGGCGAGCAGCAGCTCCTTCAGATCCTGCGCCTCCACCAGCGACATGAAGGCGAGCGACCCCTCGGCCTTGCCGCCACCCGCGACATCCATGCGCAGCTCCGCTAGCCCGAACAATCGGGCGACGAACGGCTGCACGATGTCGATGCCCTGCAGTCGGTCGATGCGGATCCGCCTCGACTGCCGGGAGATGACGCCCGTGTCGACGCGTAGCTCGTCACCCTCGATCCAGTACTTGGTGCGCCACCACGACACCGCCCCGAAGGCCACGCCTGCGACGAGGAGCCCCATCAGCACCAGTGCGATGACCCCGATGCCCTCGCCGGTCAGCGACTGCCACGACCCGGCAGCAGCAGCCACGAACACGATCGACCCGCGGACAAGAGGGGTCAGCGGGGACAGCCGTTTGAAGTCGGACTCGGTCACAGTCCGGCGGCCTGCGCTTCGCCGAGGGAGGTCAGCCGGTCACGGAGCCGGGCGGCCTCGTCGGCCGGGAGACCGGGGATCGACGCAGAGGTGCCGGGTGAAGCGGTGTGCAGGTGGACGTTGGCGATGCCGAAGTACTGGTCGAGCGGCCCGGCGTGCACGTCGACATACTGCATGCGCCCGTAGGGCACCGTCACCATTCGCCTGAACATCACGCCGCTCTTGATGTGCAGGTCCTCGTCGGTCTCGGCGTACCCCCAAGAGCGCGCGTTTCGCCCGACCGCGACCATCCCCCACGCAAAGGCCGCCAGCGCCGCGGCCAGGACGACGGCGGAGAAGACCATCCCCAGGTCGACAACCCACAACCCGACCGCGAGGACCGCCAGCAGCACGACGCCCTGCAAGGCGAGGAAGAGCCGTCGCTGTACGACGAGCTTGGGCGACACCGGCTGCCAGGCATCGCCGGGCGGTGCGAAGAGTTCGTCCACGGGGTCGATCGTGCCACGAACGAAAATTCTCGACCCCCGACGTCAACCCAACAGGTCCTTCGTGCCCCTATACGTGTGAGAGCGGATGATCAGGCAGAGGAGGACATCGTGCGGGAGTCACAGCGGGTCGAGTTCGAGTGGGTCTTCCGCTCGACCTACCCGTCCGTGCTGCGTACGACGTACCTCGTGCTGCACGACCGCGGCCGGGCTGAGGAGATCACACAGGACGCATTCCTGCGCCTCTGCGAGAGATGGCGAGGGATCATCCGCATCGACAATCCAGAAGCCTGGGTCCGCAAGGTCGCCATCAGGGCTGCGATCAAGCAAGCCAAGAACGCCCGGCTGCGGCCCGTTGTCGATGCGACCGACGAGCCCGCTGTTGCCGACCGGCTGCCCGACGTGGACCTGGCCCGTGCGATCGCGACCCTCGCGCCCCAGCAACGAGCCGCCGTCGCGCTGTTCTACCTGGAGGACCGATCCGTCGACGAGGTGGCACACCTCCTCGAGGTCTCTCCGTCGACCGTGAAGCAGCACCTCTTCCGTGCGCGCGCCAAGCTCGCGGAACTGCTGTCCGAGACCGAGGAGGTGCACGGCGATGTCGATTGACGACCGTCTACGGGCCGGAGTGGCCGCCAACACCGAGCACCTGGTGCCGAACCTCGAGCTGGAGCTGGCGTCGACACTCCGCAAGGCGCACCGGCGTCGCCAGCTGCGCATGGGCGCCGTCGCCGCGGCAGCCGCCGGCGTGGCCGTCGCCTCATGGCTGACCGGCCTGACAGACATCGATCGGGCGGACCGACCCTTCGACCCAGTCGAGACACCCCGCGTGGACGTCGACTCGCCGCGCGACATGTCGGGCCTGTTGGGAGCACTCGTGCCCGGCAGCTACTGGATGGGCGTGTGGGGGACCGCCGACGGTGCACCCCACTCCCGCGTCCAGGTCGAAGTGCCCGAGGGCTACTACTCCAACGGCGGGTACGTCGTCGACGCCGGCAACAACACGTTCGAACCCGATCAGTTCGGCGAGGTCGCCGTGTGGCGCGTCGAACACATCATCACCGACCCGTGCGACGCCAACTACTACACCGACATCGGCCCCAGCGTTCGCGCACTCGCCCGCGCCCTGACCCGACAGCCTCGCCAAGAAACAACCAGCCCCACACCCGTCACCCTCGACGGCTACGAGGGCCTGTACCTCGAGGTCACCAGCACCATCCCCGACCTCGGCGCATGCGGCTACAACAGCCACATGTTGTGGCACACCGGAAACTCAGGCGACCGGGCCTACGGCCAGGACCTCCCCGGAGTCACCAACCACCTCTGGATCCTCGACGTCGACGGCACCCGCCTGGTCATCGCCGTCAGCAACTACCCCGACCAGACCGACGCCGTGCACCAGGGACTGATCGACATCGCGGAGACCATTCGCTTCGTCGAGCCCTGACCCGACCTCGGGCCCGCGCACCCACCGCATCACTCACACACACGCAAGGAGACTGCGATGAACCATGCCCAATTCAAGCTCACGATCGCCGCCACGACCCTGGCCTTCGCGGTCTCAGCCTGCAGCGACGCGGACGCCGAGCCCGACTCGCAGCCCGAGTCGACACCTACCGAGACGTCACCGTCCGTGACTCCTCCCCCCGGCTCCGAGCCGTGGGACATGTCGGGCCTGTTGGGAGCACTCGCGCCCGGCAGCTACCGGATGGGCGTGTGGGGGACCGCCGACGGTGCACCCCACTCCCACGTCCAGGTCGATGTGCCCGAGGGCTACTACTCCAACGGCGGGTACGTCGTCGACGCCGGCAACAACACGTTCGAACCCGACCAGTTCGGCGAGGTCGCCGTGTGGCAGGTCGAGCACATCGTCCCCGACCCCTGCAACAGCGTCACGTTCGCCGACATCGGCCCGGGCGTTCGCGCCCTCGCCCGCGCCCTCACCCGCCAGCCCGGCCAAGAGACGACCAACCCGCAGCCGGTCACCCTCGATGGCCACGAGGGTCTGTACCTCGAGGTCACCAGCACCCTGCCCGACCTCAGCGGCTGCGCCTACAGCAGCCACATGCTCTGGCACACCGGCGACGCCGGTGACCGGGCCTACGGCCAGGAACGACCCGGAGTCACCTTCCACCTCTGGATCCTCGACGTCGACGGCACCCGCCTCGCCATCGCCGTCGACAACCACCCCGACCAGACCGACGCCCAGCACCAAGAACTGATCGACATCGCGGAGACCATTCGCTTCGAGCCGTGAGGTTCCTCGGTCCCTGGCCATCTTGCTGCAAAGATGGCCGGGTGACCGAGCACGTCGTCGTGGGAGTAGGCGCAGGAGCCGCTGGCTTCGGGCACGAGCGTGGCGGCGTCCCGGGGATGGCCACGCAGGACATGGTCCTCAACATCGGCCCCCAGCACCCGGCCACGCACGGCGTGCTCCGCCTCAAGCTCACCCTCGACGGCGAGCGAATCGTCGATTGCGACCCAGTGGTCGGCTACATGCACCGGGGCGTGGAGAAGCTGTTCGAGGTCCGCGACTACCGGCAGATCATCGTGCTGGCCAACCGGCACGACTGGCTGTCGGCGTTCTCCAACGAGCTCGGCGTGGTGCTCGCCGTCGAGCGGATGCTCGGCATGGAGGTGCCGGTGCGGGCCACCTGGCTGCGCACCCTGATGGCCGAGCTGAACCGCACCCTCAACCACCTGATGTTCATGGGCTCCTACCCGATCGAGCTCGGTGCGATCACACCGATCTTCTACGCCTTCCGCGAGCGGGAGACGCTCCAGCAGGTGATGGAGGAGCTGTCCGGCGGCCGCATGCACTACATGTTCAACCGGGTCGGCGGCCTCAAGGAGGACCTGCCGGCCGGCTGGCTGGACCGCGCGGAGGCCGCCGTCGGCGCCGTCCGGAAGCGGATGCCGCAGATCGAGGACCTCATCTACGGCAACGAGATCTTCAAGGCCCGCACGGAGAAAGTCGGCTACCTCTCGCCCGAGCTGATCGACCAGTACGGCGTGAGCGGCCCCATCGCGCGCGCCTCCGGAGTTGACTTCGACCTGCGTCGCGACGAGCCCTACCTCGCGTACGCCGAGCTGACCGACGTACTCAAGGTCTGCACCCGACAGGAGGGCGACTCCTACGCGAGGTTCGGGCTGCTGCTCGACCAGATCGACAACTCCCTCGATCTGGCTGACGCGTGCATCGACCGGCTGCGCGTGCTGCCTCCCGGCCCGATCAACGTGCGGCTGCCCAAGATCTTGAAGGCACCCGAGGGTGCGACGTACGCGTGGACCGAGAACCCGCTCGGCATCAACGGCTACTACTTGGTGTCACGGGGCGAGAAGACCCCATGGCGACTGAAGCTGCGCAGCGCGAGCTTCAACAACATCGCCGTGCTACCGGAGATCGTGACCGGCTGCGTCGTTGCTGACCTGGTGGCGATCCTGGGCTCGATGTTCTTCGTCGTCGGCGACATCGACAAGTAGAACTGGTCGAGGCGCGTCTCCGGTCACTCGGTCGTCGACTGCTCAGCCGGCAGCATCAGGTAGTTGGTCACCTTCGCATAGTGCCGGTCCTCCCAGGCCACCGTGTAGCTGTGCTCTGACAGCCAGGCCTGGAGCCGCTCCTCATTCGCGTTGTTCACCTCGACGAACAGGCGCGGCCGGTGGCGTCGGATCGTCTCGCTGAGCCCTTCCAGCGCCTCGAACTCATGGCCCTCGACATCGATCTTGATGAACGCCGGGGCTGCTCCTTCCAGAGCCTCGTCCCCTGTGAGGAGCCGGATCTCCTGGGCGCGCCCACGCCCCTGAGCTCCGACCACGTCCTGCGGATCCGCGATACGTGACCCGCCGAGGTTCCGAGGTCCGCCCCGACGTAGGACGGCCGTCCCCGCCCGGTCGGACAGCCCGACGCCGATGTAGGTGGTATCCACGTTCTCGCAATGGTTCGCGGCCAGGTTCAGTCTCAGCAGCCTGGCCGCTTCCGTACTTGGCTCGAAAACCATGATGCGGGACTGCGGGTAGCGCTTGGAGAAGTAGACAGCGTGGTTCCCGACGTTGGAGCCCACGTCGAGCACGAGGTCTCCGTCGCTGATGTGCCGGGACATCTCCACCAGTTCCGGGTAGTCGAACAGCCGACCTGCGACGTGTTCCTTCTGGATCGCGTCGTCGGGGTTCGCCACGAAGAAGGTGTAGCCGACGCCCTCGAAGTCGAACGTGCTCGCGACCGGCTCGCGTCGGCGTCGGCGGCGCGGTGGAGCGCTGGTCTCCGATTCTTCCGGCGACCCTCGGCCAGCAGTGAGGCGCCGGCGGACCCTGCGGGAGAGCCGCTCTGTCCGCGGGGCAGCTTCTCGGGGGCTGGGCCGTTGGGTGCCTCGGTAGACGCGCGCAGCCAGCTTTGAGACCCACGGCTTCCTGGCCAGGTCGTTGCGAACGAACACGAGGCTCGTCTCGTCCATCATCACGAGGGTGTGGCCCAGCTCCTTGAAGAAGGACACGACATCGGTGTCCACCCAGCTTCCGTCTCGCTCGGGATCCGAACCTACGGCGACCTGTACCGCGGCTGCGTTGCGCAGGCTCTCCTGGGCCCCGTTCAGGACCTCGGCGGTGTCACCACCCACAGCGAGTCGGACGACGCTGTGCTCCCCGATACCGGAGGGTTCGATCTCGGATACGACCCGGCATCCTGCGACAGCAGATCGGAGCTTGCTCGTGAATACGTCATCCCTCGCGCCGACGTCCACCGCGAGGGTCGGCTGCATCCGGCAGCACAGGCGCAAGAAGGCCCTATCGACTCGGCGCGCAACGTCATCGGGCGTCATCCCAGCCTGCTCGGCCAACGCGTCCAGGTAGCCGCGGAGGAAGCCGTAGTCGATGCCCGCATCCACGCCACTCCACCTGGAGTTGCTTCCGCCAGAGGAGACTCGCCGAACCCCGCCTACCCGGTCGGGTGTGACAGGGGGACGAGGAGCGTCTTCATCAAGGAAGCCGACCAACATGTCTCGGCGCTGGGCGTACGCGTTCCTGTACGGCCGCACCCGGGAAACTCTTGTCGTTTCGACGTCGGGTTGACGCCAGTCGGGGTATGCCGATGAGTGGACGTACCAGTCGTCGTGCCCGGACAGGTCCTCCCACTTGCGCACGTAGCCCTTGCTCGTGAGGAGCGCATGAAGGGCGTCTCGTTGGTGCTCGTTGTGCTCGACCGAGATGCAACGAATCCGGAAGCGGTCGAAGTCGAAGGCCTGCAAGATGCGCAGCTCGGAACCTTCGGTGTCGATCGAGAGGAAGTCGATCTCCGACGGCGCCCCGGCTTCGACCAGGAGGTCCTCCAGCGTGATCGTCTCGACCTTTAGTGCGTCGTAGTCCTCCCGAGCCACGCTGTGCTCGTCCTCCGTGCCGAAGCCGTCGATCGACGACAGCGCGGGACGGCCTTTGACTGCTCGAAAGACAACCGTTTCGCCGGACTTGTCGTACACGCACTTGGTGGAGATGTGGCAAGCACGATTCTTCCGAACTTGGTCGAGGTAGTCCGGGTGAGGCTCGGCGACTACGCCTCGCCAGCCCAGTCGCTCGAGCAGGAAGGTGTTGGAGAAGTCCTTGCCGTTGAGGGCACCGAACTCGACGAAGAACCCCGCGCTTGAACCACCCGACTCCCACCACGCAAACAGGTCTTGGAACCGCTGCGAGTACGAGGCTGGCAAAGTCTGCGCAGCGAAGCCGAGGAACGCCTCTCTGTCGTCATGGTTCGCAGCAGCGGGACCGATCGATGGGGTTTGCCACGCCAGCGCTCCCTGCACAGCTCGGCCCATCTCGGCAGTCGACGACTCGACGACCTTGCTTCGGTGTCGACTCAGGTCCGCACGAAGCTGCTCTACCTCGGTGTCGGACATCGTGAGCGCCCGAGTGAGTCCTCGGGCGAGCTGACCGGCGGGGTAGTCGACACTCGGCAGGTCATACACAAGGGCGGTCCACCGATCAACGATGGCAGGCACGTTGAATCCGATCGAGTTGCTGATCGCTAGCGTGATCTTCCACGCGCGATAGTCGCGTCGGGACTCGGGCAAGAGCGGCAACAAGAACGAGGAGCGCGCCAACTCAGCGAAGAACACTTCGGTAGGGACGAAACCGGTCTCCGCGTCGAGCGGCGCGAACCAGAAGACCTCTTCGAGGCCTCTCGCCGCGACCATCTCCTCCAGCTTGGCCCGATCGCTGCCGCCGCCCACGATCGCGATGTCGAACGACCCGTAGCCATGCTCATCGACGAGCGCAGGGAGCGCGTCGAGCACAGCTGCGTAGTCACGGTTGTAGAACTCGACCGCGCCAGGAATCGTGATGCGGCGTCGCGGGCCGGACGTCAGGTCGACCCCCGCAGGCATGTCCCACATCCAGGTCGCGATGGTCCGGGTATTCGCGAAGAGGCGCTGGTCGTGCGCCATCATCCACTCGGTCACGTGTGGCGCAAGAGTCACCGGGACGACCTGCCCAGACCTGATCAGGTCAAGGCAGGCTGGCGACTCTAGGAGCATGAGCGGGTTGTGCACCACGCCGACGGTGGGCACCCCGGCCATGCTCACCAATGCGGCGTGATGGTCGCGCTGGAAGGTGTTCATCACGAGCAGGTCGAACTGCTTCGCCACCGCAGCCATCGCCTCGCGGTCGGCTGGGCCTTCGAAGTCGACGTAGTCCACCCGATCCGCGTAGGAGGTGAACGCCGAGAACAGGTCCGATCGTGCCCGGATCCGCTTGTTGAGGAACGCCGTCGGCTCCAGGTCGTTTGCCAGCAACGCGTGGAAGACGGACGGGACGACCTCCTCGTGCACCGCCTCCTGTTGCACGACGGCGGCCCTCAGTCGCTGCTGGCTCATCCGATCTCCTCCGTCGCGGGCATCCCGGGAGTGTAACCAGCGACGGAGGCGAGCAGGCGTGCGTCCCTATCCCCTTCCGCCGCGCAGCAGGAAATGGGATGGGGAGGCACGCCTCAGCTAAGCGCGCTTCTTCTTCTCCTGCACCGGAGCGGTCTCGGAGGCCACCCGCTCTTCCCACGCCAGCAGGTCGACGACGGTCGGCGCACCCTCGCCTTCCCAGACCGCGAGCTGGTCCTCTTCCTCGGCCTTGCGGATCTCGAGAGCCTCCTCGAGCTCCTCCACCTTGGCTTCGAGCTCGGTGGCCCGGCGGGCCTCGCGCTTGACGCGGTGCTCGGCCTCAGCCGCACGCTTCTCGGCGAGGACCAGGGTGCCGCTCAGCTCGCGGACCTCACGGTCGGTGCGCTTCAGCTTGTCCGTCATGGCCGTCGCGAAGTCGGCGTGCTCCTCCGCGCGGGAGGAGAACATCTCGCGGTAGGCAGTGGCCTGTGCTGCCCGGTCCGCGGCACTCTCGCGGCGACTCTGGGCGAGCTCGTTGTAGATGATGCGGGCACTCGCCCAGGCGCAGACGAGTGC
>DATILB010000360.1:0-27862 GCA_035477015.1 Nocardioidaceae bacterium | reverse complement strand
GCGAACGCTGCGACCAACGTCATGGGTGCGAAGAACGCGAGGACCAGGATGTCGCTGGCGAGGATCAGCTCGAGGACGAACTTCCAGCCAAGGAACCAGAGCGAGAGGCCGAGGAACCATCGAACGAGCTGCCGGCCCGGCCTGGCTGCGCCGAACCAGTGGATCCGGTGCCGTGTGATCCGCCAGAAGACCCAGCCGGTGAGGGTCGTGGTCAGGACGGTGGCTGTCGCAACCCCCGGGAGACCGGTGTCCAGCTTGACCGCCGCGACCATCAGTGCCCCGCCAACAGCGACCATGAGCGGCGAGATGGCCATGCGTGTGTAGCCGAGGTTCTCCCCTTGAAGGGCCGACCGGGGCAGGGTGAGAACCGTGACGGCCAGCGCGTCGACGACGAGCACGGCCGCAGCTAGCCTGAGCGGCAACTCCTGATCGGGTGCAACGTCGAGGATGACAGGGGCCAGCCAGACACCCAGAGCGCCCGCCGCGACCACCAGGGGCACGAAGAGCAGCCAGACCACCAGAGCCGCGCCTACGAGCTCACGCTTCTCCTGGTCACTTGCTGTGTGCTGCCGGTTCGCGATGGCGAACTGGAGCGACTGGGCCGACCGTCCGCTCGCGCCCCACACATAGCCGGACCACTGCCACAGGACGCGCCAGGCGCCGTAGACAGCCGGCCCTAGGCCGCCGACCAGAAGGGGGGTCACGGCCAGCTCGACGCCGGCTCGGACGCCGTAGTCGAGCCCGGAGGCGACGGCGTTCAGCGATGCACGCCCAGTCAGGTCCGGCCCGTCTCGACGACCGGGCGCCTGCACCGGGTCCGCCTGTTCGGTCCCTGCCATCACCGTCCCCCAGCCCTGTTCCTCCTTCTTGAATCTAGGTCCCCGAAGGAGGTTGAGGCACCGGTGCGACGGCGTACGACACCTACGCCGAACGGCGGATAGAGACCTCCGGACGCTGCCGTTGGGCCACCATCGCGGGACCCGTTGAAGGCAGCCCCAGGAGGTCTCGATAGAGCCCGTCCAGGGCGTTGCACATGACCGAAGGGGCGAACGATCCCAGCACGCGCTGCCTCGCCTGCATGCCCATCTGAGCCGCCTCTGCGGGGTGCGCCAGCATCCAGTCGACGGCCGCCGCCAGCGCTGGCGGCTGCCCGGGTGCGGCCAGCAGTCCGGTCGCCCCGTGCTCGACGAGGTCGGGTACGCCGTTGACCGCGGTCGCAACGATGGGCCGGCCGGAGGCCATGGCTTCGGTCACGGCACGTCCTAAGCCCTCCCACAGGGAGGGAACCACGTAGACGTCGAACATCGCGGCGACCGCGGGGGCGTCGTCGCGGAACCCGGTGAAGATCACCGGGACTCCGAGCCGCTCGGCCTCCCGACGGGTCTCTGCCTCCAGCCCGGCGCTCTCAAGGTCCGCGTCGCCGACCATCACGAAGGCGACGTCGGGTCGCTGGGCATGGACCAGCGCGCACATCCGGACGAAGTCCAGTGGCGCTTTCTGAGCAACGATGCGGCCGACGGTGCCCACGATCGGGGCGCCCGCACGGATGCCCAGCTCCTGGCGCAGCCGGGGATCCTCCTGGGTCGGGATGCTCTCGACCTCCACGGCCGACGGGACGACCGAGATGGTCCCCGGTCGAACCAGCCTCATCCGTACGGCGTCCAGGGCCACGCGAGGAGCCACCGCCACGTAGTGATGTGCGCACCGCCGCACCAGGCGCTCCAGCCCCTGGTAGGCCACCCGACGCCACCACGGCAGCCCGGGATGCACGGCGAAGATGTGGAAGGTGTGCACCACCACTGGTGTCCGCGTCAGCCAGGCGGCCACCCGCCCGATGAGCCCGGCCTTCGAGCAGTGGGTGTGCACCACCGTGAAGCGCTCCCGGCGGATCAGCCTGATCAGCTCGAGGCACGCCAGCAGGTCGTGAAGGGGCGCGATCCGCTCGCGCATGTGATGAACCATCGCCGTCCGCACGCCGGCACGTTCAGCCTGTTCCCACAGGGGTCCGCCGGGCATGGCGGCTACCCAGGTCTCGTAGTGGGCGCGGTCCATGCCGGCTGCCGACACAAGCGTGTTCCCACCTGACCCCGCGATGAACCGAGTGATGACGTGCAGCACCTTCACCGGCGGCAGCTCCGGTGAGGCCGGCAGATCGCGCTCTGATGCGACCCGCGGCGGTGCAGCGGGCCAAAGACCAGGGCCAGACCCCGTCACGCCGTGTCCACCGCGAAGGTCGTGAGGGCTGACTCGACCATCTTGGCCAGTCCCTCCCTGAGGGTCACGGTGGGCTGGTAGCCGAACGCCTCACGAGCGACCGTCGTGTCGGCCGCGGTGTGCCGCACGTCGCCGCGCTGCACGGGCAGCCGCATCACGTCCACCGGTCGGGCCAGCTCGGAGACGGTGCTGACGATCTCGTTCATCGTCGTCCGGCTCCCTCCCCCGATGTTCGCGACCCCCGTCCACGGGGTCAGCGCCGCCGAGCGGAACGCGGCCACGACGTCGCCGACGTACGTGAAGTCCCGGCTCTGCTCACCGTCGCCGTACAGGAGGAACGGCTCGCCGCTGATGGCCGCGTCCACGAGGCGCGAGAAAGCCATGTCCGGACGTTGCCGCGGACCATAGACCGTGAACAGCCGCAGCGACGCCGTCGGAACGCCGGCGGAGACGCGGTAGACCTCGCAGAGGTGCTCGCCCGCGAGCTTCGTCATTCCGTACGGCGACACCGGCTGCGGCCGCAGGTCCTCGCGCGTCGGGTAGGTCTCGGCATTGCCGTAGATCGACGAGCTCGAGGCGTAAACGAGCTTCCACAGTCGCGCGTCGCGAGCGGCCTCGAGCAGCCGCTGGGTGACCTGGATGTTGCGCTTCACGTACGGCGAGAAGTCCTCGCCCCACGAGGCCCGTACGCCGGGCTGCCCCGCCAGGTGGTAGACGACGTCGACTCGGTCGAGCATCGGCGCGATCGAGGCACTGAGGAGGTCGAGCCGGTGCAGCACGAACCCGTCGCGACCCATCAAGGGGGCGACATTGGCCTCCTTGCGGCGCGGCTCGTAGTAGTCGGTGAAGCAGTCGATGCCGACGACCTCATCCCCGTGGTCGAGCAGGTGCTGGCAGAGGTGGGAACCGATGAACCCGGCAGCACCAGTGACGATTGCTCTCATGTGACCCTCCGACGTGGCATCCGTTGACGCGGGATCTTCCGCGTGACCTGTTCGAGCGCTGACATGGCTCCGAAATCTCCGTCACGCAAAGCGGCGACGGCGAGCTCGGCCCGAGAGAGTACGAGGACGTCCTTCCAGAGCGCAGCGGGGATCCCCCACACCTCGAGGCCGCTGGCCACGAAGTCTCGCTGTGCACGACCTGTGGCGGTTCGCGCTCCCCCTGCGAGCACCTCCGCCAGCTCGGTGGCTCGTGTTCGTACGACCCACGAGCCGAGATCAAGCAGCGGGTCCGACGAGGCCGAGCCCGTCCAGTCGTCCACCCCAACTACGACCCCACCCTCGGTGTACGCGTGGCGCGCGCACAGGCACCCGTGCGTCATCACTCGCGGGATGCTGTACTCCGCCAGACGGCCGTGTGACCGCTGAACGGTCTCCAGCATTTCGGGCGTGCCCCCCACTGCGGCGTACCGTGCCCGCAGCTCCTCGAGGGCTCGTTTCCCGAGGTCGACCGGGGCCGGCGCTCCGGCCGTGGCGCTCCACAGGTCACGCAGCCAGGCGAGCACGGCTTCTGCCGCGCGACGGTCGTCGGCGCCTCCACCGCGCTTGACTGACAACCCGCGGACCGCCGTGAGCACGACCGCGGTCCGGCCATCGGCACTGACCTCGTCGAGGACCTGCCCGACGGTCTTGCGAACGGACTCCGGCAGCTGGTCGGCGAGGGCGGCCAAGTTACGTGCCTCGCGCTCCACAGCGGGCACGGCGTCGGCGACGCCTGCCATCGACACCACGCGCGTGGGCTCGCCCGAGGAGCTCGACCCGAGCAGCAGCCGACGCGTCCCGGCAACAACACCGGCACGCACGTCACGCACCTCGAGCGAGTTCCTAGTCAGGAACCTTTGCAGGTCTACCACGGCCACCTTCTGCATTCGTGCCTCGTCCCCGCCAGCGAAGGAGGATCAGTAGTCGTCCGCGTACGGGGCGACCTGGGCCGGGATCTTCGGGACGGCCGGCCGGTACTCCGGCAACAAGCTCCGGAGGTACACGCGGACCGCCTCTGGGTCATTGCGCCAGGCTGCGTCGTACAGGCTGCGCAGCCGGCGCTCGAAGCCAGGCGGGTGTTCTCCGGCCGACGTCCGGTAGATCCGGGGGTGCACCGTGGGTTCACGGTCCTCGTGCTCGCCGAAGAGGCACTCGTTGAGCTTCTCGCCCTCGCGCATTCCGGTGAACCGGATCTCGGAGTCGGGGCGGTGCATCAGCGCGGCGAAGGACTGGGCCACGTCGAGGATCCGCACCGGCTCGCCCATGTCCAGGACGAAGACCTCACCGCAGTCCGCCAGCCTCGAAGCCTCGATGACCAGCCCGGCGGCCTCCTCGATGGTCATGAAGAAGCGCTCCATGTCCGGGTGCGTGATGGTCATCGGAATGCCGCTGCGCAGCTGCTCGGCGAGAACCGACAACAGCGATCCACGGCTGCCGAGCACATTGCCGAAGCGCACAGCGGCCAGCTTCGTCCGGCCTCCGACCTCCTGTTGCACGAGCATCTCCGCGAGCCGCTTCGTCGCGCCGAGCACCGAGCTCGGGTCGGCCGCCTTGTCGGTGGAGATCAGGATGAACTTGTCGACCTCGTGCTTGATGGCCGCCCACAGCACGTTCTCCGTGCCACGGACGTTGGACTTCACCGCCTCGCAGGGGTGCCGCTCGAGCAGCGGCAGGTGTTTGTGTGCAGCAGCGTGGAACACCAAGTCAGGCTGGATGTCGGCGAAGAGCTGCTCGATCCGACGGGCATCCCGGATGTCCGCGACGATGCAGTCGTCGTTGTCGAGCGTGCCGTCACCGTAGAGCTCGAGCTCAAGCCGGTGCAGGTTGGACTCGTCGTGGTCGAGGAGCACGAGCCGTTTCGGGCCGAAGCCGAACACCTGGCGGCACAGCTCGCTGCCGATCGACCCACCTGCGCCGGTCACGAGCACGGTCCGTCCGTGGATCTCGGCTCCCGCCTCAGGGCTGACCACGTGGATCTCGTCGCGTCCGAGCAGCCGGGCGACGTCGAGCCAGCGGACGTCGCTGCCGCCCACCTCCCGCTCGAGCGCGGCCACGAACGAAGGCAGGTAGCGCACTGCCACGCCCGCTGCTGTCGCCCTGGAGACGAGGTCCCGGAAACGTTCGTTGCTGAGGCGAGGAATCGCCAGCACGACGGCTTCCGCACGTACGGCGAGCGCGATGCTGGTGAGCTCGTCCAAGCGGCCCAGGACGGGCAGGGGCAGAGCCTGGGTGAGATCGGGGTCATCATCGAGGAAGCCGACGGGCTGGAGCCCGTACTCGGGTGCCGCTGCCAAGTCGCGAGCCAGCGCCCGCCCGGCCACGCCGGCACCAACCACCAACGTGCGCATCAGGGCAAGACCGGGTCGGATGGGTACGACCTTCTCGTTCGGCCTCTCTTCGATGAGTGTCATGGTTTTGACCTCCGTGTTCTAGGACGCGACGCGGCAGTGCAACAAGGCGTCACACACCGCATCTACGTCTTCATTCGTCAAGGACGGGTACATCGGTAGGGACAAGGTCTGGGTGAAGACGAGCTCTGCTCCGTGCAGCGACGTCGGCGCGACAGCGTTCGTCTTGAACCACGGCATGATGTGCAGCGGGATGAAGTGCACGGAGACGCCGATGCCTGCATCGCTGAGCCGGTCCGCCACCTCGTCGCGACTCGGGCCGAAATCGGCGTGGATGCGTACGACGTACAGGTGCCAGGCGTGGAGGCCGTCGGTCGGGACCGGCGGCAGTTCCAGACCCGGGACATCCCGAAGCCGCTCGTTGTAGAGGGCCGCGAGCTCCGCCCGGCGAAGCTGCCAGGTGTCGAGGTGGTTCAGCTGCGCGCGGCCGATGGCCGCCTGCAGGTCCGAGAGGTTCGCCTTCAGGCCGGCCTCTTCGACCGTGTAACGCCAGGACCCGCCCGGCAGGTACCGCTTCCACGAGTCCTTGCTCATCCCGTGCAGCCGCGCCCGGCGTACCCAGTCCGCCAGCTCGGGGTCGTCGGTGGTGACCATGCCGCCCTCGCCGATGGGGAGGTTCTTCGTCGCGTAGAAGCTGAAGACCGTGGCCTGCGAGATCGACCCCACCTGCTGGTCGCCGACCCAGGTTCCCAAGCCGTGGGCGGCGTCCTCCACGACGTGGGTCAGCGGAACTCCCGCTGCGTCAGCCAGCTCGGCGACGGGCGCCGGGTAGCCGGCGAAGTGGAGCGCCATCATGGCCGACGCCCCCGAGCAGCCCTGTGCAGCCTCAGCGCAGGTCTCAGGAGTCACCATGCCGGTAACCGGATCCACATCGACGAGGACCGGCGTCAGGCCCGCGTGCGTGATGGCCTCCGCCGCACCGCAGAACGTGATGTCCGGCACCAGCACCTTGGCGCCCCGGTCGAGATGCAGAGCGCGCACGGACAGCTCGAGCCCGGCGGTGCACGACGAGACAGCCACGGCGTGCTCGGCTCCCACCCACTCGCCGAACTCGACCTCGAACCGAGCGCACTCAGGCCCAGTCGTGAGCCAGCCCGACTCAAGCGTGCAGCGGGCAGCGAGCTGTGCCTCCGGCGCGATAAGCGGCCGATGAAACGCAACGTCGTGCGTCGGCATGTGCTCCTCCTGAGACCAACCAACCCCACAACCGAATCTAGGAAACGAGCGTGGGTTGCTGAATCAGGCAGAGGGCTGACCCGGACTACGCCAGAGTGCCGAGACCGTCGAGATCGAGGTCCGCCAGCGGGACATCCCCCTGCGGAACGGCACGGTGCGCCCCCCTTTGGGCGTCCTCGCCCTCGCCTCGCTGCACGCGCCTCGCCAGCGTGACCGCGGCGAGGGTGCTGTGGACGTCCAGCTTGTGAAGAACGTGGTTGATATGGGTGCGCACCGTATGCGGTGACAGGAACATGCGCTCGGCGATCTGGCTCCGGCTCATGCCCTGGCTGAGGCAGTCGAGGATCTCCAGCTCGCGGGTGGACAACCCCGAGAGCGCATCGCTCTCGACCTCGCGCTGACGTCCCACGACGAGAAGGTCCTCGATGACCCAGGTGACGTGCGTCGGCGGAAACCTGGTCTCACCCCGGACGACGCCTCTCAAGACGTCGACCACTTCGTCCATGCTCGACATCTGGGACACCCAGCCACGGACACCGGCTCGCACCGCGTCGGTGACGAACGAACGCTCGTTGCGGTCGCTGATCACGACGATCCCCACGTGGGGCGAAGCCTGCCGAAGTGTCGCGATGCCCGCGTTGGCTACCGGGCCGTCGAGGCTCATCAGGACGACATCGAGGTCCCCTCGGGCAACGGCGTGCTCGACCCAAGCCGTTTCGGTGTGGGCGATCACCACCTCGACGCCGCTCCTCGGCTGGAACAGGCACTCCAGTGCCTCGAGCCAGGAGCGCATCGGATGGAGCAGACCAAGGCGAAGCACTCCAGTGCTCACGAGTCAACGGCCCCTCTCACCAGCTCGGGGCGCCGCGCCTCCGCCAGCAGTGCGACGGCCTGCACCCGGGAGTGCACGCTGAGCTTGGCGAGGATCGACTGGATGTGGCTGCGGACCGTGCTGCGGCTGATGCCCAACTGGTCCTCGATCGCCGGGGTGTCGAGCCCTTGCTCCAAGAGCACCGCGACGTCGAGCTCCCGTGCTGTGAGCCCGTGGGCACCGCGCTGGCTAGGCACCGCGTCGACCCGGCCGAGCCGCCGAAGCATGTGCTCGTCCATGGTCGGCTCGCCCCGCCGGCTGCGCTCGAGCTGGGAGACGATGTCGTTGATGCCCCGGTCCTTGCGCAGGAAGCCGGACACACCGATGTCCAATGCACGTCGCATCGGCTCGATGTCGTCCGATGCGGTCAGGATGACCACCTTCGTACGCGAGTGCATGGCCAGTACGTCGCGGGCGGTGTCGAGCGAGTCACCGTCGCCGAAGTGGAGGTCCAGCAGGAGCAGGTCAGGGTCGTACTTCCTGACCGCCACCAAGGCCTCAGACGGCGTGGTCGTCGCAGCCTCGACGATGTGGCCATGCGCAGCGATCGCGCTCGAGAGCGCCTCGAGGAGCAGGCGATGATCGTCACAGATGACTAGTCTCATCGCGGTTCCTACGCGCTCAGCTGGCTCGGCGCCAGCGGTACGGAGAGGCTGACACGCGCCCCACCCAGGTTTGAACGACCGAACTTCACAGTGCCCCCATAGCGATCGGCGAATTGCCGTACACACACAAGCCCGTGCCCGGTCTGAGGCTTCAGCACCCCAAAACCCGGCCCGTCGTCCTCGACCTCGAGGACCACCCGACCCCTGGCACGGCGGACCGTCACTTCGACCGTCCCGACGTCGCCCGCGGCGCGGACGGCGTTGTCGACCAGGTTCCGCACGGCGCGGATCAGCTCGACAGGATTGACGAGCACCTCGACGCCGGAGACGCCTGCGAAGCGGATGCTGCATCCGCCAGACGGGCGACAGTGCTCGGCCAGGGCGTCACAGACGTCCACCACGAGCACGCGACCCTCGGCTGCCTGGTCGCGCAGTAGATCGAGGATCCAGTCCAACTGCTTCTGGATATCGACGATCCGCCCGCCCACCTCGGAGTCAGCGTCCACGTTCCCGGCCAAAGCGCCGAGCTGCCAGGACGCCGCCACCACTGGCTGCCTCAGGTCATGCCTGAGCCGCTGCCAAGCGACTTCATCTGCTGCTGTTTCTGCGTTGCACGCACAGCCCCCACCCGATACAAGGCCTGCGTGAGATCCCAAACTCACGAGTCCACCCCCACCCCGAGTGACGAGCCACCCCCGGCTGCCACGCGGCGTTTCCTTCTTGTTGTCCTCCCCTTGGTGCTCCTTTAACCCCAGAACGACGACGGTAGCCCGACCGACACGCCGTGGGGAGACCTGCGAGCACAGATGACCCGATGTGACGGTGCACAGGTCATCCACCTGCTCACCGGGATGCACATCCGGCGTAGTCCGACCTACGCCAGATGGCCCAGTGGACTAGACCAGAAGGTCATCCTTCACCTGCGCGAGCGAGGCTGCCATGCTTGGACCACGTCCGAACGGAGCAGCCGATGCGCAGAGTTCAGTGGTCGCTCGCACTGGCGTTGATCCTCAGCACGCTCGGGTGTGGCGGCAACGACCCGGCTGCGGTGCCAGACACCTCCCCGACGACGGGAGCCACCCAGGCCACGGGTGAGCTCGTCGACATCGGCAACAGATCCCTCTTCGTCACCTGCCAGAACGACGAGGCGACCGGCGGAACGATCGTCCTGGAAGCCGGCCTCACCGGTGACAGCCGCACGTGGACGCTGGTTGTCAAGGGCCTCCAGACAGACATGCGCGTCTGCACCTATGACCGCGCCAACACCGGGCAGAGCGAGCCCGCACCCAAACCACGCAGCGCCCAGGACGTCGTTGACGACCTCGAAGCTCTGCTCGAGGCAGTCGAGGCGAAGCCGCCGTACGTCTTGGTGGGCTTCTCCATGGGCGGGATCTTCACGCAGCTCTACGCCGCTGAGCATTCGGCCGACATCGGTGGTCTCGTGCTGGTCGAGTCCAACCACTACGACGAGCAGCGGCAGATCGAGCAGCACCTGACGCCCGCCCAGATCGCCCTTGACCGGGAGTTCATGGAGTCGAACCCCGAGGGGATCGACATCATGGCCAGCTTCGCCCAGGTGAAGAAGGCCGGGCCTCTCCCGGAGGTGCCCCTGGTAGTGGTCACGGCGACCGTCAGCGGGAACTGGCCTAGCGAGTGGGGCGATCCTGCGATCTTCGACAAGCTGCGTGAGGAGCAGCAGGCCGATCTGGCGGCCTCGGTCCCCGGCGGCAAGCAGATCTTCGCCGAGAGCGGTCACGAGGTTCCAGGCGAGAGATCTGACGTGGTGCTGGACGCGATCAACCAGGTGCTCGACCAGCTCTGAGCGGTTGCTAGCGCTCCACGTTGACGGTCGGGATGCCGCCGCCCGCCCTCGCGATCACGGCGACCGACGGCTGATCGGTCGGGTTGCTCTCCCGATGGACGGTGAACGACGGCACGTGGATGAAGTCGCCTGCCTCGGCGTCGAGCCAGCCGTCGTAGCCCTCGAACTCGAGGCGCAGGATGCCCGACACGACGTACAGGCTGGTCTCGTTCTTGTCGTGGTGGTGCCACCCGCTGACCGCTCCGGGCGCCGTGGTGACGCGGCCGGCCCACAGCCTCGGCAGCTCGAACGCGAGTTCGCGGGCCATGCCGGGGGTCGGGTCGGCCGGGACGAGGTCGGCGAGCTTGATCACGCGCACGGGTTCGCCCATGCGGACGAGTCTGCTCCGATTGGGCCATGTCCGTAAGATGCGTAGGTGAATGACGGCCCCCTGATCGTCCAGTCGGACAAGACCCTCCTGCTCGAGATCGAGCACGAGCGCTCCGCTGACTGCCGCCGGGCGATCGCGCCGTTCGCCGAGCTCGAGCGGTCACCCGAGCACGTGCACACCTACCGGCTGACTCCGCTGGGCCTCTGGAACGCCCGCGCGGCAGGCCACGACGCCGAGCAGGTCATCGACACTCTGCTCGCGTACAGCCGTTACGCCGTCCCGCACGCCCTTCTCGTCGACATCGCCGAGACCATGGCGCGCTACGGGCGGCTCCGGCTCGAGAAGCACCCGACCCACGGCCTGGTGCTGAGCAGCATCGACAAACCCGTGTTCGAGGAGGTGCTCCGCGCCAAGAAGGTCGCGGGCATGATCGGCGCCCGCGTCGACGACGCAACGGTCGTCGTACACCCGAGCGAGCGCGGCAACCTCAAGCAGGCGCTGCTGAAGCTGGGCTGGCCGGCGGAGGACTACGCGGGGTACGTCGACGGCGAGGCCCACGCGATCCAGCTCGATCAAAGTGGCTGGACATTGCGCGGCTACCAGAAGGAGGCCGCCGAGCAGTTCTGGCACGGCGGCTCCGGCGTGGTCGTGCTGCCCTGCGGCGCCGGCAAGACGATCGTGGGCGCGGCCGCCATGGCGCACGCCCAGGCGACCACGCTGATCCTCGTCACGAACACCGTCAGCGCCCGGCAGTGGAAGGACGAGCTGCTCCGCCGTACGACGCTGACCGAGGACGAGATCGGCGAGTACTCCGGAACCAAGAAGGAGGTCCGCCCCGTCACGATCGCGACCTACCAGGTGATGACGACCCGCCGGAAGGGCGTCTACTCGCACCTCGAGCTCTTCGACGCGCGGGACTGGGGTCTGGTCGTGTACGACGAGGTGCACCTGCTCCCTGCGCCGATCTTTCGGATGACCGCCGATCTGCAGGCCCGACGACGACTCGGCCTGACCGCGACGCTGATCCGCGAGGACGGCCGCGAGGGCGATGTCTTCTCGCTGATCGGCCCGAAGCGGTACGACGCCCCGTGGAAGGACATCGAGTCGCAGGGCTACATCGCACCCGCTGACTGCATCGAGGTGCGGGTGACCCTCCCCGAGGGTGAGCGGCTTGCCTACGCCACCGCCGAGCCCGAGGAGCGCTACCGACTCGCCAGCTGCACGCGGGCCAAGCTGCGTCTGGCCGAGCGACTGGTCGAGAAGCACAAGGGCGAGCCGACGCTGGTGATCGGGCAGTACCTCGACCAGCTCGACGAGATCGCCGAGCACCTGGGCGCACCGGTGATCAAGGGCGAGACGCCGATCAAGGAGCGCGAGCGGCTGTTCAACGCCTTCCGACACGGCGAGCTCAACCTGCTCGTCGTCAGCAAGGTCGCGAACTTCTCCGTCGACCTGCCCGAGGCGAGCGTCGCCATCCAGGTCAGCGGGTCCTTCGGCTCACGCCAGGAGGAGGCCCAACGTCTCGGCCGGCTGCTGCGCCCGAAGGCGGACGGCCGGTCGGCGCGCTTCTACGCGATCGTCTCGCGCGACACAGTCGACGCCGACTTCGCCCAGCACCGGCAGCGTTTCCTTGCCGAGCAGGGCTACGCCTACCGCATCATCGACGCGGCCGACGTGTGACTTCAGATCCCGAGCTCGCCCAGGAGCAGCACCACCTCGCCGCGTCGCGGGCAGCACTGGCACGGATGCGGGAGAAGACGGCCGGTCTCGACTCGAGTGCCGCCGGCGACTGGGTGAGCCAGCAGTTCCTCGAGTCCGCGATCTACCGCCGGATGAAGGCACTTGAAGACGACCCCACCGTGCCCCTGTTCTTCGGGCGGCTCGACTACGCGCGGGTCTCGACAGGCTCGACCACCGGGAACGAAGGCGAACGGTTCTACGTCGGCCGTCGCCACGTCACCGACGAGATCGGCGATCCGCTGGTCGTCGACTGGCGGGCGCCGATCAGCCTCGCCTTCTACCGCGCGTCCGCCAAGGAGCCGATGGGCGTCGAGCTTCGGCGGCGCTTCGGCTTCCAGGAGGGCTTGCTGACCGCGTTCGAGGACGAGCCCTTGGGGTCTCGACAAGCGGAGGGTGCCGAGGAGTACTCCCGGATCCTCGAGGACGAGATCGAGCGACCCCGCGTGGGCCCGATGCGCGACATCGTCGCGACCATCCAGCCCGAGCAGGATGTCATCGTCCGAGCCGGCCTGTCGGAGTCGATCTGCGTGCAGGGTGCGCCTGGCACCGGCAAGACCGCCGTCGGGTTGCACCGGGCGGCGTACCTGCTCTACACCCACCGGGAGCAGCTGGTCCGCCAAGGCGTGCTGGTGGTCGGGCCGAACGCGAGCTTCCTGCGCTACATCGGCGACGTGCTTCCCGCGCTCGGCGAGATCGACGCGCAGCAGGCCACTATCGAGCAGCTGGTCGGCAAGACGCTCGCGAACGTCAATGCGCGCTTCGAGATCCGCGGTTCGGACGAGGCAGCAGTCGCGACCCTCAAGGGCGATGCCCGGATGGCCGAGGTGCTGCACAACGCGGTCTGGTCGCAGATCACCGCACCGACCGAAGCCCTCGTCGTCCCCCGAGGCTCGGCTCGGTGGCGCGTGCCGGCGTACGAGGTCGAGGAGATCCTGGCTTCCCTCCGCGAACGCGGCGTTCGGTACGGCGCCGCGCGCGCAATGCTGGCGCAACGACTCGCGCACGCGATCCTCGTGAAGATGGAGAATGCCGGCGACTCTCCCGACGACCGCGTGCAGGACTCGGTGGCACGAAGCCGGCCGGTCAAGCAGTACGTCGACCAGATCTGGCCCGCCGTGGACCCGGCTCGACTTGTGCATCGCCTGCTGTCGGACCCGACCGCGCTGAGCAAGCCTGCAGCGGGCGTGCTGAGCGACGAGGAGCAGACACTGCTGCTCTGGACCAAGCCGCCGAAGGCACCGACGAGCACCCGCTGGTCACTTGCGGACGCGGTCCTGGTCGACGAGGCGGCAGATCTCGTCGAGCGCACGCCGAGCCTGGCTCATGTGGTGGCCGACGAGGCCCAGGACCTCTCCGCGATGATGCTGCGCGCGGTCGGCCGCCGTTGCTCGACGGGCTCCACCACGGTGCTGGGCGACCTGGCCCAGGCGACAACCCCGTGGGCCATCACCAGCTGGGAGGAGGCGCTTGGTCACCTCGGCAAGACCGCCCACATCGAGGAGCTGACCCAGGGGTTCCGCGTGCCGGGAGCCGTGATCGAGTACGCCGCACGGCTGCTGCCCCTGATCGCGCCGGGACTGACCCCACCGACCTCGGTACGACGGGCGCGAGGCGACCTCGAGATCAGGCCCGGCCTCGACGTCGTGGCGGCACTGGCCACCCCCCGCGTCGGCTCCGTCGGCGTGATCGTGCCGGACTCTCTGCTGCCGCGGGTTCGGGCCCAGCTCGACGACGCCGGCGTGACCTACGAGGTCCTCGGTGGTGAGGACGTCTTCGACAAGCAGGTCGACGTGGTCCCAGCCAGCCTGGCGAAGGGCCTCGAGTTCGACCACGTCGTGCTCGTCGAGCCGGCGGCGATCGTCGATGGCGAGCCGGACCGACTGACAGGGCTCCGCCGGCTCTACGTGTGCCTGACCCGTGCGGTCACCAGCCTCGTCGTACTGCATGAGAGTGAACTACCAACAGAGTTGGGCGAGACCTAGCCGGCAGCGCGGTGGGAGGCACGCGGCGCTCTCGCTCGCTTGCGAGTGCGTGGATGCCGCCTCGACCGAAGACGCGTCTCGGCCAATGGGACTAGCTGACGGACTCGATCGTGACGTCCTCGGCGGGGGCGACCCCATCCGCGGCGTTGCCATCGGCCGCGATGCCACGGACGACCTCGAGGCCGGCGGCGTCGACACTGCCGAAGACGGTGAACGCCGGTTGCAGGCCACTATCCTCGAGCATGATGAAGAACTGCGACCCGTTGGTGTCAGGTCCGGAGTTCGCCATGGCGAGGGTGCCGGCCGTATAGGTCTCGGCCCCGGTCAGCTCGTCGGCGAAGCTGTAGCCCGGCCCCCCGCTGCCGGTGAACGACGGGTCGCCACACTGCAGCACGAAGTCAACGACGAGCCGGTGACACTTCGTGCCGTCGAAGTAGCCCTGCGACGCGAGCCACGAGAACGAGCCGGCGGCACACGGTGCGTTCGTCGCGTCGAGCATGACCTTGATGTCACCACGGTTGGTGGCGATCGTGAGGGCGGCCGCAGTGACCGGATCCACCGGCGGCGGGTCGACCTCCTTGGCGGCCGGCATCTGGTCCGGGACCCACTCGCAGCTCCCCGCGGGGGTGGTCGTGGGCGTCTCGGTGGGCGTGACCTCCGCGGCCGGTGGCACCTCGGCGGTGTCCGTCGGCTTGGCGTCACCGCAGCCGGCGAGCAGGGACAGCAGCAGGATCGCGGGTACGGCGAGAGCGCGGGTCTTCATGGAGCCGGATGCTACCGACTCACTCCTCCGGCTCGTTCGGCACGGGCTCCAACGGCTCGTCGGTGCGCGAACGGGGGCGACGCCGGCTGGTCCGCCAGAACTGCGCCTTGTCCAAGCTGTACTGCAGCGAGTCGATGTGCTCGTTGAGGTGTCCGACGACACCGGGCAGGGCCTGGACCTGACCCGTGAGCTCCTCGACGACGTCGGGGAGCCGGCCGATGTCACCACGCAGGTTGGCGACCTCGCTGGTGAGCCGGTCCACCGCGTTGGGCAGCTCGGTCAGCTCCTGGATGAGCCTGATCAGCATCACTGTGAAGCCGAGGGCGAAGCGGCTGGCGATGACGAGCGCGACGTACACGGCCGGGCCGAGGACGACCGCCCACACCAGGCCCCAGACCACGTTGGAGCGCTGGAACGCCAGCACCGTGAAGATGATCCAGGGAAGCGCGGCGAGCAGGAACACCAAGCGGTAGATCGCGGTGAGCAGGCTGCGGCTGAGGCCCTCCTCGATGTCGAACAGCCCGCGCACGAGGCTCTGGGCCCCCTGCATGGGGGAAGGGCGTTCATCCATGCGGCCATCCTGCCGGAACACGCATAGTTCCGGCATGACAACAACGTGTCATCAAGAATGTTCCATCAAGGGTGTCGCGTTCTTGGAGTACTTGTGACACGCTGTATCAGTAACTACTCGTCACCGGAGGAATCATGACCGCACCGCAGACGTACGAGGACGTACTCCGCACCCTGTCCGAGGGTTCGGTGCACACCCACTTCGACGCGTTCGAGGACATCCCGTGGGACGACCCGGAGTTCGCGATCGACCTCGCGGATCCGCGCTGGGTCCTCCCCGATGTCGACCCGATCGGCAAGACCGAGTGGTACCGCGAGCTTCCGCTCGAGGAGCAGGTGGCGATCGGCATCTGGCGCCAGGCGAACATCATGAAGGTCGGCCTGCAGTTCGAGAACCTCCTCATCCAGGGCCTGATGATCTACGTCCTCAACCTGCCCAATGGCTCCCCCGAGTACCGCTACTGCACCCACGAGGCGACCGAGGAGACCCACCACACGCAGATGTTCCAGGAGTTCGTGAACCGCGTGGGGGCGGACGTCCCTGGCATGCCGCGCGGCATCAGGGCGCTGAGCCCGGTGATCGTGCTGATGGCGAAGGTGTTCCCCGAGTGGTTCTTCACCATGGTGCTGGCCGGCGAGGAGCCGATCGACCACGTGCAGAAGCAGATCCTGCGGTCCGGCACCGAGCTGCACCCGCTGCTCGAGCGGATCATGCAGATCCACGTCGCCGAAGAGGCACGGCACATCTCGTTCGCGCACAACTACCTCGCCGAGCGCGTCCCCGAGCTCGACCCCATCCGCAAGGCGCTCCTGTCGGTGCTTTTCCCGATCACGATGCGCGTTGCCGGTGACCTGATCCTGATCCCGACGAAGGAGATCACCACCGAGGTCGGTGTCCCGCGGTGGGTGCTCGGCCAGGCGTTCCGGCACAGCCCCGAGGCCAAGGAGATGGTCCGCGGCCTGTTCGCCGACGTGCGCGGCCTGGCCGAGGACATCGGCCTGATGAACCCCGTGTCGCGTCGCGTGTGGAAGCTCTGCGGCATCGACGGCCGTCCCGCGCGCTACCGCAGTGAGCCCGCTCTCCGGTCGGTCGCCTGACCATGCCCTATGTCGTCACTCAGTCCTGCTGCGCCGACGCCGCGTGCGTTCTGGCGTGCCCGGTCAACTGCATCCACCCCGCGCCCGGTGAGCCTGGCTTCGCCGAGGCCGAGATGCTGTACGTCGACCCGCAGGCCTGTGTCGACTGCGGAGCCTGCGTCACCGCCTGCCCGGTGGGCGCGATCAAGCCGCACACCAAGCTGAGCGAGGCGGAGCTCCCGTTCCTGCAGCTCAACGCCGACTACTTCGCCGCCGAGCCGCACGCCGATCGCACACCGCTGGCCAAGGTGCCGCCGAAGCAGGCAGTGACCTCACCGCTGCGCGTGGCAGTGGTGGGGGCCGGCCCGGCGGGTCTTTACGCCGCGGACGAGCTGCTCAAGCACACCGGCGTGACGGTCGACGTGTTCGACCGGCTGCCTACGCCGTACGGACTGGTGCGGGCGGGGGTCGCGCCCGACCACCCCACCACCAAGCAGGTGACCGAGCTGTTCAGGGCCATCGAGAAGGAGCGCGGCTTCTCGTACGTGCTCGGTGTCGAGGTCGGCAAGGACATCACGCAAGCCGACCTCGCGCAGCGGTACGGCGCCGTGGTCTACACCGTCGGCGCTGCGACCGACCGGACCCTCGGGCTCCAAGGCGAGGAGCTCCCTGGCAGCGCCTCCGCGACGCAGTTCGTAGCTTGGTACAACGGCCACCCCGACCACACCGACGCGCCCGTCGACCTGCAGACCGAACGCGTCGTGGTGATCGGCACCGGCAACGTCGCGCTCGACGTGGCCCGGATCCTGACCACCGATCCCACACGGCTCGCGAACACCGACATCGCCGACCACGCGCTCGTGGCCCTGCAGGCGAGCCGCGTGCGTGAGGTCGTTCTGCTCGGCCGACGCAGTCCCGCGGACGCCGCCTTCACGATGCCCGAGCTCATCGGCCTCGCCGGACGGCCCGACATCGACGTCGTCGTCGAGGGCGAGCTCGAGGTGGTCGATGCGAAGACCGCGCTGCTCGCCGAGCTGGCGGCCCGACCCAAGGACCCGTCCCGGCGACGGATCGTCCTGCGCTTCCACACCACACCCGTGCGCGTCGTCGGCGATGACCGCGTCGCCGGCCTCGAGGTCGGAGGCGGCGAGGTCATCGAGACCGGCGTCGTGCTCCGGGCCGTCGGCTACCGCGGCGTACCCGTCCTCGACCTGCCCTTCGACGAGACCACGGGCACGGTGCCCCACGACCGCGGCAGAGTCGCGCCCGGCGTGTACGTCGCCGGCTGGATCAAGCGCGGCCCGAACGGCTTCATCGGCACGAACAAGACCTGCGCCGAGGAAACCGTCGAGCAGCTGCTCGACGACCATGAGGCCGGCCTGCTCACCACACCCATGTTGCGCGACCTGCCCCCACACATCGACCGCAGAGGCTGGCGCGCCATTGACCGTGTCGAGCGGATGACGGGCGCCGCCGAGGGCCGGCCGCGGGTGAAGATCACTGACCGCGACGAGCTTGCGAACGTTGCACGCACCGCCAGACGTGCGCGTTCCCGACGCCGCGTGAGCTAGCCTCGCCATTCGTGGCCACCGACGGACGTAGCGCGCGCTGGGACGCGCACAACGCGGCTCGGCGTGCGCGCATCCTGGACGCGGCGATCGAGGTCCTGGAGAGCGAGCCGTCGGGTGCCGAGGTGCACGTCCGCCAGATCGCCGAACAGGCCGGTGTCGCGCGGACCGTCGTCTACCGGTTCTTCGAGGACAAGGCCGACCTCGACCACGCGATCCGTCGACGGGTCGTTCGTCGACTCCGCGAAGCACTGCTCCCCGCGCTCACCCTCGAGGGGTCGGCGCTCCAGATCATCGGCGGCATCATCTCCGCGTACGTCGAGTGGGCCGACGAGCACCCGGCGCTGCACGCGGTCGTCGAACGCGAAGCCGACCAGGGCGCCGACCAGGACCAGGTCGCGGTCGCACTGACCGCCTTGCTCCAGGGTGGAGCGGACCTGGTAGGCGCCACCCTGAGCAAGGACGAGCAAGCAGCGCTCCCGCTGATGGTGTCCGGTCTCATCGGCCAGGTGTACGGCGCCGTCCGGCTCTGGGTGGCCAGGCCGACCCGCGAGCCCTCCGCCGAGGTGCTTGCCGATCTGCTGTCCCGCTCGATCTGGTACCTCGTCGACGGGCACCTCCAAGCGCACGGGCTCGACATCGCACCCGACCGACCGCTCGGCGAACGTCCCAGCGGCTGACCTGATGTCACCATGTCCCCTGTGAGCAACGAGCCCGTCAGCCCGCTTCTCGAGGTGGTGACCCTGCACCCGTCCGACGCCGGCCCGGCGCAGGAGGGCGGCGCGGACCGGCTCTACGTCACCGACGCCATTGACTCCGGTGGGCTCTCGCCCGAGCCGGCCGTGGTTTCCACCATCTGCCGCGAGAGCGACATCGCCGTACGAGTCATGCTCCGGCTCAACGACACATTCACCACCAACGGCGGCGAGCTGGCGCGCCTGATCGGGCTGGCACAGGACTACGTTGCCGTCGGAGCCGAGGGAGTCATCTTCGGCTTCCTCGACGCTGACCTGCTCGTCGACGTCGAGGTGTGCACCGCCATCACCGACGCCCTTCCCGGAGTGCCCTGGACCTTCCACCGCGCGATCGACTCCTCCCTGGAGACCAAGCGGGCCTGGCGTCAGCTCGGCGAGCTCGCCGGACTGGACGCCGTTCTCTCCGCGGGGTCGACGCGGGGACTGGCGGCCGGCTACGAGGAGCTCACCGAGCGTGCGAGCGGATCACCGAGCATCGCCCGGCTACTGATGCCCGGCGGCGGTCTTGCCGGCGAGCACGTGCCGTGGCTGCTCCACGCCGGCGTCCGCCAGTTCCACGTCGGGAAGTCGGTGCGACCGAGTGGTTCCTGGAAGGCGTACGTCGACTCGCGTCACGTCCGGGCGTGGCGGTTGCTGCTCGACGACGCCGTCACGAGACGTCGCTGAAGGACCCCTTCACGCCGCATCTGGTCTGGGTCGGCACCACCAGGTCGCCCGCGGGGAGCTGGATGCGCCACGCGTAGACGCCCGGCTCGGACGCCGCGATCTTCCTGGGCGCGAAGTCACCATTGCGGTTGACGCGCACCTCAACCTGGCCGACCTTCTTGCCCGGCTTGCAGGTCGCGTCGGCACGCCGGTCGTAGGGACCGAACAACTTGAGCACCGCGTCGTCGGCGTAGCCGGCCGGGAGCCCCTCGACCGTGAACGCCAGCTTCGGACCGGCCTGCGCGTCGAGCTTGAGGCGCGGTGTCGTGCGGACTCGGACCAGACCGCCGCACGCCTCCGCCGGCGCATTCAGCGTGCTCTCGTCGACACGCACGTGCCAGAGGTAGCGACCGGCCTTGGACACAGCGATGGCCGGCCCGGTGTACGTCCCGTCGGCGGTGACGGTGCTCGTCAGATAGGTCGACGTCCCCACGCACGCAGGCGTCTGACCGACGAGGAACGGGCCGAAGAGCGACAGGGTCACCTCGCGGCTGGGAACCCCTTCGCTCCCACTCACCGTGAAGGTCGGGGCGAACGGTTTGCCGGTCTCGCGTGGGTCGACGACCGCTGGGATCGAGACGGTGGGCGTCGCGCGGACGGCGAGCAGGGTCCGCGCGGACAGGGTCGTCTTGCGGCCGGCCAGCGCGATGCGCGAGGCGCGACGCACGAGTGGCTTCCGCACCGACAGGCGCCACTCGGGCACGAGGTTCACCGTGACCCGGAGCTTGCGAAGGCCGACCTGCTCGGCCGGGAACGTCGTCGCCACGCGGCCGTTCGCGGTCGTCTCGTGCGTCTCGGCTACGCCGGGCAGGGTCAGCAGCACCGGCAGCTTCGCCACTCCCGCACCGGTCGATGACGTCACCCGCACCTTGACCGAGACCTGGCCGCCGACGACCCCAGGAGTCGTGGCTACCGTCAGGGTGTAGGGACCGGCCAGACGCTTCGACAGGTCGAGCAGCTGCTTGGCGATGGCCCGGATCGCCGCGGGGCGTCCGGTCTGGCGCAGGCGCGCGGTGGCCCGCCGGCCGCTCAAGGGCTTGCCGGACAGCAGGGCGTACGTCGCGACGTCGACGGCTGCGGCCTGGTCGGCCAGCTGGACGTCGCCGTACTTGGAGAGGATCCACGCTGCGCGGGCGGTCTGCCGATCACCGACCACGCGACGGACCCGGCCGTACCCGGTGGGCGTGCGACGCGCGTCGGCATCGATCCGGTAAGTGACCTTCCCGTCGACGAGACGAGCCCCCATGAAGCCGCCGTCAGCGGTGGGTGCGTTGTCGATCCGGTAGCCCGACCAGAGCGAGGTGCCCGCCTCGGCGGCACCGGTCGTCAACAGAAGAAGCGTCGTCGCTCCTACAGCCACCCGAGACCTGCGCATGTGCGTATTCACTCTCCCAAGCATCGCCGATCGAGCCGTGTCGTGAGCGGAGTGAGTGAGGTGTGTCGTGGCCGGCAGCGCGGCGCGAGGCACGCGGGTCCTTCCGAGCTCTGCTCGCGTTGCTGCCCGCCTCTTCCGAAGACGCGCTCGGCCTAATCGGGTCAGCGATCGTCCGGGTCGATCGGCTTGGTGATCGGCCGGTTGGGCCCGACCTGCTTCGACGGCGTGGTCTCCTTGGGCGGCTGGACCGAGGTCTGGACGATGACCGGGTTCGAGGGCGACTGCACCTCAGTCTCGGGCTCAGCCGGTGCCGGCTTGGGCTTGGGTTTGGGTTTGGGCGCGAGTATCGCCCGCGGCGCGACGCGAACGTCGACCGCCGGCGTCGTCACGGTGACCGTGGGCGCCGGCCGAGCGGTCGCGCCGGCAGGCTCGGACTCGTGCGTCACCCCAAGAACGAACGCAGCGATCACCAGGCCAGTGGTCACGGTCGCCCCGCCCCACACCAAGAAGGGCGCACTGCGCCGATCCCGCTCGACCTCGGCCGCATGCTCAGCCAGACGGGCAATGGCCCGCTCGGGGTCGTGCTCGCCGAAGAACTCCCGGTCGTCCGCCATGTCGATGCCCCTCCTTCGCGCAGCACTATTGACCAACGAGCGGCCCCTGGCAAACGCCACCCGGAGCCGTCCCAATCGGCGAACATGTCTACAAAACACCCGTATCGTCAGAAGCGCCACCCCTCCCTCCACAGGACCCCGCATGCTGCGCCGATCGGCCCTCTCCGCACTGCTCGCAACCCTGCTCCTCGCCGCGGGGCTTCCTTCCGCGCAGGGAGCCATCAGCCGCAGGGTCACGATGACCTCGAGCTCCACGTCCGTGACCGCTGGTGGGACGGTCGTTCTGAAGGGCCGGGTGACCAGGTCGCCCAAGGGCTCGGTGGTCAAGATCCAGCGACGTTCGGGATCGGCGTGGACGACCCTTCGGTCAACGAGGACCAGGAACGCGCGAGGCGCCTACAAGGTCACGCTCGCGCTGAGCACCGCCGGTTCGTACACGCTCCGGGCCTTCGCTCCCAAGCGGAAGGACCGCAAGGCAGCCGCGTCGAAACCGGTGGTCGTGACGGTCACCAGCACTCCACCCCCTCCTCCCCCACCGCCGCCGCCACCGGACGACCCTGAGATCAGCACCACGACCTTGCCCGACGGCATCGAGCAGCAGCCGTACGCCGAGACCCTGACCACCCAGGGAAACGCCACCGGCACCTGGGCCGTCACCACGGGCTCGCTCCCGGCCGGGCTCAACCTCACCGGCGCCACGATCGGCGGGACCCCGAGCGCAGCAGCCGACACGACGTTCACGGTCACGTTCACGCAGACCAGCGACGGCGACACCGACACGCAGGCGCTGTCGATCCACGTCGACCCCGCACCTGTTGCCCCCGTGACCCCGCCCGTCATCGCTGCGGGCGGTGACCACACCTGCCGAGTCGAGTCCGACCACACGCTGTGGTGCTGGGGCGACAACCAGAAGGCGCAGCTCGCCCAGCCGGTGAACCTGCAGCAGCCGTACGACCCAACCCCGTCCCAGATCGGATCGGCGACGAACTGGGGCTCGGTGACGCTCGGCTGGGACCACAGCTGCGCCGTGCGCTCGGACTACTCGGCGTGGTGCTGGGGCTACAACTTCTACGGCGAGGTCGGCGACGGTACGACGCAGCAGAAGAACACGCCCACCGCGATCGCCGCCGGCAAGAACTGGAGCACGATCGCGGCAGGGGGAAGCGCAACCTGCGCGATCACGACCGGCGGCGAGCTCTGGTGCTGGGGCTACAACGGGTTCCATGCGCTCGGCACCCAAGAAACTGACACGACCGCCCCGGTGCGTATCGGCAATAACGACGACTGGGTCTCGGTCAGCCCGGGAGCCAACCACACCTGCGGCATCCGCGTCGGCGGAACGCTGTGGTGCTGGGGCGGCAACGGTCGCGGGCAAGCAGGCGTCGGCGCAGCATCGTTCGAGGTGCCCATCACCCAGATCGGTGTCGCCACCGACTGGGCCGGGGTCTCGGCGGGCAACGGGTTCACGTGTGCGGTCAAGACCGGCGGCACCCTTTGGTGCTGGGGTCGGAACGACGACGGCCGGGTCGGGATCGGTACGACCGGCACCGACGTACTGGCACCCACGCAGGTCGGAGTCGCCACTGACTGGGCGACGGTGGCGACGGGAGGCAAGGGCAACGAAGCCCACGCCTGCGGGGTGCGGACCACCGGTCAAGCCTGGTGCTGGGGCGCAAACCTCCAGGGCGCGCTCGGCAACAACGGCCAGCCCGACGCGGAGGCGGCGCCGGTGCAGGTAGGCATCGCGACGGACTGGTCAACGGCCAGTGCGGGCACCGGCCACACCTGCGCACTGAAGACCGACGGCAGCGCGTACTGCTGGGGCAGCGACACCTGGGGGCAGCTCGGCAACGACCTGACGCTGGCTCCCAGCGGGGTGCCCGTGCCGGTGGTCTAGCGCCTGCGAAGCCACCTGAGGAGGACGGCGACCAGCAGCACGACCGCCAGCGCCTGCTTGCCGTAGCTCTTGATGAGGACCGGCAGCAGCGCAGCACCCACGTCGAGTGCGTCGTCCTGGTCCTCCACCTCCAGGGGCCGGACCGCAGCACGCCCGGGTTCAGGGCCAGCCTCGACGGAGGGTGCAGGAGTCAGCTTCTGCTCCAAGCAGGCGGAGAACTGCTGGAGGAGCTTGTCGGAAACGTCCTGGATGACTCCCCGACCGAACTGGGCCGGCTTTCCAGTGATCTGGAGATCCGTCACCACCTCGACGGCGGTGCCCGAGCTCACCGACGTCAGGGTGGCGGTGACGGCCGCGCCTGCGGTTCCGTTCCCGCGTTTGTCTTTCCCCTTCGCCTCGAGAACGAAACGTCCCTCAGCCTCATCTTTTTCGACGAACCGCCCGGACCCCGAGTAGACCAGCGCCACCGGACCGAGCTTGACCTTGCACGTCCCTTCGAAGTCGTCCCCGTCGGCACGCGTGACCACGGCACCAGGGAAGCACTCGGCGACCGAAGTGATGTCGCCGAACGCCGCCCAGGTGTCGGCCAGCGAGCCCGGCACCGTGAAGTTGTGTCGGAGCTCCAAACCTCAGACTCCGCAGGCGTGCAGAACCGCACGTCTGGCGAGTACGACGGCCAGGTCACGCCGGTAGTCGGCATCACCGTTGAGGTCGCTGGGCGGGTTGGTCCCGTCGGCGATGTTCGCGACCGCGGCCCGGACGGCTTCGTCGTTCGCGAAGACTCCGTGCAGAGCCTCCTCCGTCGCGCGAGCACGCAACGGGGTGGAGCCCATGTTGGTGAGCCCGATCTTCGCCTCCATGATCGTGCCGCCCTCGTGGTGGACGGTGGCCGCGATCCCGACGATCGACCACTGCTGGGCGGTCCGCACGAACTTCTCGTAGTGGGCGCCCCAGTGCTCGTGCTTGGGGATCCGGATCTCGGTGAGGATCTCGCCCTCGCCCACCGCGGTCTCGAAGAGGTCCACGAAGAAGTCGTCCGCAGCCACCGTGCGCATCCCGTCGCGACCGGCGATGACGAACGACGCGTCCAACGCCATCGCAGCGGCGCCGAGGTCACCGGCCGGGTCGGCGTGCACCAGCGAGCCACCGAACGTGCCGCGGTGCCGCACCTGTGGATCGGCAACCGTGGTCGTCACCTTCGTCAGCAGCAGCGCGTGCTCGTGCACCAGCGCGTCGTGCATGACGTCGTCGTGCGTCGTCATGGCGCCGATGACCAGCGCGTCAGCCTCTTCACGGATTCCGCGCAGCGCGTCGATCCGTCCGAGGTCGATCACGTGGCTCGGTGCGTTCAGCCGCATCCGCAGGACCGGGAGCAGGCTCTGCCCGCCGGCCATCACCTTCGCGTCCTCGCCCGCCTCGGCGAGAGCAGCCAGCGCCTCTTCGACGGTGGTGGGCGCGGCGTACTCGAACGTTGCCGGAATCATGACTGGCCTCCCTTGGCCGCACGGATCGCGGACCAGACCCGGTGCGGGGTGCACGGCATCTCGATGTCGCTCACCCCCAGTGGTCGGAGCGCGTCAAGGATCGCATTGACCACCGCCGGCGTGGACGCGATCGTCCCTGCCTCGCCGACCCCCTTGGTGCCGAGCGTGTTGGTGGTGCTCGGCGACGTGGTGTGGTCGATGTCGAACGAGATGACGTCGGCCGCAGACGGGATCGTGTAGTCGACGAACGACGCGGACACGAGCGTCCCGGCGTCGTCGTACACCGCTTCCTCCCAGAGGGCCTGGGCGATGCCCTGTGCGATGCCGCCGTGCACCTGGCCGGCCACGATCATCGGGTTGACGATCACGCCGATGTCGTCGACGGCGACGTACTTGCGCAGCTTGACCTGACCGGTCTCGGTGTCGACCTCGGTCGCGCACAGGTGGGTGCCGTGCGGGAAGGAGAAGTTGACCGGGTCGTACGTCGCCTCGCTGTCCAGACTGGCTTCGACACCGTCGGGTAGGTTGTGCGCCGCGAACACGGCGGTGGCGATCTCGGTCAGGGCCATGCCCTGCTCGGTACCGCGGACGGTGAACTTCCCGTCCGTGAACTCCAGGTCGCCCTCGGCCGCCTCGAGCAGGTGCGCAGCGATCGGCCTGGCCTTCTCGATGACCTTGTCGGCAGCGAGGATCAGCGCCTCACCACCTACCGTCAGCGAGCGCGAGCCGTAGGTGTCCAGTCCCTTGTGCGAGACCTGGGTGTCCCCGTGCAGCACCTCGATGTCGTCGAACGGGATCCCGAGCCGGTCGGCCACGATCTGCGACCAGGCAGTCTCATGACCCTGTCCGTGAGACGACGAACCAGTGATGACCTCGACCTTGCCGGTCGGAAGCATCCTGATCTCCGCGTGCTCCCAGCCGCCCGCACCGTAGTTGAGCTGGCCCAGCACCCGGCTGGGCGCGAGGCCGCACATCTCGGTGAACGTGGAGACGCCGATGCCCAGCTGGACAGGGTCCTTCTGCTCTCGACGCTTCTGCTGCTCGGCACGGAGGTCGTCGTACCCGAAGATCTCCTTGGCCCTCGCCGTCGCGGCTTCGTAGTTGCCGGAGTCGTAGGTCATCCCCGCCACGGTGGTGAACGGGAACTCCTCGTGCTTGATCCAGTTCATCTCGCGGATCGCGATCGGGTCGACCCCGACCTCGACGGCGAGCTCGTCCATCAACCGCTCGATCGCGTACGTCGCCTCCGGTCGCCCGGCACCGCGGTAGGCGTCCACCCAGGTCTTGTTGGTGAGGACGGGGGTGCAGTTGAACTGGTACGAGTCGAACTTGTAGATCGCGTTGTACATCCAGGCGCCGAGGACCGGTACGCCGCCACCGACCAGGCCGATGTAGGCGCCCATGTCGGCGAGCACGTCGACCTTCAGGCCGGTGACCCGGCCCTCCTTGGTGGCCGCGAGGGTGAGCGTCTGCCACTGGTCGCGACCGTGGTGCCCGGACATCAGGGACTCTGAGCGGGTCTCGGTGTACTTGACCGGCTTGCCCAGCCGCTTGGCCGCGAGGAAGGTGATCCACTCCTCCGGAGTCGTCTGCAGCTTGCCTCCGAAGCCACCGCCCACGTCCGGCGCGATCACCCGGATCTTGGACTCGGGCGTGCCCGTGGTGGCAGCCAGCAGGAAGCGCGCGATGTGCGGGACCTGCGTCGACGACCACATGGTGATCTGCTCGCCGGTCGGGTCGACCACGGTCGAGCGTGGCTCCATGAACGCCGGAATCAGCCGCTGCTGCCGGATCTCGCGCTCGATCACGATACCGTTCGCCCGCGCCTCGGCGATGGCCTCGTCGACCGATCCGCCCGAACCCTGCGCGGCCGAGTCCAGCTGCCAGAACGAGGACTTGTTCGTGCCCAGGTCCGGGTGTGCGAGCACCTTGTCCTCGGCAGCCTCTCTCAGGTCGAGGGCTGCTGGCATCTCGGTGTAGTCGACGTCGACGAGCTCCGCCGCGTCGCGGGCCTCTGCCGCGGATCGTGCCACCACGACGGCGACGACCTCGCCCGCGAACGCAACCCGGTCGACTGCCATGGGCAGATGGGCGGGTGCCTTCTGGTCGGTCGTGATCGCCCACGCGTTGGCGATGACGCCCTGCTCCTCTGCGACGTCCTTCCCCGTGAGCACGGAGATGACGTTGGGCAGAGCCTTGGCCTGCTCGGTGTCGATGCGGCGGATCATGGCGTGCGCGTAGGGGCTGCGCACCATCGCCATGTGCAGCATCCCGGGCAGCTGGATGTTGTCGCTCCACCTGGTGCGGCCGGTGATCAGCCGCTGGTCCTCCTTGCGGCGGCGGGCTGCCCCGACCTCACGCTGGGTGCCTGTCGTGGGCTCGATGATGGTCATGACGAGCTCCCCTCGGCCTGGACCTGACCCGCGGCCATCTGCACGGCACGCACGATGTTGTGGTAGCCCGTGCACCGGCAGAGGTTGCCTTCGAGGCCGTGCCGAATGGCCTCCTCGCTCGGCTGCGGGTTGTCGCCGAGCAGGTCGATCGTCTGCATGATCATGCCCGGCGTACAGAAGCCGCACTGCAGGGCATGGCACTCGCGGAACGCCTCCTGGACCGGGTGCAGCTCGCCGTTCTTGACGAGCCCCTCGATCGTGGTGACCTCACGGCCGTCCGCCTGTACGGCGAGCACGTTGCAGGCCTTCACGCTCTTTCCGTCGAGATGCACCGTGCAGGAGCCACAGTTGCTGGTGTCGCATCCGACGACGGTGCCGACCTTGCCCAGCTGTTCGCGCAGGTAGTGCACGAGCAGTGTGCGCGGCTCGACCTCGTCGGAGTAGGCGGTCCCGTCGACGTTGACGTTGATCCGAGTCATACGACCCTCCG
>DATILB010000359.1:0-1887 GCA_035477015.1 Nocardioidaceae bacterium | reverse complement strand
CTACACCGGCAAGAAGGCAGACAAGGTCGAGGAGCAGCTGACCGAGCTCGGGCTGGAGGTCAAGCTGACGCCGGACTACAGCGAGACGGTCAAGGAAGGCCGGATCATCTCGCAGAACCCACCTGGGGGCGAGACGCTGGTCAAGGGCGACGAGATCGAGCTGATCGTCTCCGCCGGGCCTCCCCCGGTCGAGGTTCCGGACGTCGTCCGCCAGGGCGTCGAGGCTGCGACCCAGACCCTTGAGGATGCCGGCTTCGTGGTCGAGGTGCTGATGTCCGACTCCTACATCGGCCTCGGCTTCGTCTACGAGCAGGATCCCGAGGGCGGCACGATGCTCGCCAAGGGCAGCACGGTCACGATCTACCTCGTATGACCCTCAGAAACCCGATCGGCACGCACGTCAAAGTCGGCAAGGGACTCCACGTCGGGGCGTTCGCCGACGCGGTCCGCATCGGCGCCGAGACGATCCAGGTCTTCGTCGGCAACCCGCGCGGCTGGGCGAACTCCAAGGGTGATCCGGCGCAGGACCGCGCTTTCCGCGACGCGTGCGGCGAGGCCGGCATGCGGGTCTTCATCCACACGCCGTACCTGGTGAACCTCGGCTCCCCCACGGAGGCGACGTACACCCGCTCCGTCGACGTCGTGGCGCACAACCTCAAGCGAGCTGCCGAGATCGGTGCCGAGGGAGTCGTGGTGCACACCGGCTCCTGCGTGGCCGAAGGCTCGTTCGATGCCGCCATGCGCCAGGTCCGGGAGGGCCTGCTGCCCCTGCTCGAAGCCCTGGAGCCGGATGATGCTCCCTGGCTGCTGCTCGAGCCCACCGCCGGGCAGGGACGCTCGTTGTGCGCGGGCGTCGACGACCTCGAGGGCTACCTGGCCGCCCTCGACAACCACCCGAAGGCCGGGATCTGCCTCGACACGTGCCACGTGTTCGCCGCTGGTGCACCCCTGGACGAGCCGGGTGGCACCACGGCCACAGTCGACCGCGCGGTAGAGCTCGGGCAGCTGCGACTGATCCACGCCAACGACTCGATGGACCTCCGGGGCTCGTTCCGGGACCGGCACGAGAAGATCGGCGAGGGCCACATCGGCGTCGGTGCCTTCGAGGAGCTGTTCGCCCACCCGGCGACCGACGGGGTGCCTTTCATCCTCGAGACACCGGGTTCGCGCGAGGCCGGGGACTCCAGCACCGCGCTGCTCAAGAAGCTGCGTGACGCGTGACCCACGAGCGCAGGAACACCCTGCTGGCGACCCTGGCCCTGCTCGCCATCACGGCGACGTGGGGGTCGACGTTCTTCCTGATCAAGGACCTCCTCCACCGCGTCCCCGTGAGCGACTTCCTCGTGGTCCGCTTCGCGATGGCTACGGTCGCGCTCTACCTGATCTTCCCGCGCGCGGTCCGCGCCCTCTCGGCCGAGACACGGAAGCGTGCGATGGTCCTCGGTTGCCTGTACGGCACCGCGCAGATCTTGCAGACGGCGGGGCTCGCGCACACCGCCGCCAGCGTCTCCGGCTTTGTCACGGGCATGTACGTCGTGTGCACGCCGCTCCTGGCCGCGGTGCTGCTCAAGCAGAAGATCGGCGGATGGACCTGGGCGGCGGTCGGGCTGGCTGTCCTCGGTCTGGGGGTACTAACGCTCGAAGGTTTCGCAGTCGGGTACGGCGAGTCGCTCACGCTCGTCGCCGCCGTTCTGTACGCGTTGCACATCGTCGGCCTCGGCGCGTGGAGCACTCCAGCCGAGGCGATGGGCATGTCGATCGTCCAGCTCGGCGTGATCTCCGCGATCTGCTTCGTCGGCGCGATCCCCCACGGGATCCAGCTGCCCAGCACCACCGGCGACTGGGTCTCTCTCGTGTACATGGCGCTCTTCGCCGGGGCTGCAGCGA
>DATILB010000358.1:0-7137 GCA_035477015.1 Nocardioidaceae bacterium | reverse complement strand
GGGGCAGGTCTGGCCGCCGCCGGTGGAGATGGTGCCGGTGCCGCTCCGGTTGACGACGATCACCAGGAAGCCCGGCACCTTGCGGGAGAACTCAGGGGCCTCGGTGTTGCGGACCGTGTAGAGCACGGTCCAGGTGCCCGGCGTCACCGGCACACCGCTCAGCAGGCCTCGGTCACTCAGCAGCACACCCGGCGGGAGCGTCGCGCGTGTTGCGAACCGGAGGTGCGGACGAGACTCGGCGGCCACGTCCACCCCGAGGTACTGACGCACCGGGCGCGAGACCTCGAGATCGAGGGTCAGGGGGTTGGTGCTCGGCTTGGGGTGTTTCGTCGTACGGACGAACACCTTGCCGGCCACGCCGCGCAGAGCTCCGGCACGGGTGGACCGGTAGCTGTTGTGGGCGCGGAAGGCCTCACGGATGCTCGTCGGGCCGAAGTCGCAGATGACGTCGCCCTTGGCGCAGATGTTCAGGACGGGGTACAACGCCCCGCGGGGAGGGACACCGGGCACGGGAGTGGTCAGCCGGTTGAGGACGCCGTGACCGGCGCGGTCGGGGTCTGCGACGAGGACGGCCGCCGTGATCCGCTCGGTGATCCGCCGGTTCGCGCGCAGCTCGAGGAGCGCGCGGTGGACCGCCCCGGCTCCCTGTGAGTAGCCGGCCAGGACGATCTGCTGCTGAGGGCAGTCGGCCGCCGCGGCACGGATCAGGGCGGCGGCCCGCGTGGCGGCACCGGAGAGCCCTCTCGCCCAACGCTTGGCGGAGCGGGGCGTCACCACCTCGTCGGCCGGTCCGCGTGCCTTCGTCTTGAGTACCGACAGCTCCTGGCCGCTGAACGACACCCTGCGTGTCTCGAGGCTCCAGAGGGACGAGGACGTCAAGGCGGTGTATCGCGAGTGCAGCACGGTCAGCGTCGGCCCGAAGAACCCGCCCGGGACCGGGGCCTCGCCACGACCGTCCACGCCGACGAAGAGCACATCGGCGCACCCGGACTCCTGGACGGCGGCTGGGCTGGCCGTCGGCACGTCGGCCGCCCCCGGGGCCAGGACACGGATCAGACCCGCGACAACCAGCGTCAGGACGACCAGCAGGACGGACGGACGCCTGAGGGCGCGCCGAAGCCGCTGCTGAGCGCTCATGGCAAAGACGCTAACCCGGCTGCCGGCAGCGTGTCGGGAGGCACGCGGGGCTTCTCGAGCTTGCTCGCGTGGCCTCGCCTCTCCCGGAGACACGATCGGCCAGTTGATCAGTCGATCTCTATGAGCGCGTAGGGGTCTTCGACCACCGGCGCCTCTGTGCGGAACAGGTCACCGTTGACGAGAGCAGCCAGGCCACTGATGCCCCGAGCCTCGGTGGTGGTCACCTCGGGGTCGCGGAGCAGCTCCGGTCGGGGCGGCGGGTTCTCGTACAGGTAGTCGAACCACTTGGCGTACTTCTGGCGGACCTGCGGCAGGAAGATCCGCATCCCGACCTCGTCGCTCTTGAGCGCCATCGAGGTCCAGTTGGCCGAGCCGTTCCACGTGACATTGGCGTTGGTCTTGCCGTCGTAGACGCCGGCGACCGTGATGGTCTTCATGTGCAGGTAGCGGTCGTAGAGGCCGTCGAGGTTCCAGTCCTGGGCGATCTGCTTGATCGGCACCGGGCCGCGGCCCGTGTCGCGGCGCATGATGTCGAGCACCTGCTTGCCCATCACGGCGTACACGATCCGCATGCTGCAGCCGCGCTCCCACATCTGGCGAAGTCGCTCGGCGAGGGCGATGCCGCGCTCGTCGGACATCGCGGTCATCGCGATCCGGACGATGGTCTTGGCGTTGCGCGCGGCGCCGTGGGTCGAGCCGTCACACCGAACCCGGCCGAGCTCGGTCAGCATCGGGTCCGTCTCGACGGCCCCGGTGCCGAGGTATGGGTAAACCTCAGCCTTGCGGTTGGACGGGCCGAACGACTCGTACGGCTCGGGTGCCGGGGCGTCGAGCGCCATCTCGTTGAAGATCGCGTGGAACCGCTCCCACAGCGCAGGACGGTTCTTGAGCGTGTAGACGTCGTTCCACTGGTAGCCGGCGGCGAGGTCGGTCGCGTTCGCGGAGCCGAAGATGCTCACCCAGCGGGCCCGCTTGCCGACCTTGCTGAACAGGAACATCTTCGTGTGGGCGATGCCCGACGCGCCGCGGCAGGACCCCTTGCAGCGCTTGGCCCAGCTGGTCTGCGACAGCAGGCGCCCCTCGTTGCGCAGGTCCAGCTCCAGCTGGAGCCGGTCGAAGCCTTCGTTGGGGTTGAGCTCGTTGGCGTTGCCTGCGTCGATGATGAGCCGGACGCTCACACCGCGCTTGTGGGCCTGGATCAGCTCGTCGATGATGTCGTCGCTGCGGAGGTTCCAGGTGGCGATGCGGATCTTGGCACCCCGAGGGGTGGCGCTGATCGACTGGATGATGTGCCGAATGATCACGCGGCGCTCGAGGAACGTGCCGAGCGGGTTGTTGATCTTCACTCCGGCGGGCGGGTTGTACTTCGTGGGGAAGTTCCGCTTCGGGCCAGCTTGTGCGGGCGCGCTCACCAGCCCTGCCAGCAACAGCGCCAGCATGGCTACGAACAGGACTCCGACCTGGGTACTACGTCGCTGCAATGTCAATCTCCCCGTGCGGTTCCGCCCCCTGCGGCAACTGAGTGGGCCTCGGACATGGTACGTGGCGTTGTTGTCCGGTGTGGTCATCTCACGCCGTGCGAGTGGTCACAGTAGGTTGAAGGTCTTGCAGCCCCGGGATCGCACGTAGGAGAACGACGCGTTGACAGCCGTACGCCGGAGCCTGGATCTGACCCTCGACGCGGCACTTGTGCTCGTGGCCTGGTGGACCCTCCTCTACTGGCTGGGACTCTCGACCCAGTGGTCGCTGTGGCCGCTCGGCTGGGTCTGGCTCGCCGTGTCGCCCGTACTGGTCTGGATCACCGTGCGCCGGGAGGACCCACCACCCACGGTCGAGCCAGTACCGGTCGAGACCACCTCGTCGTGGGGCGGGAAGCTCAGCTGCGTGGCTGTGGCACTCGCCGGGGCAACCGCGCTCGCCTCGGTCGTCGGCTGGTCCGGACAGTTCAAGGCCATCTGGGCACTCACCCTGCTGGCGGTGCTGGCGGCCACGGCCGGACGCTTCCTGACCTTCGCGTCGGCAGGTGTCCGGCAGGAGGCGCCGGTGGGTCGCTTCACGGACCTCGCCGTACTCGCGCTCGGGCTCTTCGTCGGCGCGCTCAGCCTCTTCATCCACCTGCCCGACCTCGACGACCCGTTCTACGTCAACCGGTCGGTCTGGGTGGCCGAGCACGGCAACGCGTCGACGCTCGACACGATGTTCTCTCCGGAGCTGCTGCCCACGGCCTACAACGGCGGACTGCCGATCGGGTCGTTCGAGGCGTTCATCGGAGTCCTGGCCAAGATGTCCGGCCTCTCGGTCGGCACCCTGACCTGGCTGGTCGTCACGGGGGTCGCTTCCGCCGCGACGGTCTGGGCGTTCTACCGGCTCGCCCGCTCCTGGGCGCCCGCGATGCCCCTCCTGGTCGTCGTCGTGGCGGTGGGCTTCCTGCTCATGTCGGGCGAGTCCCGCCTAGGCAACTTCTGGATCGCCCGGATGTGGCAGGGCAAGGTCATCGCGGTCACGATCCTCATCCCGCTGGTCTGGGTGTACGTCGCCCAGGTCCTCGAGACCCGCTCCCGCCGGCCGCTCGTGCTACTGGCCGTGGCGGGCGTGGCGTTCGTCGGGCTCACGTCGACGGCCGTGATCCTCGCCCCGATCATGGCCGGCGCGATCTTCCTGGCAGCCCTCGTCTTCCGCAGCACCCGCCTCGGGCTGGGAGCAGTGCTTTTCGGTCTTGGTCCGGTGCTCAGCGGCGCTGCGGTGCTGCTCTTCTCCGACAGCGAGGTCGGCGGTGAGGAGCCGAACCTGCTGTCGGCCAGCGAGTCGTTCGTGCGGGTGCTGGGCCCGAACCCGACCATGGTGGCGATCGCGCTGGTTGCCATCGTCCTGGGGGCTGTCCTGCTGCGCAGCGCACCCAGTGGCGTCGTGCTCGGCGTGACCTCCGTGGTCTGCCTGGCCATCTTCGTGCCCGGCGTGCTGACGCTGATCAACAACGCGACCGGTGCCGGCCCGATCCTCTGGCGGTTCCTCTACTGCCTCCCGATCCCGATCCTGGTCGGCCTGCTGACGCTTGCCCCCGTCGAGCTGCTTCGCCCGTGGGTGAGCGAGCGACTGGCGACGCTCACGCCGTACGCCGTGGGGGCGGTGGTCCTGGCTGTCGTCGCGGTCGTGGGCGCTCCGCTGTGGAACACCGTCGACCACAACGGCCCGGTCACGCTGAAGGACCATCCGGTCTGGAAGGTCGACCTGAAGGCGCTGGACGACGTGGAAGCGGTCATGGCGACCGATCCGGAGGGCGTGATCCTGATGCCCACCATCCAGATGCGCACACTGCCGATGTACACCACTCAGGCGTTCTCGGTGATCCCCCGAGTCTGGTACAACGACACGCTCGAGCAGACCCCCGAGCAACGCGCCGACCGCTACGCGCTGATGGATCTCGCGAACGGGAAGCGACCGTTCCTCACCCAGGAGCGCATCACGGCGGCGTTCCAGAGCATCGACGTGTCACTTGCGTGCATCGGCCAGACCCGCACCCGTCAGGCGGTGCGGATGGTCGAAGCAGCGGGGTACGAGAACCCGGCGAGGCGCGGTCGGATGACCTGCCTCAGCCGCGGCACGCCTTGAGTGCGTGCTGGAAGTCCGCGTCCTTCTTCAGCGGACCATCGGCCTTCATCACCTTGCGTCCGGCTGCTGCGTAGTACTGCGCGTGGGTGAAGATGACCTGCCCCGACTCGCAGTAGATGCCCTCGGTGTCATCGACCTCTCCTGTTGCAGCAGTCAGGGCGCAACCGGCGTAGTCAGCGGGGAGCTTGGCGCCGACCTGCCAGACGTCCGCGCAGGCCGCCACGAGCTCGGGAGTCTCGGTGGACTCGCTGGGCTCGATCGACGTGACGCCCTCGTCGGGCGTGGCCGTCGGAGAGGCGGTCTCCTCGCCGCAGCCGGTCAGGAGTACGGCGGCTGCCGCCAACGCAACGAGGCTCACTCTCATGAAGCAACGGTAGCGCTCAACCGCGCCGGAGGAACCTCTTCCGCTTCGGCTCATTCGCCGGAGCCGGTGCGGCCTGCGGAGCAGCATCGGCCTCGGCGCGCAGTTCTGCGACGACGTGCAGGGCAGCCGTGAAGGACGCAAGCGTGCCGGGCAGGATCGGCTTCGCGAGATCGTCGGGATGCTCCAGCCCGAACTCGGTCGGGAGCAGCTCGTCGAGGTCACCGTGCACGGAGTACCCGCTGGCACGGATGCGCGCGACCCATCCGTCGGCGAGGGCGGTGAGTGGCTCGCGCAGGTCCTCCGGCGTCACGGCCCGCGGCGACGTCACCTGGCCGAGCAACCGCTGGGCGAAGAGTCGCTTCACGACGCGGGAGTAGTACGGCTGCGGGATCGACCCGTCGAGCGACGCGTTGATCTCGCGCAGCAGGTGCACCTCCTCCGCACCGAGGGACTCGTTGGTGCCGCGGTCGATGTCCAGGTCCACCGCGCCGACAGGCACGCCGGTTGCCTCAGCGAACCGGCGCCACAGCTCGCTGCGATCAGCGCCGCGCGGTGGAGCCACCACGACATGGACCCGCTCCGCCGGCACGAGGGCGGCCCAGCGGTCGAGGATGACGCCGAGGTCGTGGCTCGACCAGAAGCGCGTGTCGCCGGCCTCGGGATCGCGCAGCACCTCGCGGGTGAGCTCTGCGAACGTTACGGCGTGGCCGTTCTTGACCGCCTCGACCCAGTGCGCGGGCAGCAGGCGGGCAAGGTCCCGCACCGTGACGACGACGTGCAGCTCGAAGTCCTCGAGCTTTTCGGCTGCCCACGCAATCTGGTCGGGCTCGGCGCCGGCGAGGATCTCGTGGCTGATGATCGCGGTGCCGCCGAAGTCACGGGCCTTCGCCACCAACGACTCCCAGGTCCCGTCGATGAGCTCTGCCGGCAGGCCCCAGCGCTCGTACTCACGTCGTACCTCGACGGCCGCATGAAACATGCCCTCGGGACGCACGAACGGGTAGATGAAACCGGCCTCGCGCAGGCGAGGCCGGTTCTCCGCCAGCACTGCCTGGAGGAAGGTGGTGCCGGTCTTCGCGAGACCGACGTGCAGAAAGAGCTTCTGCATCAGTCGCTTGGCTTCTCCCACACGTCGGTGCGCTTCATGCCCGCGGCGCGGCCCTTGGCGGAGATCACCATGGCCATCTTGCGCGACGCCTCGTCGATCATCTCGTCGCCGAGCATGACCGCACCCTTGGCGCCGCCGGCAGCGGAGGTGAAGTAGTCGTAGGCGTCGAGGATGTTCTCGGCGTGGTCGTAGTCCGACTGCAGCGGCGAGTAGACCTCGTTAGCGGCAGCGACCTGGTCCGGGTGGAGCGTCCACTTGCCGTCGAACCCGAGGGCGGCCGACCGACGGGCGACCTTCTTGAACGCCTCGGTGTCGCGCACCTGCAGGAACGGGCCGTCGATGGCCTGCTTGTCGTGCGCGCGGGCCGCCATCAGGATGCGCATCAGGATGTAGTGGTACGCGTCGCCCTCTTCGTAACCCGGGGGCTGCTCGCCGACGACCAGCGTCTTCATGTTGATGCTGGCCATGAAGTCCGCGGGGCCGAAGATGATCGTCTCGACGCGCGGGCTCGCCGTGGCGATGGCGTCGACGTTGATCAGGCCGAGGGCGTTCTCGATCTGCGCCTCGATGCCGATGCGACCGACGGGCAGGCCCTCGGTGCGCTCGATCTGGGTCAGCAGCAGGTCCAGGGCGACGACCTGCTCCGCGGTCTGCACCTTCGGCAGCATGATGCAGTCGAGGTTGGCGCCGGCACCGCTCACGACCTCGATGACGTCCTGGTAGGTCCAGGTCGTCGTCCAGTCATTCACGCGGACGGTGCGGACGCGGTTGCCCCAGTCGCCGTCGTTCAGCGCGGAGACGATGTTCTTGCGCGCCTCGGGCTTCGCCAGTGGAGCGACTGAGTCCTCGATGTCGAGGAAGACCTGGTCGGAGTCGAGGCCTTGGGCCTTCTCCAGGAAGCGGGTGTTGGAACCCGGGA
>DATILB010000357.1:0-14586 GCA_035477015.1 Nocardioidaceae bacterium | reverse complement strand
TCCTCGGCATGGCGCTGGGGGTGCTCGGCGGGACGATGATGCTGGCTTGGGGCCCGAAGCGGGCGAGGGTCACCCCGCTGCCCGAGGTGGTGGCCGCGTGACGTTCCGGCTGGCCGCCTGCGTGTTGGCGGGCGCCCTCTTGCTGGGGCAGGGCCCTGCCGCCAGCGCCGACGGTACGGCGATCAGGGGCACGGTCATCGACTCGGTCGGGGCTGCGATCGCGGGCGCCACCGTGACGGCGTACTCGTCACGGACCGACGCCACGCCCGATGCGACGGCCACCGTTGCGACGGACGGAAGCTACTCGCTCGAGCTGCCGGCCGGTGGGACCTGGTTCCTGCGCTTCTCGAAGCGGCTGTACCTGACGCGGTGGTACGACCAGCAGGAAACCCAAGCGACTGCGACCGGCGTCTCGGTCGCCAACGCCTCGGTCGTCGGGGGGATCAACGCGAGGCTGCCCGACCTGAAGCCGACCGGCGGGATGACGTACTTCCCGTCGAAGCTGCCGCTCGTGATCTCGACCGACCAGGGCCGGGTCGAGTCGGTGCGCATCGACGGGCTGCAGAACGTGAACGGCTGCGCTTGCATTACCTTCGCCGACGGCACCAGGGCCACGACCATCAATGGCCGCCCCATCTACCGGATCACCTTCCGCGGGCTGGTCGCGACCAGGCCGGTGCGGATCACGGCGGTCGGGCCCGACTACTCGCTTACGCTGAGCGACCCCGCTGGCACCAAGGGTGACGTCCGGATCGGGGGCGACAACGTCGCCGGCCAGCCGATGGTCACGGAGGTGTACGGCGCGCTCGACTCGATCTCGATCACACCGCTGTGTCTGATCAACTGGGCGTCGCTCGCCGGACTCGGTGACTTGCTCAGCTTCGGCATCAGCGCCACCGGCTACTGCCTGAAGTTCACGGCGTACGGCGCCAGGGTCGCGGACCCGGCTCCTAACCCGAACCCGTACGACAACCCGCTCTACCTCCCGGACGGCACGCTCGAGCTGGACAGCCTGTGAACGGTGCAACGAGCTGGCGACGGTTCGCCCTGCTGCTGGTCCCGTCGCTGGTCGCCGTGGCTGGCTTCGGCGCGGCGGTCGCCTCGGGGGTGCTGGCGGCGAGCATCCAGTACCAGGCCGGCAACGCCACCCTGTCGACGATGGGGGTCTACGGCATCGATGGTGCGGTCGTCGTGTCCGAGATCGAGCGACAGACCGGGCCCGAGCGCACCATCCGCCTCGCGGTCGCCCAGGCCCTGATCAACGAGATCTGCCTCTCGGAGCCCATCCTCGGCGGAGCTGCCACCCTCACGGTCACGGCTGGCGACGGGGATCCCCGCACCTGGGAGACGACCGGCAACAGCGCGGTGATCGATGCCTCCCAGGCCAAGACGTCTCTGGCCATGGATGGTGCCGTGCTGCTGGGCACCGACGCGACGACGGTCGACACCGGACCGCACGACCTCGGGGCCAAGACGGGGTACATCGGGATCGAGGCCGGCTTCGTCGATGCCCGTGGACTCCTCGGCACCGCAGCAGCGGTGCGGCTCAGCGGCATCGTGGAGGTCCCGCACATCACGTTCAAGATCGTGCCGGGCGGTGGCGCCTCGAGCGGATGCCAGCGGATGCCGGAACCGACGTACGGCGGTCAGCGCGTCAACCCTCCCGCAGCAGGGTCGATCTCCGGCGTCGTCCGCGATGCCGGGGGGACGCCGATCCCCGGCGTACGAGTAGCGCTGTTCAACCCCGAGGGCGAGCTGAACGCCGTGCTGACCGATGCGAACGGCGCCTACCGGATCTTCGCCTTCGTCGGGAAAGAGGTGAAGGTGCAGTTCAAGCACCGCCGGTACGCCGAGCGCTGGAACGGCGGTGCGCTCATCCAGCACGATGCCCACCCGATCGCGATCACCTCGACCGCCACCCTCACCGGGGTGAACGCCTCGATGCCGATCTGCCCGACTCCGGCCCCTTGCTAAGCCCTTATGGAACGGAAGGGGTGAGTCATGAGCAAGAATCAGGTTCGTGACTTCCGAGCCTGCCGCGCGCTGGACCCGCCTGGGGGCGGATGAGCGCATGCAGCAGATCCTCGACTCAGCGGTGCGGCTCTTCACCGAGCGTGCGTACGCCGACGTTTCGACCACCGAGGTGGCTGAGGCTTCGGGCGTGACCCGTGGGCTGGTCTACCACTACTTCGGCACCAAGCACGACCTCTACCTCGAGGTGCTGCGCAAGATCACCTTCGTGCCCCCGATGGAGACGCTGAGCGTGCGCGCCTGGTCGCGAGAGGAGCGGATCGCCGCCGCGGTCGACCTGTTCATGGAGACCGTGGAGAGGATCGGACCCTCGTGGGCGCTGGTGACCATGAGCGGTGGGATGACCTCTGACCCGGAGGTGCGCAGAGTCCTCGACGAAGCCGACGACCTGGCTGCCGAGCGCGTGCTCCACCTGGTCGGGTTCGAAGGTAGCGAAAAGCAGCGGGAGGTCGCGATGGCCGGCGTGCGGGCATTCGGCGGCATGGCCAAGGCGCTGGTGCGCGAGATGCACGAACGCCAGTCGCTCGACCTCGAACAGGTCCGGGCTCTGCTGATCCGTAACCTGACGGCCACCCTCGACGCGTCGAGCTAGCCGGCGCGTCTCCTAGTCCGCGTGGGCGGTGAACGCCGCCGGGCGCTCGGTCACGTTGCCGGTGGCGAGGCTGAGCACCTCCATCGGCACGTCCGACAGCGACAGGAACATCATCGTCGCGGACGTCACGGGTACGACGGCGGCGCAGCGGTGCTCGCGTGCGAGTGCACCGATCTCACGGAGCACCTCGTCGCGCACGTCCCGCTCGATGTTGCAGAGGCCGTCGACGACGATGATCTCCGAGCGCGGCGTGATGGAGGCCTGCACGCTTGCGACCGGGTTGGCCGTCGTCTCGTCGAGGAGGGTCAGTGAGACGGCGGCACGGAGGCCGAGGTTCTCCTCCGGCACCACCTTGCGGGCCACCTTGAGGATGCCGCCGGTCGGCTTCATCCGGCCGGCGACGGAGAGCGCGAGTGCCTTGGCGTCGGCATGCTGCCCCTCCTGGATCAGCAAGACCTTGCCGGGCGCCACGTCGAAGGAGATCGGCCCGAAGACAGCCTTGCCCCGATCGCTCAGCTCGACCTGGTCCGCATGGACACCGCCGTGCGCACCGGCGTACGGCCAGCCGGCCAGGCGGGTCTGTCGCTGCAGCGCCTCGCCCTCGATGTCGATGCTGGGGAGCCGGTGGTCCAGCCACTTGGGCATGTACCAGGCGAGGTCGCCGAGCAGGGAGAGCATCGCCGGCAGCAGGGTGACGCGGACGAGGAAGGCGTCGATGAAGACGCCGAAGGCAAGCCCGAACGCCATCGGCTGGGTGGTGGCGTCGCCGTGCCGGGTGAACGCCCCGAAGACCGCGATCATGATGATGGCGGCGATGGAGACGGTGCGCGCGGACGCGAGGTAGCCACGTCGTACTGCTTCGCGCGGCGTCGTCCCACGGAGGTACTCCTCGCGCACCCGGGAGACCAGGAAGACCTCGTAGTCGATGGACAGGCCGAAGAGCACCGACAGCAGGATGATCGGTAGGAGCACCACGACGGGTCCCACATCGATCGGGTTGACGATGCTGCTGAGGTAGCCCTCCTGGAAGACCAGCGTTACCGCGCCGTACGTCGCACCGAGCGACAGCAGGAAGTGGATGACCGCCATGATCGGGACGGTGATGGATCTGAACACCGTCATAAGCAGCAGCAGGGAGAGACCGAGGACCAGCGCGCCGAAGATGATCACCGACTTGCGCAGCAGGTCGTCGAGGTCGGCGGTGGCGGCCGTGATGCCGGTGACCTTGGTCTCGACGCCGTACTTCTCCTTGAGCAGGGGAGCCATGCCGCGAAGCAGGTCCACCAGCTCCCGGGTGGCGGCGTCATCGGGACCCGACTCAGGGATCACCTGGAGCACCATCGTGTCCCCGTTGGGCGGGTTCGGGGTCGCGAGGGGCACGGAGTGCACGTTCTCGAGAGCGAGCACCTCCTTCTCGATCCCGGCGACCGCACCGAACGGGTCCCGCGTCGGAATGAGGTCGGCGGTCATGACGAGCTGGGTGTTGTAGCCGGGGCCCCACTTGTCCTCGACGAAGTCCCACACCTCGCGCTGGCTGCTGCCGTCTGGAGCCGTGTGGTTGTCGGGGAGCGAGGTCCGCATCGACAGGGCCGGGATCGTCATCAGGACGAGGAGCCCACCGACTACCAGCGTCGTGGTGTGCGGGTACTTCAGGGCGAGGTTGACCCAGAGGCCGCTGATGCCTCGGGGCGTCACCTTGTCGAGCGGGACGTGCTTGTCGGGGTTCTCGATCTCCTCGACGCGGTGGTCACCCGAGCGCTTCGGTGCCAGCCGGGTGCCCAGGGCACCGCACATCGCGGGGGTGAAGGTCAGAGCGGCGACGACCGCGATCGCCGCGGCGAGTGCACCGGAGAGTCCGGTGAGCACGAGGAACGGAATCCGGGTGATCGCGAGGCCGACCAGAGCGACGACGACGGTTGCTCCGGCGAAGCTCACCGCTGAGCCAGCCGTGGCGACGGCGCGCGCGGTCGCGTCCTCCGGGGTCCTGCCGCTCGCGAGCTCATCTCGGTAACGGGTCAGGATGAACAGGCTGTAGTCGATGCCGACCGCGAGGCCGATCATCAAGGCGAGGAACGGTCCGGTGCTGGTGATCGGCACGAAGTACGTCGCCGCCCACACCACGCTGAAGCTGATGCCGAGCCCCACCGCGGCACTGAGCAGCGGCAGGCCCGCGACGATGAGCGAACCGAACGCGATCAGCAGCACGATGAACGCCGCCATCACCCCGAGCAGCTCGACCGCGCCTACCGTCGGCGCCTTCGGACCCCAGGCGCCACCACCGGCGACGAAGGTGAGGCGTTCGGTGCTCGCCTCCTCGGTGATCCGGATGAGCTCGTTGCGCGTCTCGTCGGTGACGTCCTCGACGCCGGTGCCGAGCTGCAACGTGATCATCGCGGCGCGATGGTCGTCGGTCAGGGTGTCCCTGATGTCGAGGAGCGGGCTCCACGGGTCGAGGGCCAGCGTGACCTGGTCGACCTCCGCGAGCATCCGGGTGACCTCGCGGACACGGGCCTGCGGCCGCGGGTTGTTGAGGTCCTGCTCCTGGTGTGCGATCGCGATGATCTGGGCCTGCGCACCTGTGGCTTCGGGGAAACGGTGCAGGAGCGACTCGTACGCGTCGTACGACTCGACGCCCGGGACACGGAAGACATCGGTCGGTCCCTTGCCCACGGCAAGGGCACCGAGTCCGGCGACAGAGACCAGGGCAACCCACAGCGCAACAACAACGCGCCAACGCCGGAAGCAGCGTTGACCGAGGTTGTAGAGCAGGTTTGTCATGGTGCGCCTTCCCAGGAACTATCGAGCCACTAGGAAAACGATGCAGGCGATGCGGAGGCTATGGAACCGAAATGGTTCGTAACGAACGTCACCTCAGCGCTCGGTGGGGCCAAGGTCACAGCCGGTCAGGGCCCCGGCGGGACGACCACGAACGGCGCGAGCGCCTCCACGGCAACCTCGACGTCCGCAGCGCTGTTGTTCACGTGGAAGGAGAGCCGCAGCCGTCCGGCTCGCGAGGCTGCCCTGATCCGGTGGTCCGCCAGTGCCTTCTCGACGCCGTCGCGGGTCTCGACGCTGACGATCGGCGCTGCACCCGTCTGGAGGCCGACACCGGTGCGGAAGGCGTTGGCCAGCCCGACGGTGTGCTCGTGCCTCGCAGGCGTCCCGATCATCGCGAGGAACTCGAGGCTCGCCGCGGTGCCCACCCACGAGTGCCAGGCGGGGGAGATGTCGAAACGGCGGGCGTCCTCGGCCAGGCGCAGCGGGGTGCCGTAGATAGAGGTCCACGGGTTCGGACCGGCGTACCAGCCGGCGGCCATCGGCACGATCTCGTCGAGCAGCTCCGCTTTCGCGGTGAAGAAGCACGAGCCGCGTGGAGACAGCAGCCACTTGTACGCCGCAGTCACCGAGTAGTCGAACCGCGCGGCATCCACCGGAAGCCAGCCCGCGCCCTGTGTGAGGTCGACCAGCTGGCGCGCGCCCGTCCGGGTGCACGCCTCTTCGATCGCAGCGAGGTCGGCCAGCGCTCCGTCGGCTGACTGCACGGCCGAGTAGGCGACCAGGTCGACGGACTCGTCGATCGCATTGGCCAGTGCGTCCAGTGGCACCTCCCGGACCTCGAGGCCGCGGGCGATGAACGGGAACGTCACGCTGGTGAACTCACCCTCGGGAGCGAGTACGACGGAGTCGGCGGGCAAGGACGCGGCGACCAGACCGACGTACACGCTCGCCTGGGGGCCGATCGCCACACACGACGGGTCGACGCCGACCATCGAGGCGAACGAGTTGCGCGACGCACCGACGTACTCGTCGTAGTCGGGGGCATGGCGTTGCCCCAGGCGCCAAACGTCGAGCTCAGTGCGCAGGGCTTCCGTCGTACGACGCGGAGGTAGTCCGAGCGAAGCTGTGTCGAGGTAGACGCAGTCCGCGTCGAACTCGGCGACCCACCAGGTCATGCGAGGCAGGCGTCGCTGATCGCGCGGATGTGCCCGGCGTCCGTGCCGCAGCAGCCACCGAGCACGGTGAGCTTCGGCAGCTCCTTGCGCAGGGCTGCGTACCGGGCGCCGAGGTCGGCCGGGTCGCCTCTGTCGAGCTCCTCCGCGACGTCGAGCTCGTCGTGGCTCATCGTCGACGCGTTCGATCGGAGGCCGCGGACCCGGTCCTGCCAGCCGTCGCCCGCGAGCAGGGTGTCGGCGAGGTGGGTCGGATGGGCGCAGTTGACCATGAAGTACGCCGGGCCGTCCGTCTCCGCATCGACCTTCTGCACTGCCTCGCCCAGTGTCTCGCCCGAGGGCAGCCGCCCATCGGTCTCGACGGTGAAGGAGATGACGCTAGGCAGGCCCGCCGCCGTGGCGGCGCGCACGAAGCCGATGGCCTCGCCGGTGTGGGTCATGGTGATCGCCGTGACGAGGTCTGCCCCGGCGTCGGCGAAGGTCTGGATCTGCGCAGCGTGGTAGGCCTCGGCACCTTCGGGGGTCGACCACTCCGACGGGTGGTAGCCGTCGCGTTGGGGCCCGACGCACCCGCTGACGATGATCGGGGTGCTGGCCGTCTCCTGCTCCTCACGGATCGCGAGCAGCTGATCCACGGCGGCCCGGTTGACTGTGGCGACCGCGTCTGCGGAGTAGCCGAGCTTGGCGCCCCAGCCGTTGCTCGCCCGCCACGTGGGGGTCTCGAGCACGATGCCCACCCCGGCGTCCTTGGCCACCGCGACGTACGACTCGAAGTAGCGACGCAGGGCGGCTCGACCGTCCTCGGTGTCGAGGAGGACGAACGCCGCGAACTCCGGCAGGTCGAACCCGTCCTGATAGATCAGGGTCGTCTCGATGCCGCCGTCGGTCAGGAAGATCGAGTCGGCGAGCTGGGGGAGGTCTGCCATGGGTGCACATTATCTGTGCAGGCGAGTCTTGCCCTTCGTCCAGAGGTTCCTGGCGACGACCGGCCCGAGGTCACGTGCCCTTCGGCCGACCCACGGGGCGACTTCAGTCACCAGCCAGCGCAGCTCGTGCATCCGGGTGAGCTCGCCGTCGAGCTCGAGCTCGGGCGGCTCGAAGACCAGGCCGTGCTCCTCGAGCGCCTCGGCGAACTCGTGGGCGAGCGCCCGGTGGCCGAGCTCGGAGGGGTGCAGCCGGTCGATGGACCAGAACTCGCGGTCGTAGATGCCGGGGTGGGCCCCCAGGTCGACGCGCAGACCGCCGTACAGCTCGTGGATCTCGTCGTAGATCGCGTTGAGGACCTCGATCCGCTGCCGCATCGGCCGGCCGAGGACGCCCTTCAGGCCGAAGACTCGGCTGTGGTCGTGGAAGCGGGCGGTCAGCAGGACCACGCCTGCGTCGGCGAGGCGGCTCGCGCAGTGCAGCAGGTCGCCGCGAAGGCGGTCCGGCTCCCAGGTCGAGCGCACCGTGTCGTTCAGGCCGACGATGAGCGACGCGAGGTGCGGTCGGTGGTCGATCGCCTCGTTGAGCTGCTCGAACCGGACGTCAGCAACAGTCGCACCCGGGCGGGCCAGGTTGCAGTACGAGACGTCGTGGTCGTTGCCGATGGCGTCCGCGAGGATGCGCGCCCAGCCACGGCAACCCTCAACCTGAGGGTCACCGAGGCCGTGCGTGACGGAGTCACCAAGGGCGGCGAAACGCACGTACGTGCGCCGGACGCCGGTGGACTCAGTCCGCCTCTGACTGCCGAACGGCTCGGTCATGACTGGCTCAGTCCTGGCCGTTGTCGTGGGCGCCATGCTTGGCGTCGCTGTGCTTGTCGGCGACCCACGAGCCGTCGCTCGCGTAGTGGACCTTGTTGCCCCAGTTGTCGGAGTCCCAGTCGATCATCCTGACCACTTCCTTCGTCGTTTGACTGTGACTACAGCCTCGTCCGGGAACTGGTTGCGCACATGCGCAGAGATACGTACTGACCTACCTAATTCTTGTAGGTACGCATCCGCAGGTAGCGGGTCGATTTAGGCGGAGATCTCCGCTTTGATTCGGGACAAAGTGGCCACATCGCGTACCCGGTCCTCCGAAGAGGACGCGAGCGGGTTGAGCAGCAGCGTGGTCACACCCGCGTCCGCGAACTCCTTGAGCTGCGTGGCGATCTCGTCCTCGGTGCCGAGCAGGGAGACCGCGCGAACCAGGTCGTCGGGTACGGCGGCAGCGGCCTCCGCCTTCTGGCCGGAGAGGTACAGCCGCTGGATCTCCGCCGCCTCGTCGACGTACCCGTAGCGCTGGGCGAGCTGGTTGTAGAAGTTCTTGTCCGCAGCGCCCATGCCGCCGATGTAGAGCGCGAGCTGGTTGCGGATGGTGGCGATCTGCTCGTCACCGGGGACGCCGACCGCGAACGAGATCTGCAGCATGATGTCGAGCGGACCGAGCTCCGGGTCCCGCTTGGCCATCCCCTTGTCCAGCGCTTCGCCCCAGGCGCTGCGATAGTGGCCGGCGTGGAAGAAGAGCGGCTGCCACGACTCGGCAAGCTCGGCCACGAGCGCGACGTTGGCCGGACCGAGCGCGGCGACCGAGATCGGGATGCGGTCGCGGACCGGGTGGTTGATCAGCTTCAGCGGCTTGCCGAGACCAGTGCCTTGGTCGGCGGGCAACGGCACGGTGTAGTACTTGCCGTCGTACTGGAGCACCTCGCGGCGCCACACCTTGCGGCAGATCTCGATGACCTCACGCGTGCGGCCGAGCGGTGCGTCGTACGGGACGCCGTGGAAGCCCTCGACGACCTGCGGGCCGGAGGCGCCGAGTCCCAGCGTGAACCGGCCACTCGAGACGAAGTCGAGGCCGGCTGCTGTCATCGCCAGGAGCGCCGGCGTGCGCGAGTAGATCTGCAGGATCGCCGACGCGATCTCGAGGTTCTTGGTGCGTGCCGCGATGTAGCCGAGCTGGCTCACCGCGTCGTAGGAGTAGGCCTCTGCGACCGCGGCCAGCTCGAGTCCAGCGGCCTCGTAGTCCTGGAGCAGCTCAGCGGTCTGCTCGAACCCGCCCGAGTAGTCGACGATCATTCCGAGCCGCATGGGCGCTCCTCTGGTCAGTTGATCCGCTGGTCGTAAGCGTCTCGCTTGGTGTGGTCGATCTTCAAGAAGGTGTCGTAGGCGCCGAGCTTGCGGTTGAGGAAGTCTCGCAGGCGCCGGCCAAGCAGTGGCTGCGTCTTGAGGATCGGAGCGAGGAGACCGGGGACGTACACGTCGAGACGTGGCTTCTCGACCGCGTCCGCAATGGCGGCCGCGACTTCCTCGGGCTCGACGTTCTTGATGAACCGGACGCCTTGGGTGCCGGCGATCAGCTCGGTGTTGGTGAAGGCGGGCATCACGCAGGTGAAGTGGACGCCGGTGTGGCCGAACTCGAGGCGGGCGCCCTCGGTCAGCGACACGATGGCAGCCTTCGTCGCGCAGTAGGCGACGCCGCCGGGGACGGCTGTCTTGCCTGCGCTCGAGGCGACGTTGAGGATGTGGCCGGATCCCTGGGCCACGAAGTCGGGCAGCGCCAGCCTCGTGCCGTTGAGCGGGCCGACCACGTTGATGTCGACAGCACGCTTGTACGTCGCGGGGGCCATCTCGAGCAGCGGCCCGATGGGCATGATGCCCGCGTTGTTGATCAGCACGTCGAGGCCGCCAAGCGCGTCCTTGGCCTGCGACAGGAACGTGGCGAAGGACTCCGGGTCCGACACGTCGAGGCCGAACGCAACGGCGCCGACGCCGTCCGCGGCCTGCTTGGCCGACTCGACATCGATGTCACCGATGGCCACGGTGGCCCCGCGGAGGACCAGCTCGCGCGCAGTGGCGAGGCCGATGCCGCGGGCGCCCCCGGTGATGGCGATCTTGCGGCCGGTCAAGGTGTCAGTGGCCATGCTGAGCTCCGATCCATAAGTCCTCTTATGCAATCAGATCTTAACATGAATTAGAAACTAGGCGGGCTGGCGGGAAGCCGCCAGCTCGAGCAGCATCCGGAACTGCCAGCGCAGGTCGGCGGTCGTCTGCAGGTACGGCATCTGCTCGAACCCGGTCAGGATGTTCATGCCCCAGGCGGCGAAGCGGGCAGCTTCCGTGCGGTCGCCGAGCAGTCGGTAGAACGCGTCGCGCAGGACGGCGTACCGCTCTTCGTCAACTGCGCGCTGGAGCGTCCCCACGCGGGGGTCGACGCCGGCCCAGACGCGGATCGCGCCCTCGCTCTTGTGCCGCAATGTGACGCCTGCCTCGGACAGGGACCGGAGCTGCACGATCGGGTCGTTCTGTGCTCGAGCGAACTGCGCGTGCACGGTCGTGCGTTCCTGGTGCCAGTCGTTCAGGAGTGCCTCAGTGAAGGCGTCCCAGTTGCGGAAGGCGTGGTAGAACGCGCCGGTCGTGAGGTCGAGCTTGGCGCAGACCGCTGCCTGCTTGAGGCCGCCGTAGCCCTCTGACGCCAGGATGTCGTGCGCCGCGTCGAAGAACCTGCGGTGCAGATCACTCGCTCCCATGGGTTTCAGCATAACTTGACTTATTGACAGAAACCCAAATTTGAATACAAAATAAACGAGTGACCGAACTCCGCGACCTCGCTACGCGCCTGTACGCCGCACTCGCGAAGGGCGACGGCTCCGTGCTCGGCGAGGTGCTGCACCCGGACTTCGTCGGTACGACGACCGAGGGGCTGCCCCTGGGACTGGGCGGTCGCTACGAAGGCCCCGATGCGATGCGGGACGAGTTCTGGTGGCGGATCGGCCGCAGCTACCGCGCCGAGGCGTTCCCCGAGTCGTTCCAGCTGCTCGACGACGGGCGGCTGCAGGTGGCTGGTACCTACCGCGGCGAGGGGCGGCGCTCGGGGAGGCCACTCGAGGCGGAGTTCGTGCACGTCCTGTCCTTCCGCGACGGCCGCATCTCGGCGTTGACCCAGCTCACCGACAGCGCTGCCTGGGCGGACGCGCTCGGCGACGAGCTCACCACCATCGCCTACTCGGTCGAGGGAGCAGTCGCTCACATCGAGCTGAACCGTCCCGAGGTTCGCAACGCGATCGACCTGCAGCTCGCCGAGGACTTCCTCGAGGTCGCGCTGCGGATCCAGCAGGACCCCCGGGTTCGCGCGGTTCTGATCTCCGGCGAGGGTCCGGCCCTGTCTGTAGGCGGCGACATCGAGTACTTCCGTACCCATGACGACCTGGGCGCGCTGTTCGCCAGGATGACGGCGCCGTTCCACGAGGCGTTCAGGATCCTCAGCACGATCGACGCCCCGATCGTCACGGCCGCGCACGGTGCCGTGGCCGGAGGCGGCGTCGGGTTCGTCTATGCCGCTGACATCGTGATCGCGGCGGAGGGCACTCGCTTCGTCACCGCGTTCGCCGACCTCGGTGTGTCCGGCGACGGCGGCGGGACCTGGCACCTGCCCCGCCTGGCCGGGGTTGCTCGAGCGAAGCGGATCTACCTCGAGAACCGGCCCTTCACTGCCGAGGAGGCGCATGAGTGGGGGATGGTCAGCGAGGTGGTCCCTGCCGACGAGCTGCTCGACAGGGCGATGGCTCTGGCCGCACGTCTCGCCGCCGGCCCGACCGTTGCGTACGCGCACATGCGTGCCCTCTTCCACCAGTCCGCAACCTCCTCCCTGGGCGACCAGCTCCGCGCCGAGACCGAGCACCTGCTCGTCACGGGCCGGACCGCCGACGTACGGGAGGCAATCGACGCCTTCGCCGAGAAGCGTTCCGCCAACTTCCAAGGAAAGTGAGTACGCCGTGACCGGCCTCATCAACGACACCGACGAGCATCGCGCCATTCGCGAGAGCGTCGCCAAGATCGCCGACCGCTACGGGTCGTCGTACTTCCTCGAGCGTGGGCGCAGCGGCGGTGACATCGAGGAGCTCTGGCAGGAGCTCGGAGCGGCCGGCCTGCTCGGCGTACACCTTCCTGAGGAGTACGGCGGGGGAGGCGGCGGCATGGCCGAGGCCGTCGTCGTCGTGGAGGAGCTGTCGGCGCACGGTATGCCGCTGCTGATCTGGGTGATCTCACCGGCCATCGTCGGAAGCATCCTGGCGGCGCATGCGAGCGAGGACATCAAGAAGGAGTGGCTGCCCGCGATCGCGGACGGCTCTCGCAAGGTGGCGTTCGGCATGACCGAGCCGGACGCAGGATCCAACAGCCACAACGTCTCCACCACCGCCCGCCGCGACGGCGACGGCTGGGTGATCTCCGGCTCGAAGTACTACATCTCCGCGATCGACCAGTGCGACGCGCTGCTGCTGATCACGCGCGACGCCGACCACTCGACACCCGAGAAGAAGAAGCTCTCCATCTTCCTGGTCCCGACCGACGCGGAGGGGCTCACCTTCCAGCACATCCCGACCAGCATCGTGTCGCCCGACAAGCAGTTCACGGTCTTCCTCGACAACGTCCGGGTCGGCCCCGAGGCGCTCGTAGGCGAGGTCGGCAACGGGCTCAAGGCGGTCTTCGACGGGCTCAACCCCGAGCGGATCCTCGTCGGAGCGATCTGCGGTGGCGTCGGGCGCTACGCGTTGGACAAGGCCGCGGCGTACGCCAAGGAGCGCCAGGTCTGGTCCGCGCCGATCGGAGCCCATCAGGGGGTCGCGCACCCGCTGGCCCAGTGCTACATCGACGTCGAGGTCGGCCGGCTCGCGACGATGCACAGTGCTCGCGAGTTCGACTCCGGCAGCAAGGGCGTCGCCGAAGCCGCCAACATCGCGAAGTTCGCCGCGTCCGAGGCCGCCCTCAAGTCGCTCGACCAGGCGATCCAGACCCACGGCGGCAACGGCCTCGCACACGAGTACGGCCTCTCCGAGCTGTGGTTCGTCACGCGCCTGATGCGCACCGCCCCGGTGAGCCGGGAGATGGTCCTCAACTTCATCGCCCAGAACTCCCTCGGCCTACCCCGCTCCTACTGAAAGGCAGCACCCATGACCAACACCTATGACGCCGTCGTCATCGGCGCCGGGGCCGGTGGCCTCTTCACCGCCGCCCGCCTCTCCCACCAGGGCTACCGCACCCTCGTCGTCGAGTCGCTCGACAAGGTCGGTGGCCGGGCTTCGACGACCGACATCGACGGCTTCAAGGTGAACGACGGAGCCATCGTCATCGAGTGCGGCGGCATCACGCAGCAGACGTGTGAGGAGGTCGGCGCGAAGTTCGAGATCCGCGAGCCCAGCCCGCCGATCCTTTACCGCATCGGCGGCAAGGACGTGGACGTCACCGGTGGTGGCTGGGGTCTGCTGATGGGCAAGCTCACCCGCTCGGGCGCCAAGCTGGTCACCGGGATCGGTGCTGCTCGCAACGACAGCGGCCTCCCCGAGGACGAGCTGTCCACCGCGGACTGGGTCCGCAAGTACACCAAGAACGAAGGCGTCCACGGCATCTTCCGCAACATGTGCGCCTCGGTCTTCGCGGTGAGCTCGGAGGAGCTCCCGGCGCGGGTCTTCCTCACCTACTTCACCCGCAAGAGCGCCTTCAAGCGCTTCGGCTTCCACCCCGAGGGCACCATCGGCCTCTGGAAGGCGCTCGCCGAGGCCATCGAGGCGAACGGTGGCGAGATCCGCCTCTCCACCACCGCCACCGCCATCAAGGTCGAGGACGGTCGCGTGGTCGGCGTCGAGTTGTCCTCTGACAACTCGACGGAGCTGGTGACGGCGCCGGTCGTCGTGAGCAACGTCGGCCCGTGGGCCACGGGCGAGCTCGCTGGCTATTCGGTTGACGCCGCCTATCGCCCCTGCTCGATGATCACCGTGAACTTCGCCAGCCAGCAGCCGCTGATCGCAGCTCCGGGCATGCTCAGCTTCGCCAAGAGCCGCCGACTGGCCTACATCGCCAACTTCACCGACATCTGCCCGGAGATGGCACCCGAGGGCTGGCACCTGTACGTCGGCACGGCCGTGCCCAGCCCGGCCGTCGGCGACTTCGACGAGGCGCGGATCCTCAGCACGACCGTGACCCGCGACGACTGGCCGCCGCAGCGCGCAGTCGCCGGCTTCGACCTCCCGCACGACACGCACATCGCCGGCCT
>DATILB010000356.1:0-2262 GCA_035477015.1 Nocardioidaceae bacterium | reverse complement strand
GGCTCCGCAGCGTCCTCGACCCGTGCCCGGGAGGCTTACTTCCTTGACTACGCGCGCTCCGTACGCCGAGAGGCGGGGGAGGTGCCGATCGCGGTCACCGGTGGCTTCCGCAGCCGCAGCGCCATGGACGACGCCCTGCGGGCCGGCGACTGCGACCTCGTCGGCATCGCACGGCCAACCGTGACCGCAACCGATGCTGCGGCGCGCATCCTTGACGGGCGCGAAGGAACCCTGGAGACCCACGAGATCAAGGCCGGAATGCGCGCTTTCTTGGGCCGGCTCACCGATCTCAAGGCTCTCGACGGGTTCTTGAACATCAGCTGGAACACCGACCAGCTCCACCGGCTCGCTCGGGGCCTCGAGCCAGACCTCGACCGGGGAGCGCTCCTCACCACAGTGGCCATGGTTCGCCGCAACGGTCGCGTCGCCTTCCGGCCGAAGCGGGGTGTCGCGTGACTCGGGCGGCCTACGACCTCGCTGGCAAAGTCGTCTTCATCACGGGCGGCAACGGAGGGATCGGAGGCGCCACCGCACGCGAGATCCTGCGGCGCGGCGGGCGCGTGGTCATCGCCGACATCGATCCCCGCACGCCGGAGCTCGCAGCCACCCTCGGGAGCGACCGTGTGCTCGGCTGCGTCGCCGACGTCCGCGCCCGGACCTCGCTCGACGAGGCCGTAGCACAGGCCGTGGCCCGCTTCGGTCGCGTCGACGTCGTGATCGCCAACGCCGGCCTGCTGGCGAAGGCTGCGACCCTGCGCAACACCCCGATCGCCGACGTCGAGTCCACGCTGGCTGTCAACGTCATCGGCGCGGTCAACACGGTCGCCGCCGGGATGGAAGAGGTGATCCGCAACCGCGGCCAGCTCGTGTTGATCAGCTCGGTGTTCGCCTTCGTCAACGGGATGGGCACGATCCCCTACGCCATGAGCAAGGCCGCCGTCGAGCAGCTCGGCCGCGGCCTGCGGGTCGAGCTCGCCGACCGCGACGTGTCCGTGCTCACGGCGTACTTCTCGCTCGTCGACACCGACATGATCAAGCGGGGGGTCGACGAGGACGACGTCGTGCTCGACCTGCTCTCGACGCTGCCGAGGCCGATGCTCAAGCGCGTCACGCCGGACTCAGCGGCCACTGCCATCGCCGACGGGCTCGAGCGCCGGTCCCCCCGCGTCATCCACCCACGCCTGTGGCGACCCGTCTCGGCACTGCGAGGTCTCCTCGGCCCGAGCCTGGACGCGCGGTTCGCCTCCGACCGTCGCGTCCTGGACGTGCTCGCCCGGCTCGACACCCGCCCCTCCACCGTTCCCGTAGCCGTCCCCGCAGCGCCCTCACGAAGGAAGAAGCCATGACCACCTGGACGAACACCCCTACCAAGACGATCGACATCGGCGGCACTTCGTTCGCCTATCGCGAGCTCGGCACCCCGGGAGGCGTCCCGGTGGTCTTCCTGCATCACTTCACGGCTGTGCTCGACGACTGGGACCCACGCATCCTGGACGGCGTGGCGTCGCAGCACCACGTGATCGCATTCGACAACCGCGGCGTCGGCTCGACCGGCTCCAAGGTCCCCGCTGACCTCGAGCAGATGGGCGCCGATGCGATCGACTTCATCCGTGCCCTCGGGTACGACGAGGTCGACCTCTTCGGCTTCTCCCTTGGCGGGGCCGTCGCGCAGATGGTCGCACTGCAGGCGCCCGACCTGGTCCGACGTCTGGTGCTCGCCGGCACCGGTCCCCGCGGTGGCGGCGGCATCTGGAAGATGCCCTTCATCGTGGGCGGCGCCTACGCCAAGGCCTTCGCCACCCGCAAGGACCCGCGCCACTTCCTCTTCTTCCCCCGCAACACCGAGGGTAAGAAGGCAGCAAACGAGTACTTCGCTCGCCTCGCCGAGCGCACTGGAGACCGCAGCAGGCCGGTCTCGCGGCAGGCGGCCGTCGCCCAACTTCGGGCCATCACCACCGGCGGTCTTCATACCCCCGACGACCTGTCGGTGATCAAGGCGCCCGTCCTGGTCGCCAACGGTGACCACGACCTGATGGTCGCGAGCGAGCACTCCGCCGACATGGCTCGTCGGCTCCCCGACGCCAAGCTGGTCGTCTACCCCAACTCAGGACACGGCGGCGTCTTCCAGTACCACCGGGAGTTCGTGCCCGAGGTCCTCTCCTTCCTGGCGGACCGATGAGCAGCCCGGACTTCGTGACCGTCGACGCGTTCGCCAGGCCGCCCGGCGGACGCATCCGATGGCGACGAAACCTGAGACACGTC
>DATILB010000355.1:0-12069 GCA_035477015.1 Nocardioidaceae bacterium | reverse complement strand
CTTGAGGACCAGGGTGCGGTTGCGGTGGCGGGAGGCGACCAGCCAGTTGCGGACCACGGACTCCGGCGTGGGGTGCTGCGGGGTGAGGAGGTGGCCCGCCCACGATCCGTCGTACCCGAGGACGACGATGTGACCCTCGGGGTTCTCGAAGGCGTAGCCGCCGCTGGTTGCGTCCAGCTCGAGCTCCGGGAACGGCAGATGGCGTAGGCCGTGCTCGGCGGCGTAGGCCAGGATCTCGTCGCGCGTCCTCAACGTGCCCTGCCTACCCGCGCGAGCTACGCGCCGTGCGGCCGCGGACCACGCCGATGAAGGTGTCGAAGCGGTCGTCCTCGCGGTCACTGCGCCAGGCCAGGCCGACCTGCGTCTCGGGCAGGTCCTCCACGACGACGAACTCCACGTCACGTCGGTGATGAAGCCGCGCGATGGACATCGGCACCACCACGACACCGGTTCCGGCAGCGACCGTCTCGATCGCCTGCTTGGCGTTCAGGTCCTCGGAGAGCGTCAGCTGGAGCTCGTCCGCGATGTCGGCCGCCGTCACGGTCTCGAAGACTGTCGCCGGGTGCTCCTTGGGTACGACAACAACGGGCTTCTCGGCGTACAGGGGGATCAGGTGGAGGCCGTCTCGGTCGACGGGCAGCCGCACGAAGCACATGTCGGCTCGCTCGTCCTCGAGCACGCCGCGCTGGTCGGACTCGTCGACCATGAAGGCCTCCAGCGGCCCGAGACGACGCTCCTCCCAGGTCCGCACCCACTTGCCGGGAGTCACTCCCGGGACGAAGGCGATTCGGAACGGGCTGGCCATGGCGCAACCCTGTCACAAACGACTACTCGTCACCTTCGGGCTCGCGTCCCATGTACCAGGCGATCACGAACATCGCTGCGGACAGGAAGAAGCCCGGCCCGAAGCCGAGACCCAGCAGGCTGCCGAGGAAGAACGCCACGCCGGCGACGGACCAGGCAAGACGTCGGGTCGCGGGGGACATCTCTTCGCGGTCGTTGGCTGCGCGTGCTTCCGGAGCCTCACCCGGGGAGAGCGCGGCCATCGTCTCGTCGGTGACGTCGAGCTCACGCACGACCATGGCGCGCGCCCGCGCCTTGACCGCCTCGCCCGCACGGCTCGCCAACGTCAGGCGCAGTCCGGTCGGGAGCGAAGCGTCATCGACCACCGCGCTCGCGAGGGTCACGACCGTCTTCTCGTCGAGCCGACCCATGAGGCGAGTCGCCCCGTGCGGGTCCTCTCGCATGGCTTGCGCCAGTACGGCGGCGGAGTTGTTCGGGTGCTTGGCGATGAGCTGTTGGGCGAGGGCATCCGCGGCTCGAGTGGCGAGCTCGTTCCTAGCCCAGTCACCCAGCTCGATCGCGGTGAACCGGGTCCAGGTGGCCGACTTGGCGGCCAGGCCGCGGATCATGTCGATCGCCAGCCAGGAGCGGATCTCACCCTCCGTGAGGGTCTCCTCGACGCGGATCAGCCGTGCCCAGACGACAGCGAGGCCGGACGGATTGACCTGGTCACGGCGTGCGGCGGCAGTCCCCAGCACGGCGGCGTCGAGCTCGCTCTCCGTGCCTCCGACCCTTTGGAACGCGCTCATCAGGTCCGGGGTCGTGAAGCTGCCGCTGAGCTCGTGGTCCACCAAGGCACGCTTCAGCGCGTCGGCGACGATCGTTCGCTCGTCCCAGCTGAGGCCGGCCAGGAACTCGTCGGCATTCGGGCCGCGCACGGCCGCCAAGATCTCACGGGGGTCCAGCGTGGGCGGGGCAGCGGAGAGCGGCTCCTGGTCGTCGTACACGGCGGTCACCCTTCCTCACGCCCTCCCCAAGGCCTCACTTTATCCACAGCGGCGGGGCGCTGAGTCAGGCGTTGCAGCCCGCGGACAGGTCGTGCAAGCATCAATGACGTGCCCAGCGACGGGCGACTGGCCGCACGAGAGGCGACAGTCGGTGACCGCAAACCCTGCAACCCGATACACAGCCGGTGACGATCGCGTCGCCTACCAGGTCCTGGGTGACGGGCCGATCGATCTCGTCTGTACCCACGGTCAATGGGGGCAGCTCGACCTCGAGTGGGAGGATCCCGCAAGCGCACGCTTCCTACGTCGACTGGCGTCGTTCAGCAGGCTGATCCGCTTCAACGCGCGTGGCACTGGCCTGTCTGATGCCCGACCAAGGGACGGCCACGAGGCGTGGGAATACTGGGTGGAGGACCTGCTGGCGGTGATGGAAGCCACGCGATCGGAGACGGCGGCGATCGTCGGCTTCATCGACAGTGGCGCCTTGGCCTTGCAGTTTGCGGCGGCCTATCCCGAGCGCGTCTCCGCCCTGGTGCTGATGAACACCGGGGCTCGGTTCACGGAGGCACCGGGCTATCCCGAGGGCTGGCCACCGGCAGCGGTCGAGCAGTTCCTCGGCTTCGCTGGGAAGTACTGGGGAAGCGACACCTGGACACGCGCCGCGAACCCGAGCCTCGAGGGCGACCATCGCGCGCTGGCCCGGGCGTCGAAGTTCTTCCGAGCGACCGGCTCACCCAAGAGCTCCGCCGAGAACTTCGCGTACCAGATGAGAATGGATGCCCGGCCCGTCCTTCCCGGCATTCGCGCGCCAACGCTGGTGATGAGCCGGCGTGACTACAAGTGGGTTCTCCCGGCGCAGGCCCGCTACGTCTCCGACCACATCGAGGGCGCACGCTACATCGAGCTGCCCGGGGCTGACGCCTCTCCGTACTGGGAGGCGCCCGATCTCATCCTCGACCACATCGAGCAGTTCGTGACCGGACACCGACATGGCGTGGAGCAGGACCGCATCCTCACGACCGTGCTCTTCACCGACATCGTCGGCTCCACAAGCCAAGCGGCACGACTGGGGGACGCCGCCTGGCGCGCCCTGCTGGACATGCACGACACCACGCTGCGCGAGCAGGTCGGACTGTTCGGAGGGAACGTGGCGGATCATTCCGGCGACGGTTCTCTGTCCACGTTCGAAGCACCCCGGCAGGCGATTGAGTGCGCCCGGGCCCTGCATCGAGCGCTCGCCGACCTCTCGCTCGAGATTCGCGCCGGCATTCACTTCGGCGAGGTCGAACGGCGGACCGACGGCGGCGTTGGTGGCGTCAACGTTCACGTCGGCGCTCGTGTGATGGCTCTCGCGGCCCCTGGTGAGGTGCTCGTGTCTCACACGGTGCAGGGAATCCTCGCGGGATCGCTCTACAGCTTCGAGGAGCGCGGACGTCGCGAGCTCAAGGGCGTGCCAGGGCGGTGGCCGATATTTGCTGTTTTGGCGAGTGACCAGCTATAGCCATTGTTGGTGTCCGAGGGGGGACTTGAACCCCCACGCCCTTTTGGGGCACTAGCACCTCAAGCTAGCGCGTCTGCCTATTCCGCCACCCGGACAAGGTGATCGCCCACCACTCTAGGACGGATCCGTGTGAGCGGGGAGCGCGGCGGTAACTGTAGCAAAGACGGCAGCCAAACCCGACATCGGTGGGGTGCGAGGATGACGGCATGAACACCCCGACCTACGACCCCAGCGCCGAGGTCGTTGAGATCTGCCGGGACCTGATCCGGATCGACACGACCAACCCGGGTGATGACAGCGGCCCGGGCGAGCGAAAGGCCGCCGAGTACGTCGCGGGCCTGCTGGACGAGGTGGGGATCGAGTCACAGCTCTTCGAGTCCGAGCCGGGGCGTACGACGGTCGTGGCTCGCTGGGGTGGCACCGAGGGGGAGGCTCTCCTCCTGCACGGCCACCTGGACGTCGTGCCGGCCGTGGCAGAGGACTGGCAGATCGACCCCTTCGCCGGGGAGATCCAGGACGGCTACCTCTGGGGTCGCGGAGCCGTCGACATGAAGGACTTCGACGCGATGGTCCTGTCCCTCGTCCGTGCCCGGGCACGAGCGGGTGTCGTCCCGACGCGACCCATCGCGCTGGTCTTCACGGCAGACGAGGAGGCGGGTGGCCACAAGGGAGCGGACTGGCTGGTGCAGCACCACGCTGACCTGATCGACGACTGCACCGTCGCGGTCGGGGAAGTCGGCGGCTTCAGTACGACGGTCCGCGACCGGCGGCTCTACCTGATCCAGGCTGCGGAGAAGGGCATGGCGTGGATGCGCCTCACCTCACGCGGCCATGCCGGGCATGGCTCGATGCGACACCCCGACAACGCCGTCACCCGGCTCGCGGCAGCGGTCACCAGGCTGGGGCAGCATGAGTGGCCGGTGCAGCTCACTCCGACCATGCGCGTCCTGCTGGCCGCGGTGGCCGAGCTGGCGGGCACCGAGGCGACACCCGCGAACGCCGAGTCGCTGGTGGATGAGTTCGGACCTGCCTCCCGGATGCTGGGCGCCGTCCTTCGGCACACGATCAACCCGACCATGCTCGAGGCCGGCTACAAGGTGAACGTCGTCCCGGGTGAGGCGGTCGCTCACGTCGACGGACGGTTCCTGCCCGGCTACGAGGACGAGTTCTTCACGACCCTTGCGGACCTGGTGGGGGAAGGAATCGACGTCCACTGGGTCAGCAACCAGGGCGCGCTCGAGACGGCGTTCGAAGGCGACGTCGTCGAGGCCATGAGCGCCTCGCTGCTCGCAGCCGACCCGGACGCGATGGTGCTGCCCTACCTGATGAGTGGCGGCACGGACGGCAAGCACTGGGCCAGGCTTGGCATGCAGTGCTTCGGGTTCTCTCCGCTGAACCTTCCACCGGACCTCGATTTCACCGCTCTCTTCCACGGCATCGACGAGCGCGTGCCGACGGCGTCCCTCGAGTTCGGTGCCCGGGTGCTGGACGACTTCCTACACCGCTTGCCATAGTTCGCTGTGGGACCTAGTTGTCCGGGTCAGGTACGTCGGCGAGGGGTGCTTGCTAAAGTTAGCAAGGTCACGTCGTAGGTGGTTCCAGGAACCATGCCGGTTCCCTACGCTTGTAGTGACATCTCTGTCTGTTAGGGGTACTTGATGCGAACCATCCGACCGCTCACCGCGGCCACGAGCGTGCTTGCTGTCTGCAGCGCCTCCGTCCTTGTCGCCATGCCCGCCGTGGCAGCGCCTCCGTCGACCTGCGACGGGAAGCCGGTGACGCTGAGCGCTACCGACGACGATGACCTCTTCCTGCAGGGGACGCCCGGGGACGACGTCGTGCACCTTGGTGCCGGCGACGACTGGTTCGACGGCAACGGTGGTAACGACACCATCTGTGGCGGTGACGGCGCTGACATCATCAGGCTCGAGGAGGGCACCGGTGGCTCGCGTGTCTTTGGCGAGGCTGGTGCCGACACGCTCACCGGCAGCGTCTCGAACGAGGTGCTCTGGGGCGGCGCCGGCGACGACCGGATCGCACCCGTCGGCGGCAGCGACAACCTCGACGGTGGGCCCGGCAAGGGTGACCGTGTCGACTTCGCCGGCTCCGAGGGCGGCGCCGTCGGCGTGAACATCGACGCAGCCAAGGGCAAGTACTCCGTTCCGACCGGGAACGGCAAGGTGACCACGGTCGAGCGCTTCTCCGGCACCAACGCCAACGACATCTTCACCGGCACCCCCGAGGGCGACGAGTTCCAGGGCCTCCTCGGCAACGACCGCATCCGCACCTACAACGGGCCGGACTACGTCCAGGCGTCCGGTGAGTCGGTCGTCCGGACCGGCTGGGGCCGTGACCTGCTCAACCTCGCCGGCAACGTGACGGCGTACCTCGGCCGTGAGCGCGACACCGCGGTGCTCAGCGGAAACGGCGACATCCACGTCTACGGCCAGCGCGGCCCGGACATCTTCAGCATCGTGGACGCGGGCTACGTCAACGGCGGCCCCGGCCGCGACGGTGTAACCCTGCAGGCCCAGCAGGGCGACTCGGGTGTAACGCTCGACCTCGACACCGGCAAGGGCTTCTGGACGACGGACAAGGACAAGGGCCCCTTCTACGTGTTCCGCGCCGAGCGGATCACCGGCACGAAGAACGCTGACGTGTTCAAGGGCCGGGTGGGCCGCCTCGACGTCTTCTACGGCGGCAGCGGCAACGACACCTTCTACGGCCGCGGCGGCGACGATCGCTTCTACGGCGAGAAGGGCAAGAAGGACGAGGGCTTCGGCGGCCCCGGCGACGACCTGTGCCTGGTCGAGATCACGCACAGCTGCCGCAAGCCTGACCTGTCCCAGGCCTGAGCAACCGCTTCACGCGACAAAGCGCGCCCGGCGGACGTCTAAGCGACGTTCGTCGGGCGTTGCTGTCGGATGATCTTGCGCCGCAGCACGACCTTGCGGGTGCCGTCCGGAAGGATGCGGACACGCTCGAGCTCCCAGCCGCCGTACTCGGCGCGGTCGGTAAGCAGACGCGTCACAAAGTTGCGCGAGAAGTCGCGGGGGAGCGTCAGCCGCTCGAACTCGTACTCCACCCCGGACCGCAAGGCTGCCCGGGGTGACCGACTCATAGCCCTATGAGAGCACGCCTTCGGACGACACGTCGTCCAATGCAGAAGCGATCTCCGGAGGTAGCTCGCACTCCTCCACGGCCAGCGAGCCACGGAGCTGAGCGGCCGTGCGCGCACCCAGGATCGGAGCGGTCACACCGGGCCGGTCGCGCACCCAGGCGAGGGCCACCTCGAGCGGGGACCACTGCAGCCCGTCGGCGGCTCGAGCCACCGCCTCGACGATCCGCGCGCAGCGCTCGTCGAGGTAGGAGCCGACGAAGTTCGCGAAGTGCGGCGACGCGGCGCGCGAGTCCGCAGGCGTGCCGGTGCGGTACTTCCCGGAGAGCACTCCGCGACCCAGCGGCGACCACGGCAGCACACCCACCCCAAGGGATTGGCAAGCCGGAATGATCTCCGCCTCGATGGAGCGGTTCAGCAGGGAGTACTCGACCTGCGTGCTGGCCAGGGGGGCTCGCCCGGGGACAGCTCGCTGCCAGGTGGCTGCCTGGGCGGTCTGCCAGCCGGTGTAGTTGGAGACGCCGACGTACGACGCGCGCCCGCTCGTCACGGCGTGGTCGAGCGCAGAGAGGGTCTCTTCCCAGGGCACGTCGTCGGACCAGACGTGCACCTGCCAGAGATCCACGTGGTCGACTTCGAGACGACGCAGCGATGAGTCCAGCGTCCTGATCAGTGCGCCACGGGAGACGTTCACCTCGCGAGAGCCACGACCACGCGAGACCCCGGCCTTGGTGGCCAGCACGATGTCGTCCCGGTTGACGACATCGCCGATCAACGTGCCGATGAGCTCCTCGGCGGCGCCGTCGCCGTACCCGGCCGCAGTGTCGATGAACGTGCCGCCGGCCTCGGCGAACGCCTTGAGCTGGTCACGAGCCTCATGCTCGTCGGTGTCCCGTCCCCAGGTGAGCGTGCCGAGACCGAGGCGTGACACCTTCAGGCCGGTGCGCCCCAGGAACCTTTGCTGCATGGGCAAACGGTAACCCTGGGGGTACGCCGGTCCGGCGGCGCCTCGCCGTACGCCGTACGCTTTGCGGGCGCACATCGACCGCGACCGGAAGGGCCCATGAACTACTTCGAGGCAGTCGTTCTCGGCATCGTGGAGGGGCTCACCGAATTCCTGCCGGTCTCGAGTACCGGGCACCTGATGATCGCGGAGAAGGCGCTCGGGCTCCCGATCGACGACCGCGCTGTCGGCGCCTACACAGCGGTGATCCAGATGGGCGCCATCGCCGCCGTCCTGGTCTACTTCTGGCGCGACATCGCCCGGATCGCCCGGGCCTGGGCGCTCGGGGTGGTGAAGCCGGAGCACCGGGGCGAGTACGACCACCGGATGGGCTGGTACATCATCGTCGGCTCGATCCCGATCGGCATCGTCGGATTCGCGGCCAAGGACCTCATCAAGGGCGATTTCAAATCTCTCTGGGTCGTGGCGACAGCCCTGGTCGTGTGGAGCGGAGTCATGCTCTGGGCGGAGCGGTCGGGACGCCAGGAGCGCGGCGAGAACGCCCTGACGCTTAAGGACGCCGTGGTCATGGGCGCCGTGCAGTGCGTGGCGCTCGTGCCGGGAGTGTCGCGGTCGGGGGCGACCATCTCTGCCGGCCTCCTGCAGGGACTCGACCGGGTCGCCGCAACGCGGATGGCCTTCTTCCTCGGCATCCCCTCACTCACAGCGGCTGGCCTCTACGAGCTCAAGGATGTGTCGGGTATCGGCGTCGGGCCGGCCGTGCTGGGCACCGTGGTGAGCTTCCTGGTCGCGTACGCCTCGGTGGCGTGGCTCTTGAAGTTCGTGGCGCATCACAGCATCGGGGCGTTCGTCCCCTACCGCGTAGGCCTCGGCCTCGTGCTGCTCGGGCTCCTCGCCGGCAGCGTGATCACCGCTACGTAGCCCTAGGCTCACGCTCATGGCAACGGTCATCCTCGCTCGACACGGCCGGACGAACGCGAATACGGGCGGCGTGCTCGCCGGACGAAGCAAGGGCGTGCACCTTGACGAGGTGGGCGAGCAGCAGGCGGCTGCGGCGGGCATCCGGGTCTCGGGTGTCCCGCTGGTCGCGATCGTCTCCAGCCCCATGGATCGGTGCCGGCAGACGGCCGGCCACATCAGCAAGGCCCAGGCGGCTCGCGTCGCCGTTCGCACCGACCGGGACCTGGCCGAGGTCGACTACGGCGAGTGGACCGGGCAGTCGATGAAGGATCTGGTCAAGCTCCCACTCTGGAAGACCATCCAGGCGCATCCGGCGGGGGTCGTCTTCCCCGGCGGTGAGTCCATGGCGAAGATGAGCGCGCGCGTCGTCTCCGCCGTACGCCGTTGGGATGCCCAGATCGAGGCCGAGCACGGTTCCGGGGCGGTGTGGCTGCTGAGCAGTCACGGCGACCCCATCAAGGCGGTCCTTGCCGATGCGCTGGGGATGCACCTCGACGCGTTCCAGCGCATCGTCGTCGACCCGGGCAGCCTGTCGGTGGTGCACTACTCACCGCTGCGTCCCTTCGTCCTGACCATGAACTCCAAGGAAGGCGACCTCGCGCACCTCGGTGCGCGGCCGCAGACGAAGAGCCCACGTGGTCGGCGCGGTGACGCAGTCGTCGGCGGTGGCGCTGGGCCGTCGGCATAGGCTCGGCCCATGACCGTGGTGCACTCCTACGACCCGCCTGAGCGGTTCGTCGCGGGGACGGTCGGTCCGCCCGGCGAACGTACTTTCTTCCTCCAGGCACGAGCCGGCGCACGGATGACCTCGGTCGCTCTCGAGAAGCAGCAGGTCTCGGTCCTCGCCGAGCGCATCGACGACCTCCTGGACGAGCTTATGCGGACCGACGAGGAGGAGTCCGTCATCCCGGCGGTGCCGCCGGTGGACCTGATGGACACCGACCCGCTCGAGACTCCGATCGTGGAGGAGTTCCGTGCAGGAACGATGACTCTCTCGTGGGACCCGGGTGACCAGCGCGTGGTCGTGGAGGTGTTCCCCTTCGTCGAGCCGGAACTGGAGGAGGGCGAGGCCGAGCCTTCGCTTGCCATCGAGGAGCCGGAGTACGACGAGGTCTTCACGGTTCGGCTGACCGCCGGGCTGGCCCGAGCCTTCTCGAAGCGAGCCCTCGACATCGTCTCGGCGGGTCGCCCGCCCTGTCCCTTCTGCGGTAGTCCCCTTGACGCATCCGGCCACCTTTGCCCTCGGGCGAACGGCTTCCGTAGGACCCGGCTCTGACCCCGGACGAACGTCTCCTCACCGAGGGGGCGCTGCTGATCAAGGGCCGGATCATGCCGGCCTCGAACGCCACTTTCCTTGCGGACGTCGAGCTCGAGGGGAGAGTCGCTCAGTGCGTTTACAAGCCGGTGACCGGTGAGCGTCCCTTGTGGGACTTCCCCGACGGCACCCTGGCCGCCCGTGAGGTAGCGGCGTATGCGGTGAGCGCGGCGCTCGGCTGGAGCCTCGTGCCTCTCACCGTGCTCCGCGAGGGACCGGCGGGAGTCGGCATGGTCCAGTGGTGGCAGGAGGCCGTTCCGGGTCACGACCCGGTGGACGTCGTACGCCGTGGGGCGGTTCCCCGCGGTTACCGCCGGGTGCTCGATGCGTACGACGGGGAGGAGCGCCCCGTCTCACTGGTGCACGAGGACGCGGAGCCGCTGCGCCGGATGGCGGTGTTCGACGCGCTCGTCAACAACGCGGACCGCAAGGGCGGGCACGTTCTCGCGATGGCCGACGGGCATCGGTACGCCGTCGACCACGGTGTCTGCTTCCACGTCGACGACAAGCTCCGCACGGTTCTCTGGGGCTGGGCCGACGAGCCGCTGGTGCCCGACGATCGAGCATGTGTAGAGAAGCTTCTGGCAGACGAGGTGCTCCGCAGTCGGCTCGAGGAGCTCCTGCACGAGGACGAGGTCGTGGCGTTCGAGCACCGTTGCCGACGACTCCTCGCGCGTGGACGCATGCCGGTGCCGTCAGGCGAGTGGCCGGCGATTCCGTGGCCGGCATTCTGACCCGAGTCGCGGGTTCGGATGTTGCCGTCCGGCGGTGTGAGCCAGCCGGTTAGAGTCCTGCCATGCGTGCATGGGAGGCGGTCGACGTTCCGAGCCTGGAACACCTGGGCCCCGGACCTGCCGTCAGCGTGCACAACACTCGTTCGGGTCGAGTCGAGCTGACCAAGCCAGAGAACGGCGTTGCCCGCATCTACGTCTGCGGCATCACGCCGTACGACGCCACGCACATCGGCCACGCCGCGACCTATGTGGCGTTCGACCTGCTGAACCGAGCCTGGCTCGACGCTGGTCACAAAGTCCGGTACGTCCAGAACGTCACCGACGTGGACGACCCCCTGCTCGAGCGGGCCAACGCCAACGGTGAGGACTGGCGAGCGCTGGCAGATCGAGAGATCGAGCTCTTTCGCGAGGACATGCACGCGCTGCGGGTGCTCCCTCCAGCGGCGTACGTCGGCGCAGTGGAGTCCATCCCCGCGGTCATCGAGCTCATCCAGCAGCTGCAGGCGAGGGGAGTCGTCTACGAGCTGGACGGCGACCTCTACTTCTCAGTGCATGCCGACGGCAGGTTCGGGACCGTGTCGCAGTACTCCGAGGAGTCGATGCTGGGCGTCTTCGCGGACCGCGGTGGCGACCCCACGCGGCCCGGCAAGAAGCATCCGCTGGACTGCATGCTCTGGATGGCCGCCCGCCCCGGGGAGCCGGCATGGTCATCGCCGTTCGGCCCCGGTCGGCCCGGATGGCATGTCGAGTGCTCGTCGATCGCGTTGACGGAGCTCGGCGAGAACTTCGATGTCCAAGGTGGCGGGCGCGACCTGGAGTTCCCGCACCATGAGATGAGCGCCTCGGAGGCGCAGGCCGCCTTCTCCGGCCTGACCTTCGCCCAGAGCTACGTGCACACGGGCATGGTCGCGTACGGCGAGGAGAAGATGTCGAAGTCGAAGGGCAACCTCGTCTTCGTCTCCAAGCTACGTGAAGAGGGTCGCGACCCCCAGGCCATCCGCCTGGCCCTGCTGGCCCACCACTACCGGCAGGACTGGGAGTGGACCGACGACCAGATGGAGCGGGCGGAGACGCGGCTCAAGCTCTGGCGCGAGGCCCTGCCCAGCGCCTCAGAGAACGCTGCGGACCAGATCCGAGTCGCCGTACGCAACACCCTCAGCGACGACCTGAACGCGCCCGCCGCACTCTCGGCTATCGACGCCTGGGCCGCGGGGTGGCACCACGGTGACGGCAGCGGCTCTGAGCACATCCGTCAGGTGATCGACGCCCGGCTGGGCATCTTGCTCTGACGGTCAGTCGGGATCGTCTTCGCGACGCTTGAGGTACCGCTCGAACTCTCGGGCGATCGCCTCGCCGCTGGCCTCGGGGAGCTCGGCGGTGTCGCGCGTCTCCTCGAGAGCTCGGACGTAGTCGCCGATCTCCTCGTCCTCGCTGGCGAGCTCATCGACGCCGCGCTCCCAGGCGCGCGACTCCTCAGCCAGGTCACCGAGCGGGATGCTGATCTGAAGCAGGTCCTCGAGCTGGCCGAGCAGCGCGAGGGTCGCTTTGGGGCACGGCGGCTGAGCGACGTAGTGGGGGACAGCGGCCCAGAACGAGACCGCCGGGATGTCGTTCTTCACGCACGCGTCCTGGAAGACCCCGACGATGCCCGTGGGGCCTTCGTAGTTGGACTGTTCCAGCTTGAGCC
>DATILB010000354.1:0-12454 GCA_035477015.1 Nocardioidaceae bacterium | reverse complement strand
GTCCTGCGCGCGCTCGAGCCGCTCGAACAGCTCGGTGACGAGCTGCTTCGAGAGGGCGTTCTTGTTGTGCGGGCTGTCGAGGGTGACCATTGCGACGCCGTCGGCGACGTCGTAGTGGACGAGCTCAGTCATGTCTCTCCTGGTGGTCGAGCAGTGAGCGAAGCGAGCGTCTGTCGAGACCTAGTACGACTTCGGCAGGCCCAGCGAGTGCATGGCCACGAAGTTCAGGATCATCTCGCGGGAGACAGGCGCGATGCGACCGACGCGTACGGCGAGCAGCAGGTTGGCCAGGCCGACCTCCTGTGTCATGCCCGATCCGCCATGCGTGTGAACGGCAGCGTCCGTGGCGTTGCAGGCGACCTCCGCAGCGGCGTACTTCGCCATGTTGGCGAGCTCGCCCGCACCGAAGTCGTCGCCCGCGTCGTACAGGGCGGCGGCCTTCTGCTGGATCAGCCGCGACATCTCGAGCTCGATCTTCACCTTGGCCAGCGGGTGCTGGATGGACTGGTGCGCACCGATGACCTCCTTGAAGACCTGGCGGGTCTTGGCGTAGGCGACCGCCTTGTCGAGCGCGAACCGGGCGGCACCGTTGGAGAACGCAGCGCCCATGATCCGCTCGGGGTTAAGACCCGCGAATAACTGCATCAGGCCACCGTCCTCGTCACCGACGAGCGCATCGGCCGGGAGCCGGACGTCGTCGAGGAACAGCGTGAACTGGTTCTCGGGTGCAGCGAAGGCCATCGGGATGTCGGTCGCGGTGAGCCCGGCTGCGTCCGTCGGTACGACGAACAGGCACGGCTTGAGCTTGCCGGTCTTGGCGTCGGTGGTCCGCGCAACGACGAGGATCGACTGCGCCTCGTCGACACCGGAGATGTAGATCTTCTGACCGTTCAGCACCCACTCGTCGCCGTCGCGGGCAGCAGTGGTCGTGATGTTGTGCGCATTGGAGCCGGCGTCCGGCTCGGTGATCGCGAACACCATCGTGATCGAGCCGTCGGCGATGCCAGGCAACCAGCGCTGCTTCTGCTCCTCGGTGCCCGAGCGGGCGATGACCGTGCCGCAGATCGCAGGCGAGACGACCATCAGGAGCAGCGGTGCCCCGGCGGCAGCGACCTCCTCCATGACAGCGGCGAGGTCGGCGATGCCGCCGCCACCACCGCCGTACTCCTCGGGGATGGAGACGCCGAGGTAGCCGTTCTTGCCCATGTCCTTCCAGAGCTCGGTGGTCTTCTCACCGGCTCGCCACTGGCGCTCCATGTACTCGTGGCCGTAGCTGTTGGCCAGCTTGAAAACGGCCTCGCGAAGGGCCAGGCGCTCTTCCGGCTCGCTGAATGCGGTGGTGGTCATGCTTCCTCTTCCTCAACGACGGCAAGGACTTCTCCTGCCGAAACCTGTTGCCCGACCTTCACGTCGAGCTCACTGACGACGCCGTCGTACGGCGCTGTGACGTTGTGCTGCATCTTCATCGCCTCGAGGACGAGGACGACCTGGCCCGTCTTCACCGCGTCGCCGACCGCGGCATTGACCGACACGACGCTGCCTGGCATGGGAGCGAGCAGCGAGCCGGTGGCCACCTGGTTGCTCGGGTCGGTGAAGCGCGGCTGCTTCACGAAGGCTGCGTGGCCCAGAGCCGAGTCGACGTCGATCTGGGCACCCGCGCGAGTGACGCGGAACGTGTGCCGAACGCCACCGTCCTCGAGCACCACCTCGTCGGCCCGCACCGACACCACGACCGCGTCGCCTTCGCCGGTGATGGCCAGCGTCTGGTCGCCGTGGGAGAGGAGAGTCGTCGGCGCTCCGGAGAAGACGTTGCGCCAACCCGTCGGGGTACCGCTCTGCACCTTTGCGGCTCGGTGGATGGCTTCCCGATCAGCGAGCACCGCAGCACGCGCGGCAAGCGCGAGCCCCGCCTCGTCGTACCCGCCCCGGGCCAGCGGCGCGAGGTCGACGGTGTCGAGGTAGGTCGTGTGCATGGTGCCGCCCACGAGCACGGGGTCGCGCAGCAGGTTAACCAGCAGGTCGCGGTTGGTCCGCAGGCCATGGATGGTCGCCTTCTGCAAGGCACCCGCGAGCCGCCGCAGCGCCTCGTCGCGGGTCGGCGCCCAGACGATCACCTTCGCGATCATGGCGTCGTAGAACGTGCCGATCTCGTTGCCCGCCTGGACACCGGAGTCCAGCCTGATCCCGTACGTCGACGGGTTCTCGAACTCGGCGCGTACACCGGGCAGGTCGAACGCCGTGAGCACGCCGCTCTGCGGCTGGTAGCCGTTGGCCGGGTCCTCGGCGTACAGCCGGACCTCGACGGAGTGGCCGTTGACCGCGGGTGTGACGTCCGGGACGGTGCCGCCCTCGGCCACGGCGACCTGGAGCGCGACCAGGTCGAGCCCCGTGACGCACTCGGTGACGGGGTGCTCGACCTGGAGGCGGGTGTTCATCTCAAGGAAGAAGAACCGGTCGCCGTCCAGCAAGAACTCCACTGTTCCGGCGCCGACGTAGCCGATCGCCTCACCGGCCGTGCGGGCAGCCTCGTGCAGCGCCTTGCGGACCTCGTCGGAAAGACCGGGCGCGGGCGCCTCCTCAACCACCTTCTGGTGCCGGCGCTGCAGGGAGCAGTCACGCTCTCCGACCACCAGCACGCTGCCGTGGGTGTCGCCGACGATCTGGACCTCGACGTGCCGACCGTTCTCGACGTACGGCTCGCAGAAGACGGTCGGGTCACCGAACGCACTCGCCGCTTCGTTGGAAGCGAGCTCGACCGTGAGGGTCAGCTCGCTGAGGTCGCGGACGACCCGCATCCCTCGGCCACCGCCGCCACTGCTCGCCTTCACGAGCACCGGGAGGTCGGCCTCGGTGATCTGGTCGGGGGTCAGCTCGCCCAGGACCGGGACACCGGCCGCGTCCATCAGCTGCTTGGCCTCGACCTTGGTCGCCATCTTGTCCATCGAATCAGGCGACGGGCCGACCCAGGTGATACCGGCCGCCGCCACCTTGCGGGCGAACTCGGCGTTCTCCGAGAGGAAGCCGTAGCCCGGGTGGATCGCGTCCGCCCCGCTGCTCGCAGCCGCGGCCAGCACCAGCGCGTGGTCGAGGTAGGTCTCGGAAGGCGTGTTGCCGGCCAGTCGTACGGCGAAGTCGGCGTCAGCCACGAACGGCATGCCGCTGTCGGCGTCGGAGTGGATCGCCACCGTCTCGATGCCGAGGTCACGGCAGGTCTTGAAGACCCGGCGCGCGATCTCGCCACGGTTGGCTACAAGGAGTCTCTTGATCGTCATAGCCCCATCACATTCTGAAGACGCCGAAGCGGTCGGTGCCCTCGATGGGCTGGTTGTCGATGATGGAGAGGCAGATCCCCAGGACGGTGCGGGTGTCACGTGGGTCGATGACCCCGTCGTCGTACACCATCCCTGACATCACGTAGGGCAGGCTCTGCTCCTCGATCTGCTGCTCCACATAGGCGCGCATCTGGGCATCGGCCTCTTCGTCGTACGGCTTGCCCTTCGACTCGGACGCCGCGCGTGCCACGATCGACAGCACGCCGGCGAGCTGGGCGGGGCCCATCACCGCGGACTTCGCGCTCGGCCAGGTGAAGAGGAAGCGCGGGTCGTACGCGCGACCGTTCATACCGTAGTTGCCGGCGCCGTACGACGCCCCCATGATCACCGTGAGGTGCGGGACCGTGCTGTTGCTGACCGCGTTGATCATCATCGCGCCGTGCTTGATGATGCCGCCCTGCTCGTACTCCTTGCCGACCATGTAGCCGGTGGTGTTGTGCAGGAAGAGCAGCGGCGTGTTGCTCTGGTTCGCCAGCTGGATGAACTGGGTCGCCTTCTGCGCCTCTTCGGAGAAGAGGATGCCCTGGGCGTTCGCGAGGATGCCGATCGGGCGGCCATGGATCTTCGCCCAGCCGACCACCAGCGAGCTGCCGTAGAGCGGCTTGAACTCGTCGAACGAGACCTCGTTGCCAGGACCGGCGCCGTCGCAGATCCGCACGATCACGTCGCGCGGGTCGAACGGTTCCTTGAGGTCGGCCGGGATCAGGTCCAGCAAGTCCTCGATGTCGGCGTCCGGCTCACGGAACGGCTCGGTGCGGTCGATCGCCTTCTTCCAGTTCAGCCTGGCAACGATGCGCCGACCGATCCGGATTGCGTCCTGCTCGTCGACGGCGAGGAAGTCGGAGAGGCCGGAGATGCGCGAGTGCATCTCCGCGCCGCCGAGGGTCTCGTCGTCCGACTCCTCCCCGGTGGCCATCTTCACCAGGGGCGGGCCGGCCAGGAAGACCTTCGCACCTTCCTTGACCATGACGATGTAGTCGCTCATGCCCGGGACGTACGCACCGCCGGCCGTTGAGTTGCCGAAGACGAGCGCGATCGTCGGCCGCTTCGCGGCGGATGCCCGGGTGAGCTCCCTGAAGCCGCGACCACCCGGGATGAAGATCTCCTTCTGCGTCGGCAGGTCGGCACCACCGGACTCGACGAGGCTGATCGTCGGCATGTGGTTCTCCGCGGCGATCTGCGCGGCCCTGCCCAGCTTGCGCAGCGAGAAGGGGTTGAGCGTCCCGCCCTTCACCGTCGGGTCGTGCGCGACGATCATGCACTCGACACCCTCCACGACGCCGACGCCCGTGACGCAGCTGGCGCCGACGGTGAAGTCCGACCCCCAACCCGCGAGCGGCGACAGCTCGAGGAACGCCGAGCCCTCGTCGATCAGCAGCTCGATCCGCTCGCGCACGAGCAGCTTGCCGCGCTGGTGGTGCCGGTCGGCGTACTTCTCCCCGCCACCGGCGACCGCCTTGGCGTGCTCCTCATCGAGTGAAGCGAGCTTGAGCAGCATGGCCTCTCGCCGAGACGGCAGCTGTGTCCCCTCAGGAGGGGCCGAGACGTCGGTTGTGGTCATGAGTTCCACCCCAGGAGCTTCGCGGTCAGGTCGTTGAGCACCTCGGTGGCACCGCCACCGATGGCGAGGATGCGCTGGTCGCGGTAGTGGCGCTCGACCTCGACCTCGCGCATGTAGCCCATGCCGCCGTGCAGCTGGACGGCTTCATCCGTGCAGAACCGGCTGGCCTCGACGCCGAGCGCCTTCGCGTGCAGCGCCTCGACGAGGGGCATCTCGCCGGCGACGTACCGGCGGGTGACCTCACGCGTGTAGACGCGGGCTGCCTCAACGGCCCGGTGCATCTCGACGAGCTTGTGCTGCACCACCTGGTTGGCGATCAGTGGCTTGCCGAAGGTCTCGCGCTGCTTGCAGTAGTCGACCGTCAGCTTCAACGCTCGGTCCGCGATGCCATAGCCGTGTACGGCGAGCCCGAGCCGCTCCGAGACGAACGCACCGGCGATCTGGATGAAACCGGTGTTCTCCTCGCCCACGAGGTTCCCGATCGGCACCCGTACGTCGGTGAAGCTCAGCTCAGCCGTGTCGGAGCAGTGCCAGCCCATCTTGGTGAGGTTCTTGGTGACCTCGAAGCCCGGCGTGCCCTTGTCGATCACCAGCAGGCTGATGCCCTTGTAGCCCGGGCCTCCCGTGCGTACGGCGGTCGTCACGAAGTCGCCACGAACTGCACTGGTGATGAAGGTCTTCGCGCCGTTGACGACGAGGTGGTCACCATCGCGTACGGCGGTCGTGCGGATCCGTGCGACGTCCGAGCCACCGTCCGGCTCGGTGATGCCGAGTGACCCGATCTTCTCGCCGCGCAGGGTGGGCCGCACGTAGCGGTCGATCAGGTCCTGGTTGCCCGACGCGACGATGTGCGGCAGCGCGATGCCGTGCGTGTAAAGCCCGGCCATCAGGCCGCTGCTGGCCCCTGCCTCGAAGTAGGCCTCCTGCATGGCGAGCGCGTCGTTGCCGTCGCCGCCGTCGCCGCCGACCTCCTCGGGTACGCCGACGCCGAACAGCCCCTGCTTCGCCGCCGACTCGTGCAGCGACCTCGGGATCTCCTTCGCGTCCTCCCAGTCACTGAGGTATGGCGTGATCTCGCGATCGACGAACGTACGCACCGTCTCCTGAAGCGCCTGCTGCTCCGCGGACCAGTAGCTCATGACAGCAGCTCCTCGGGAATCTCGATGTACCGACTGCGGACCCACTCACCGAGTCCCTTGGCCTGCGGGTCGAACCTGCTGCTCGCTGCGACACCCTCGCCGAGGATTCCGCGGATCAGCACGTTCACCGCACGCAGGTTCGGCAGTGCGAAGACCTCGATCTCGAGGTCCTCGGCCTCCGGCACCAGCGCGCGTACGACGTCCGGGGTGATCGTCGACAGCAGCCACTCGGCCCGGTCGGCGCGACCCTCGCTGACCCAGAGCCCGATGTTCGCGTCGCCCCCCTTGTCACCACTCCGAGCGTGAACAAAAGTCCCGAGCGGCGCGCGGCGGGTGACCCCAGGTGGTCGAGCAGCGAGCTGGCGAGCGTCTGTCGAGACCAATGAGGTGACGTCACCTTCCAAGGTCTCGACGGACGCGGCCTCCGCTAGCGCTCCGGTCGCTGCTCGACCACCGGTGGTCGGCGGCGGGTCAACCGACTCCACGGTCCCGTCGTGGTGGTGCACCACGTGCGGCACCGTGTCCTGCGCGACGTAGTACGGCTGGTAGACGCCGTACGGCGTACCCGGCATCGGCGGGGTGGTCATCGTGAAGCCGGGGTACGACCCGAGGGCGAGCTCCACCAGAGGTGCGGTGAAGCCCTTGCCGACGCGGTCCGGTGAGGGGTCGCGGACGACGACGCGGAGCCGGGCGCTGGCGGCCTCCTCGGTCGACGCGTCCTCGTGGTCGGTCCGGGCGAGTGCCCAGTCGACGAACTCGGGGCGGTTGCCCTCGAACGCCGCCTCGAGCTGCATCCGGAACCAATCCGCCTTGGCGTCGATGTCGAGTCCGGTGAGGACCAGCTCGGCCTGGTTGCGGAAACCGCCCAGCACGTTGACGCACACCTTGGTCTCGGCAGGCGGTGCCTCGCCGCGCACGTCGGAGATGCGCACTCGGTCAGGCCCGACCTGGTCCAGTGAGATGGTGTCGAGCTGCGTGGTGACGTCAGGGCCGAAGTAGCGCGTCGACTGCACCTCGTAGACCAGCTGAGCCGTGACGGTGTCGACGGTGACCGCGCCTCCCGTGCCCTCGTGCTTCGTGATCACGCAGGACCCGTCGGCCTCGACCTCGGCGATCGGGAAGCCGAGCGGCCGCAGGTCGAGACCCTTGCCCCACAGCGCGCGGAAGCCGCTGAAGTTGCCACCGGTCGCCTGGGTTCCGCACTCGATCACGTGACCCGCCACCACCGCGCCGGCCAATGCGTCGAAGTCGTCCCGCGACCAGCCGTAGTGCGCGATCGCCGGGCCCACCACGACCGACGCGTCCGTCACGCGACCGGTCACCACGATGTCGGCGCCGTGCTGCAACGCCGAGGCGATGCCGAAGGCACCGAGATAGGCGTTCGCAGTGAGCGGCTTGCCCAGACCCAGCTCGTCCGCCCGCGCCACGAGGTTGTCGCCGTCGACGTACGCGACCTTGGCCCCGAGGTCCTGCAGCTTCTCGGCCAGCCCAGCCGGGTTGAGGCCGCCCGCGTTGGAGACGATCTTGACCCCCTTCTCCAGGGCCAGCTCGATGCAGTCCTCGACCTGCTTGACGAAGGTGCGCGCGTAACCGAGCGACGGGTCCTTCAGCTGGTCCTTGCCGAGGATCAGCATCGTGAGCTCGGCGAGGTAGTCACCGGTGACGACATCGACCTGTGCACTTTCTTGGCCAGCCTCGATCATCTCGCGCATGGCGGTGAGGCGGTCACCGTAGAAGCCGCTGCAGTTCGCGATCCTGAGAGTCATACCGAAGCCACCCTTCCCGAGCCCGGAGGCCCCGCAAAGGCCTGCGCGATGTCGATCCACTGGTCGGCGATCGGCCCGGTCGCGACCAGGTCGAGGTCGTGGCGGTGGCGGCGCTGGGTAGCGCGCAGCGCGAAGTCGTACGCCGACCCGCGGAGCGTGTTGGTCGCGTCAGGCGAGCCGTGCTCGAACAGTGCGCCACTCGGCAGCGTCAGGCTGACGTGGACGTCCTCCTCCGGCACCGGCAGGCCGTTCATCACGAAGGCGTACTTGCGGGTGATGGTCCCGAGGAACACAACGTGCCGCACGCGGTCGGTCGGCGCGAGTACGGCGTCGAAGGTCTCATAGACGTCGAGCGCGTGCGCCCAGGTCTCCATGAAGCGCGCGGTCGCCATCGAGGTCGGGCTCATCGGCGGGCCGAACCAGGGCAGCTTCTCGCCCTCGGGGTACTCCCGCAGTGTCTTCACCAGCAACGGCCTGGCGGCTCGCCATCGAGCGAGCAGGTCGGCCGGATCAGCCTTGCCCGCCTCAAGTGCCGCGTTGTCGACGTAGTGGACCGGGTCCACCAGCGCCTCGAGGATGCCTGCGTCCCAGGCCTCCTTGTCGGTGGCGGCGATCACCGCCACCTCGTCCGTCCAGGTCAGGTGTGCGATCTGGGTCGCGACGTCCCAGCCTTCTGCGGGGGTCTGGGCCCGCCACTGGTCGTCGGTGAGGGTGCTGACCAGCGACTCGAGCTGGTCCCCCTCGGCAGCGAGGTCAGCCAGGACCTCGTCGAGCTTGTTCATAAGGAGAGCCCTTTCAGTGCGGCGTCGAGGGTGGTCGCCCATTGGTCGAGGATCTTGCGGCGACGAGCGGTGTCGTCGGTGATGGTGTTGGCCAGGCCCAGGCCGCGGACCAGGTCGAGAGTGGCCTGCACGAGCTCGCGTACGCCGGGCACGGACTCGTCGACACCGAGGGCGTCGACGGTCAGCCGGTGGCTGGCCCGGCCGAGCTTTCGCTCGAGGTCGGCGACGGCCGCGTGCAGAGCCGCGTCGCTGCGGGCGGCAACCCAGAGCTCGAGGGCCGCCTCGAACATCACGCTCGAGAACTGCTCGCCGAGCACCTCCACCACGTGCCGGACCCGCTCGGGTCCAGCGGGGATAGAGCCCAGAGCCGTGCGGTACTCGGCGTCCCGCTTGTTCCACAGCTCCTCGATGGCGGCGATCACGAGGTCGTTCTTGGTCGGGAAGTGGTGCAGCTGAGCCCCCCGGCTCACGCCTGCCCGCTCGGAGATCAGCGTCGTCGACGTACCGCTCCAGCCCTTCTCGACCAGGCACTCGATGGTGGCGTCGAGAAGTCGCTGGCGCATGGCGCGAGTGCGTTCCTCCTGGGGAACGCGTGCGGGTGCGGCGGACGACGTCACCCGATCATCGTGGACCCAAACAAACAAACAGTCAAGCCTGACTTTTTCTTGATCGGCGTCGCTCCGCCTGCTAGTGGGTATAGCCCCCTAGGCTCCCCAAGTAAGTAAAAACGAGGAGGGCGTGAGCTATGAGTGACCAGACCCCACCGCCGTCAGACCCGCCGACACCGCCGGGCGACGTTCCACCGCCACCGCCACCCCCACCGCCGCCCCCGCCCCCGCCCGCGGGCTACGGCACTCCGCCACCCCCGCCGCCGGCCTACGCCGCTCCGCCCGTCGGTGGCGGCGGCTACAGCGCCCCCAGCGCGATCGGCTACGGCTGGGCGAAGTTCTCCAAGGCGCCAGGCCAGTTGCTGGTGCCCGTGCTGGTCGTCCTGGCCATCATCATCGTGGCCGAGATCATCATGCAGATCATCCTGCGTGCGACCTTGCTGGCCACCGACGAGTGCACCTCGACGATCGCCGGCCAGCAGTTCACCGTGTCCTGCGGTGGCCCAGGATTCATCGCCAGCCTCTTCGGCGCCGCGCTCGCCGGCTTCGTGATCAGCCTGCTCGCCGGGGCGCTCGGTGCCGGCCTGATCAAGGCGGCGCTCGAGGTCGTCGACGGTCGCACCGCGTCGGTCGGCGACGTGTTCGCGTGGGCGACGAAGCCCAATGTCATCACGGCCGCGTTCATCGTGTCGGCGATCACCTTCGTCGGCACGCTGCTCTGCTACCTGCCGGGGATCGTGGCCGGGTTCCTCACGGCGTTCACGATGTTCTTCGTCGTGGACAAGAACCTCGCGCCGATGGACGCCGTGAAGGCCAGCTTCCAGTTCACGACGTCCCACCTCGGCGAGACGCTCCTGTTCTACGTGCTGGGGTTCCTGGTGATCATCGCCGGCGCGATCCTCTGCCTGGTCGGCCTGTTGGCCGCCGTGCCGATCGTCCTGCTGGGTGCGGCGTACACGTTCCGCACGCTCCACGGGGAGTCAGTGGCTCCGCCGGCCTGACCGCTCGAGCAACGCAGAAGGGCCGCCCGAGGGCGGCCCTTCTTGTTTGTTGCATCAGTCGCGGTCGGACGCCTTCTTGGCGGCGTCCCGGATCTCGAAGACCTCGGTACCGAACTCGCCGAGCGCCCGCGCCACGTCGCGCACCGCATGCGTGACGATCGTGGTCACCTTGGCGACGGTGTCCGCCGCGGCGTCGAGCGTGCTCTCGACCGCGTCCTTGCCGATCTCCGTCTTGCTCAGCTGCTCACTCATGCGTCCAGTCTCCGTTGTCCGAAGCCGAGCCGCAACGTGACGGCCCTTACCCCACCAGGCGCGACACGGCCGTCCGCTCCACTGCCTCAGCGAAGGCCGGCACGGTGGAACGGAGTGCCTCGACGGCCTCGGTGGTGAAGTGCAGGACCTCCAGGTCCGTCGCCGCGACCACGGTCGCGTTGCGGAGCTGGTGGTGGACGATCGCCATCTCGCCGACGAGGTCTCCCTCGCCTAGCTGGGCGAACTCGTCGTGTCCGTGCCGGACGGAAAGCTTGCCGTGCAGGACGAAGTACGCCTTGTCTGCGGGGGTCTTCTCCCACATCAGCGACCAACCCTCACGGATGGTCACCGTGTGGCCGGCGAGCGCGATCTTCTTCAGCTCGCTCTTGCTGGCACCCGGGAAGGCGTTCAGCTCGGCGAGTCGTGCGGCTGCTTCGGTGACGTCCGGCCGGGGCGGGGCGCCGTAGGAAGCCATTGCTGGTGATGTCATTGCTCGACTCCTTTGTCGTGGGTGCAATTCCAGTCTTTGCTCACTGGCGAGCGCCGTACAACGTGACGCGGCTCTCAGGCAGCGTCTTCAGCGCTCACGGCGTGACGGGCGTCTCGCGCTTCCCCGTGGGGAACGAGAGGCGGACGATCTTCTTGGCCACGGTGTAGAGCTGCTTGTGCAGTGGGCCCTTGTTGTACTGCAGGCCGTAGCGCTCGCAGATCTCCTGGACCTCGACCGAGATCTCCGGGTAGCGGCGGGCCGGAATGTCCGGGAACAGGTGGTGCTCGATCTGGTGCGACAGGTTGCCGCTCATCACGTGCAGCAGCTTGCCGCCGGTGATGTTCGCCGAGCCGAGCAGCTGGCGGTAGTACCAGTGACCACGGGTCTCGTTCTCCGACTCCTCCTCGGTGAACGTCGCAACGCCCGCCGGGAAGTGCCCGCAGAAGATGATGTTGAAGGTCCAGATGTTGCGGACCAGGTTGGCCACCGCGTTGCCGGCCAGCGTGGTGAGGAAGAACGGGCCGGTGAGCAGCGGGAAGAGCACGTAGTCCTTGAGGGTCTGCTTGCCCATCTTCTTCAGAATCGGCTTGCCGACCTTCTTGGTCTCTTCCCAGGAGCGGGTGCCGTTCATGATGTTCTCGGTCTCGAGGTCGTGCAGGGCCACGCCCCACTCGAAGAACGTCATCAGCAAGAGCGCGTAGACCGGGTTGCCCAGGTAGTACGGCCGCCACTTCTGGTCCTCGTCCATGCGGAGGATGCCGTAGCCGACATCGCGGTCCTTGCCGAGGATGTTGGTGTACGTGTGGTGCATGTAGTTGTGGCCGTACTTCCAGTTCTCACTGGGGGCCATCGTGTCCCACTCGAACATCCGGCTCGAGAGGCTCGGGTCGCCCATCCAGTCGTACTGGCCGTGCATGACGTTGTGGCCGATCTCCATGTTGTCGAGGATCTTGCTGACCGACAGGGAGGCAACTGCGAGCGGCCAGGCCGGCGGCAGGTAGAAGAGCGCGCGGCCGGCGACCTCGAAGCGACGCTGGTACTTCACGACCTTGCGGATGTACGCCGCGTCCTCCTCGCCGAGCTTGCCGACGACCTTCTGCCGGATGGCGTCCAGCTCGGCGCCGAAGGACTCGATCTCCTCCGGCGTGAGCTTGCCGCTGGAGCGGGTGCGCGTGTACTTCCCAACAGTGCCGGTGTCCGTGTCGAGCATGGGGCGCTCGTCCATGAGAGTCATGAGTTTCTCCTTGTGTGGCTTGTGAGGGTGGTGGTCAGAGGTCGACGGAGCAGTTGCCGACGGGAGTGGACACGCAGATCCGGATCTCTTCGTCGGGAAGGCTGGACTCCTCGCCAGTGAGGATGTTCTTGACGGTGCCTTCGGGCTTCTTCTTCACGCACGAGAAGCAGATGCCCATCCGGCAGCCGAACTCAGGGGTGAGGCCCGCGGCCTCGGCCTGCTCGAGCAGCGATGCTCCGGTGTTGGGGGCCGTGGTTCCGGTCTTCGCGAACGTCACGTCGCCCTCGGC
>DATILB010000353.1:0-3665 GCA_035477015.1 Nocardioidaceae bacterium | reverse complement strand
ATTCGTATCGGCCGCCGGATCATGGGCGAGACCAACTGGCGCAAGCACGGCCCCGGACCCAGCATGCCCGCCGACGCACCGCTGTACGACGAGGACGAGCTGCTCGGGATTGCCGCTGCCGACTTCCGTGTCCCCGTGGACCCGCGCGAAGTCATTGCGCGCATCGCGGACGGCTCGCGCTTCGGTGAGTACAAGCCCGGCTACGGCACGGCACTGACGACCGGCTGGGCGTCGGTCCACGGCTATCCCGTCGGGATCCTCGCCAACTCCCGGGGCATCCTCTTCAGCGAGGAGGCGAAGAAGGGCACCGAGTTCATCCTGCTGGCGAACCAGCTCGACGTGCCGCTCCTCTTCCTCCAGAACTGCACCGGCTTCATGGTCGGCAAGTCCTACGAGCAGGGCGGGATCATCAAGGACGGCGCCAAGATGATCAACGCCGTCACCAACAGCAAGGTCCCGCACATCACGATCAACATGGGCGCGTCCTTCGGTGCCGGCAACTACGGCATGTCCGGCCGCGCGTTCGACCCGCGCTTCATGTTCAGCTGGGTCAACGCCAAGCTCGCCGTGATGGGTGCCCAGCAGCTCGCGGGCGTGCTGTCGATCGTGGGGCGCCAGGCCGCGGAGTCGGCCGGTCGGGAGTTCGACGTCGATGCCGACGAGGTACGCAAGCGCCAGATCGAGGAGCAGATCGAGGCGGAGTCGCACTCCTTCTTCACGACCGCCCGCCTGTACGACGACGGCGTGATCGACCCGCGTGACACCCGCACGGTCCTTGGCATGTGTCTGTCCGCCGCGCACTCCCAGGTCATCGAGGGCAGCAGCGGCTACGGCGTCTTCCGAATGTGAGAGCAGAACCCATGGCAACCATCAAGAAGCTCCTGATCGCCAACCGTGGCGAGATCGCCTCCCGGGTGATCCGGACTGCCCGGAGCATGGACATCGCCTGCGTCGCGGTCTACTCCGACGCGGACGCCGATGCGCTGTTCGTGCACGAGGCCGACGAGGCTGTTCGCCTTCCCGGCTCGGCACCGGCCGACACCTACCTCCGTGGTGACCTGATCCTCGAGGCGGCTCGCGCCACGGGTGCCGATGCCATCCACCCGGGCTACGGATTCCTCTCGGAGAACGCCGGCTTCGCCCGCGCCTGTGCTGAGGCCGGCGTCATCTTCGTCGGTCCGCCACCGGAGGCCATCGACGCGATGGGCTCCAAGATCGAGGCCAAGAAGATCATGGCGGCGGCCGGCGTACCGGTACTGCCGCAGATCACGATCAGCACCGACGCGACCATCGACGGTCCGGCTCTGGCCAATGGCGTCGAGTCCGACATCGGCTACCCCGTCCTCGTCAAGGCTGCCTTCGGTGGCGGCGGTCGCGGCATGCGCATCGTGCGTGAGTCCAGCGAGCTGCTCGAAGCCGTGGAAGGTGCCCGCCGTGAGGCGGTGACGGCGTTCGGTGACGGCACCGTCTTCCTCGAGCGCTATCTCGACGGGCCGCGCCACATCGAGGTGCAGATTTTCGCGGACACCCAGGGCACGGTCGTGCACCTCTTCGAGCGCGAGTGCTCGATCCAGCGTCGCTACCAGAAGATCATCGAGGAAGCTCCGTCGCCGGTCGTCGACGACGCACTGCGCGAGGAGCTCGGGGCCGCGGCGATCGCGGCCGGCAAGGCCATCGGGTACGTCGGCGCGGGCACGGCCGAGTTCGTGATGGGCTCCGACGGACGCTTCTACTTCCTCGAGGTCAACACCCGCCTTCAGGTCGAGCACCCGGTCACCGAGCTGGTGACCGGGCTCGACCTGGTCCGACTCCAGCTCCTCGTCGCCGAGGGTCAGCCGCTGCCGGACGAGGCGATCACCGCGTCGGTCAGCGGCCATGCGATCGAGGTCCGTCTGTACGCCGAGGACGTACCGGCAGGGTTCCTCCCGGCGACCGGAACCGTGCACGGCTTCTCGGTCCCCGCACTGCCGGGGATCCGCGTCGACGCAGGCGTCACCGAGGGCTCGGTGGTCGGGGTCAACTACGACCCGATGCTCGCCAAGGTCATCGCGCACGGACCGACGCGTGACGACGCCCGTCGTACTCTCGCTCGTGCCCTGGCCGAGAGCCGACTGCACGGCGTAGTGACCAACCGTGAGCTCTTGGTGGGGATCCTGCGCGAGCCGGAGTTCGCAGCAGGCACGATCGACACCGGCTATCTGAGCCGCCACGACCCGGCTGAACTCTGCGCGTCGACGCGCGCACCCGAAGCTGCGGCCGTCCACGCGCTTGCGGCAGCTCTGGCCGCGCAGGCCTCTCGGAGGTCGAGCTCGAAGGTGCTGCCCACGCTTCCGTCGGGTTGGCGCAACGTGCCGAGCGGCTACCAGGAAGCAGTCTTCACCGTCGAGGGCGACGAGGCGCACGTGGAGTACCGCCGCTCCCGCGCCGGGCTCGACGTCCTGGTGAACGGCGCACCGCTGCCTGAGGTCCGCCTCCTCTCCGCCACTCACGACCTGGTGGACCTGGAGGTCGCCGGCGTACGTCGTACCGCCACCGTGCGACACGTGGGCGACACGTTCTTCGTGGACAGCATCCTCGGAGCCACCACCCTCGTCGAGGAGGCCCGCTTCCCGGAGCCGGGCTCGCGCATGGCCGCCGGCTCGCTGCTGGCACCCATGCCCGGCAGCGTCGTACGCGTCGCTGTCGAGGTCGGCCAGGAGGTGACGGCAGGGACCACGTTGCTGGTCCTCGAGGCGATGAAGATGGAACACACCGTCTCCGCGCCGACCGACGGAGTGGTCACTGAGATCAGTGTCGTTGCGGGGCAGCAGGTGGACCTCGGTGCCGTGCTCGCGGTGGTAGAGGAGCCGTCATGACGATGGTCGTCACGGAGGTCGTCACCTACGAGCTGCGCGGCGAGGTGGCATGGCTGACGATCAACCGACCCGAGGCCCACAACGCGCTGAGCAAAGCGGTGCGTGAAGGACTGTTCGCCGGCGCGCGCCGCTTCAACGAGGACGACGACGCGAAGGTGCTCGTGCTCACCGGCGCGGGCCGCAAGGCTTTCTGCGCCGGCGGTGACCTCAAGGAGATGGCCGACAACGCGCTGCGCGTGCCGCCACCCGACTTCGTTCCGCAGTTCGGCCGCAACATCGAGGTCCTCAAGCCGACGATCGCGGCGGTCAACGGTGTGGCACTGGCCGGTGGCTTCCTGCTTGCCCAGACCTGTGATCTCGCGGTCGCGGCGGACCACGCCAAGTTCGGCATCAGCGAGGTGAAGGTCGGCCGCGGAGCACCATGGGCCGCACCCCTCCCATGGATGATCCCACCGCGCGTCGCGATGCAGATCCTGCTGACCGGTGACCCGATCGACGCGGCCCGTGCCCGTGAGATCGGTCTGGTCAACGAGGTGGTTCCTGCCGACGAGCTCGAGAGCACTGTGCAGCGGCTCGCTGAGCGGATCGCAGCCAACGCCCCGCTCTCGGTCCGCGCCGCCAAGCAGACCGTGCAACTCGTCGCCGAGCACTCCCTGGCCGAGGCCTTCGTCGAGGCCGAGCGGATCTGGGAGCCGGTCTACCTGAGCGACGACGCCCAGGAGGGCCCACAGGCCTTCCGCGACGGACGTTCTCCTGAGTGGAAGGGACGCTGATGAACGACATCCTCGACCAGCTGCTCTCGGATCTCGT
>DATILB010000352.1:0-1859 GCA_035477015.1 Nocardioidaceae bacterium | reverse complement strand
GATGGCGCCCACCCCGTGCTCCTTGGCGAACGCGAACGCGGTGTTCTTCTGGGTGTCGGTCGGCAGCACGTCCTTCTGGTCGCCGACGGTGTGCGCGTCCTCGAAGCGTCCTCGGAGGGCCGACGAGACGTTGAGGTCGCGTAGCTCGTGCCGGTCGGTGTCCCGGTAGATGCGGACGACGCGGTTCTCCGCCTTGCCGTAGCTGTTGGGTCCCAGCCGCATGTCAGCTCCCCCGGTACGTCGAGTAGGCGAACGGGCTCAGCAACAGCGGCACATGGTGGTGTCGGTCGTCCCCGACCACGAAGGCGATCTCGACGAGGGGGAAGAAGTCGGAGTGCGCCGACGTGTCGAACTCGAGCCGGTACGACCCGTGCTGGACGTCCCCGAGATCGCCGATCCTGCCGTCGGCGTCCGTGACCCCTTGCGCCAGGACCTCGTCGCCTCGAAGCAGCCGCACCGGTACGCCGGACGCTGGTCGGCCACTGCCGGTGTCGAGCACATGCGTGGAGAGCGTCGTCATTTGTCTAGTGTCCTGAGTCAGAGGTCCGGGGCCAACATCCGTGGTCCAGGTGCGTGCATCGCAAGGCGGAGCGACGAAGGCGATGCGAAGCATCGTCGAGGAGTGACAACGCGGCGAGGTGCGTGCCTGGGCCGCGGAGGCTGGTGGCGGACTTCTGGCTCAGGGCGCTAACACCTTCCTCAGTCTGAGCAGGGCGATCTTGCGCAGCTCGTCCTTCACGACCTCTGCCTCGGTCTCGTCGTCGAACTCGAGGCGCGCTCGTGCCGAGGCCAGGATCTCCTCGGTGGACAGCCCGGTCGCACAGATCAGGAAGACGCGGCCGAAGCGGGCTTCGTACGCACGGTTCGCGTCGACCAGCTCGTCTCCGGGAGTGACCCCGGACTGCTCGTCGCGCGACCACCCTTCTGCCCTCTCACCGATCCTGGGGTGGGCCGCAAGTGCCCTCTCGACCTCGTCGGCAGTCCACGTCTGCGCGAGCTCGTCGGCCACGTGGAAGAGCGCGGACTCGTCGGGGTAGGGGCGGGCGTCGCGGACGGTGGCGGCCCACACGGGTACGTCGGCGCAGGCGAGAAGTGCGGCGGTCACCTCCTCCGACGGACCGGCGTTGAACTCGGCAAGATTCACGAGCGCCTCCGCGCGAGTCGATTCAGGTCGGTGAGGTCAATACCTACTTCGTCGGCGTCGACCGCTCCGCAGTCGAGTCCACGCAGCACGAAGCCGGCCAGGCCGACCGCCGTTGCGGGCTCGTCGAGGAAGCCGGAGTCGCGGCGGGCGACGTACGCCCCGAGTCGCTCGAGGGCGAGCGGGAGGCCGTCCCGGTAGAACGCGAAGGTGGCGAGGAAACGGCTGGGCAGCTGGGCGGGGTGCAGGTCCCAGCCCTGGTAGAAGCCGCGCTCGAGCGACCGGCGTACGAGACGGGCGTGCAGTAGCCACGCATCCGCGCGACCCGACCCGACCGGCAGCACGTTGGAGGAGCCATCGGACAGGAAGATGCCGGTGCCGGCGGCGGCCACCTGCAGGACGGCCTTGGCATGGTCGGCGGCTGGGTGCTCGAGGCTCTGGTACGCCGCCCCAATGCCCAGTGACGCCGAGTAGTCGTAGGTCCCGTAGTGCAGGCCCGAGCAGCGACCGTCGGCAGCGGCGATGATCTCGTCGATCCTCGTCACCGACTGAGGCGTCTCCACCTGGATCTCGAACCGGTCGATCCCCAGCCGGTCGCAGACGAGCACCATCGCACGAACCTGCGCGGACGAGGTCACCTTGGGGAGGGTGAGGTTGCCGGTGCCACCCCCCTCGCAGAACAGCTCCAAGGTCCGCAGACCGCGCGCCCGGGTCGGTT
>DATILB010000351.1:0-5624 GCA_035477015.1 Nocardioidaceae bacterium | reverse complement strand
CAAGCGGCCGTGGCCGCGATGCAGGACAGGACGACGGTCGCAGACCTCGGCCTGCCGCTCGGGCCGGCCGATCTCGACTACGCGGAGTACCTCCGGATCCACCTCGGCCGCTCCCCCATCGACCCGTTGCGGGTTCTGGCCGCCGAGGACTTCCTGCTCGCGCCACCGGAGCAGCGCCGCTACACCCACCTGTGTCCGCTCTGCGCCGCGCCCGCCCTTCACCAGGATCGGTATCCCAGATCCGTCTGCGACACCTGCTACGGGCGCACCGCGGACCGGGACGGGCGTCGTGTGACCGGGTCGAACACCCACATGAGCGGTGGGTTCGTCGCGCACTTCGCGGGCACCTCGGACATCTGCGCCGAGGTGACAGCCACGAAGCGCTGCTGGGTGGCCGAGCATCCGTGCCGGATCGACGAGGCGCACTTCGGCGGGGTCGTCGTGGAGGCTTTGTGACCGCGATCCCGGACCCGGCTCTGGTCGTCCTCATCGGTGCCTCTGGCTCAGGGAAGTCGCACTGGGCTGCCGAGCGCTACCGAGCACAGGAGATCGTCTCCTCGGACGACCTGCGCGGAGTCGTCGGGAGCGGCCGGCACGACCTTGACGCGTCGGACGACGCGTTCCGACTGCTCGACCAGATCGTCGCAGCGCGGGCACGCCGTGGGCTCACGACGGTCGTGGACACGCTCGGGCTCGACCCAGCCCGCCGCTCGGCGTACCTCGCGTCAGCGTCCGGGCGGTTGCCTGTCGTCGCGGTGGTCTTCGAGACGCCCGACCGACTCTGTCGTGAGCGCAATGCCGCCCGGGACCGGCCTGTGCCCGCGCCGGCGCTGGCCGGGCAGCTCAAGCGGGTCCGCGACCTCGATCTGCGCGATGAGCCCTGGGACCAGGTGGTGACCCTCGCCGGGGGCGAGACACCGGTGCAGCGCCCTGAGCCGCAGCCCTCCGCAAGCGAGGTGCCTGAGCGCAACGTCGTGCTCCAGGTCTCCCGCTTCCCGTGGGGCGACGATCCGGCCGGGTGGCTTCGGGGCATCGCGCTCGCCGCGGACGAGGCGGGGTTCGGTGGCATCGCGCTCATGGACCACCTGATCCAGATCCCCCAGGTCGACCGGGCCTGGGAGCCGATCCCTGAGCCATTCACGACCCTGGGGATGCTCGCCGGACTCGACACCCGGCTGCGCCTCGGCACCCTGTGTACGCCGGCCACGTTCCGCCCGGGTGGGGTGGTCGCCAAGACGGTCGCCACGCTAGACGTGCTGAGCAACGGGCGCGCGTTCGTCGGGATCGGCGCCGGGTGGTTCGAGCGCGAGCACGCGGCGTACGGGCTGCCCTTTCCTCCTCCACGCGTCCGGCTCGACGAGGTCGAGCGGTCGATCCACACGATGCGCGCGCTGTGGAGCAAGGGCACCAAGCCCTACGACAGCGAGGTGCTGACTCTCCCCGAGACCACTTGTTACCCGCGTCCGGTGGGTCAGCCGCAGATCATCGTGGGTGGGAAGGGCGAGCGTCGCACGCTACGGATCGCGGCTGAGCTCGGCGATGCATGCAACCTGCCCACCACTGACGTGCTCGACCACAAGCTCGCGGTCTTCGAGGAGCATTGCCAGAGGGCCGGGCGCGACGTCGCCGTCACGGTGCTGGACCTGCCGGTGGTCGGGCGGGACCGCGACGACGTGTGGGCTCGAGTCGAGCGCCTGCGCGGCAACCGCACTGCGGCGACGTACGCAGAGCGGCACCATGCAGCGACCGTCGAGCAGACTGCCGAGCGCTACCGGGCGCTGTTCGCCCGCGGGATAGCCACGATCTTCGTAGCGCTGCCCGATCTCGCCGCCGCCGAGGACGTTCTGGCGCTGGCGCCGCTCACCAACCTGTCTTAGGCACGTCCTCGACGCGGTGCCATCCGCCGTGCGCGTACGTGAGCCGTACGCCTTCATCCGTCACGACGACAAGAAAGCCCGCCTGGTTGAAGGAGTACGACGCGCGATCGCCGTACTCGACCCTGTTTCCGCCCGGAGACTCGACCAACGTGAATGCCATAACACGAGGCTCACTGGTCACATGGGTCACTCCTATAGGCCGTTCGGGTGATTTCCATGAACATGATTCAGATTTTGCGAAAACGGGCACATCGGCCCAACAACCTCAATATGGTCGGATCAATATCAGTGACCTTGGGAGGGGTCAAATGCTAAGAAATGACGCACGACCCCGCACACGTGCGGGCGCCGCAGCCCTAGCTGCGGCAATGGCAGTGGGACTGATGGTGGGTACCTCCACCACTGCTCCGAGCGCTTCGGCACTGGTCATGAAGAGTGACCGACCCGATGCCGACTCGTGGCAGGCCAAGTACAACAGGCGGCTGCTGTGGCTGATCAACAACCGGCGCGAGGCCAATGGTCTCAACCGGCTGCGGCCCACAGCTTGCGCCCAGGGCTACGCACGACGCTGGTCTAGTCACCTCACGGCGACGGACGAGTTCGCGCACAGCGACCTGGGTCGACTGTTGGACGCCTGCAATGCCAACTACGCCAACGAGAACCTCGCGAAGATCTACGACGGTGCTCGACCGGTCGACCTGGTGCATGCCTGGATGAACTCACCCGGGCACCGGGGGAACATCCTGACCTCCAAGGCCAGGCAGTCCGGTGTGTCGATTCGTTGGGACGACAACCTGCACGCCTGGGTCGCCGTCACGAACTTCGTTCGCAAGTAACACCCCCCTCTGGTGGCCGATGGCTACCAGCCCGCAGGCAGTGGCCTTCCTTCATGGAAGCCGGCCGCTGACTGGATCCCGATGACGGCCCGGTCGTGGAAGTCCTCAAGAGATCTCGCGCCGGCGTAGGTGCACGCCGAGCGAACTCCCGCGCAGATCTGGTCGAGCAAGTCCTCCACGCCGGGCCGCTCGGGATCCAGGTACATCCGACTCGACGAGATGCCCTCCTCGTACAAGCCCTTCCGGGCGCGCTCGAAGGCGGACTCCGCACTCGTCCGGCTCGCGACGGCGCGAGCTGACGCCATCCCGAAGGACTCCTTGAAGGCCCGTCCGTCGGCGTCGACGTGCAGGTCGCCGGGTGACTCGAAGGTCCCGGCGAACCAGGACCCGATCATCACCTGCGATGCGCCGGCCGCCAGCGCCAGCGCGACGTCCCGCGGATGCCGCACCCCGCCGTCGGCCCACACGTGCCGGCCGAGCTGCCGCGCACGCTCGGAGCACTCGAGGACCGCAGAGAACTGGGGCCGGCCGACACCGGTCATCATCCGGGTCGTGCACATCGCGCCCGGGCCGACCCCGACCTTGATGATGTCGGCTCCCGCCTCGACCAGCTCGTCGACGCCCTCGCTCGAGACGACGTTGCCCGCAGCCACGGGGATGTCGGGATCCAGCTTGCGTACGGCGCGAAGCGCCTCGACCATCCGGTCCTGGTGGCCATGCGCGGTGTCCACGACGAGGCAGTCGATGCCCGTCTCCAGGATCGCCGCCGCCTTCGCCCCGACGTCGCCGTTCACGCCGACAGCAGCAGCCACCCGTAGGTGTCCCTGACCGTCGAGTGCCGGTCCGTACAGCGTGGCTCGCAGGGCAGCGGTCCGGGTGAGTACGCCGACCATCCGACCGTCGACATCGACCACGGGCGCGAGCCGGTGCCGAGCCTCGGACAGCAGCTCGAACGCCTTGCGCGGATCCACCGTGTCCGGCAGGGTCATCGGCTGTGCCGTCATCACCTGGCTGACCTGGGTGAACCGGTCGACGCGGAGGCAGTCGTCCTCCGCGACCACACCGATCGGCCGGCCGTCGTCCACCACGAAACCGGCGCGATGAGCGCGCTTCGGCAGCAGCGCGAGCGCCTCGCCCACCGTCTGGTGCGGGTCGAGGACGATCGGGGTGTCGAACACCAGATGCCGGCTCTTGACCCAAGACACGACATCAGCGATCACCTCGACCGGGATGTCCTGCGGGATCACCGTGATCGCGCCCCGCCTGGCGGTCGTCTCGGCCATCCGGCGCCCGGCGATGGCTGTCATGTTGGCGACGACCACGGGAATGGTCGTCCCGGTGCCGTCGTTGGTCGAGAGGTCGACGTCGTACCTGGAGCCGACGTCCGAGCGCCGCGGCACCATGAAGACGTCGCTGTAGGTCAGTTCGTACGGCGGCTCGAAGTCGTTGAGGAAGCGCACTCCCCCATCATCCCCCTCGGGACGCCTGCTGAACTACAGGCTCAGCGCCGAGACGACCTGGGCAGTGACGCCGGCGAAGCTCGTCGTCCAGACCATGTAGCCCGCCATCATGCCGAGCACAGTGAGTGGAATCCTCATGCCCTCACCGTGACCAACCCAGTCAACCGGGTGGTGAACGTCCGTCGACGTCAGGGCTTCGGCACGGGGAATGTCGAGCGCATCGCCAGGTCCCACACGCGGTCCGGCGTCAGCTTGCGCTGCGCGATGGCCAGCTTCGCGGACGGCGTCACGGTGTATCGAGCACGGGGACGCTTGGAGTCGACCACTCTCTCGATCACCTTCGCGACCGAGTCGGGCCCACCCCCGAGCCGGGCCATCGGGCCCTTGTAGATGCCTTCGGTCGCGGCGCCGACCACCTTGTTGAAGTGGGTGTACGGACCGTGATCGTCCACGGCGCCCACGGATGCGACTGCCGTCTTCGCGAAGTCTGTCGTGATGAGGCCAGGCTCGATGAGGATCACGCGGACCCCGAAACCCTGTACCTCGAAGCGCATGGCGTCGCTGATCGCCTCCACGGCGTACTTGGTCGCGTGGTAGATCCCTCCACCGGGGAAGGTCAGCTTGCCGCCCATCGAGCCGATGTTGACGATCCGACCGCCGCCCGCGGCGCGCATGCCCGGCAGCACCAGCTGGCTCATCCGGATCAGGCCGAAGACGTTGGTCTCGAACTGCTGACGGATGCTCTCGAGCGGCAGTGTCTCGAGCGCCCCGGACTGGCTGTAGCCCGCATTGTTGACGAGTACGTCGACGGCGCCTTCGTCAGCCTCTACCTTCGCGACTGCTGCGGCCATCGACTCCTCGTCGTTGACATCGAGCGCGAGGGTGCGGCACCCAGACAGGCCGGAGAGCGACTCGGGCTTTCGTGCGGTGGCGTAGACCGTGTGGCCGGCACCCGCGAGGCGGGCGGCGGTCGCGTGGCCGATACCGGTCGAGCAACCCGTGATGAGCACCGTCTTCTTGGTCATGCCGGAACGCTACCGAGGACCGATGAATTCGGTCGAGATTGTCGGTCCATCCAGAGAGACTGAGGAGAGTTTTCGAGAGATGAGTCGTGTGTCCGAGCCGCTGACCACCCCCGGGATGGAACGTCCCGAGCTGGCGCCGACGCGCCGGTCCCTGCCACGCGCCCTCACGCCGTTCCGCAATCCCGGCTACCGACGCCTCGCACTGGCGTTGGTGCTCTCGACGTTCGCATCGGGCGTCTGGGTCGTCGCCCAGGTCTGGGAGGTCATCCGGATCGGTGGCGGTCCGGCCCAGCTGTCGGTGGTCGCCACCTCGTCCGCCGTCGGCGTCCTGCTGCCCGCGCTGCTGGGCGGCGTCGTGGCCGACCGGGTGCCGCAGAAGCTCATCCTGCTCTGCGTCGCGACCATCGAGCTTCTCGGTATGGCTCT
>DATILB010000350.1:0-8394 GCA_035477015.1 Nocardioidaceae bacterium | reverse complement strand
ATCTTCCTCGGCCTCTCCACCACCGCGCGCACCGACCGGAACGGTGCCATCGAGGCAGGCGCGCGAGTGTCCGGGCGCGGCCTGGACGACCTCTTCGAGGCTGTTGTCGACGCAGCCGAAGAGTCGGTCCTCAACTCGATGCTGATGTCACCGACGACGGTCGGGCGCGACGGCAACGTCGCCGAGGGCCTCGACGCGACTCTCGTCAGGAAGCTCCTCGGCCTTGGCGACTGAGCGTGAGGTGCGCATCCGGATGCGCGACGGAGTCGAGCTCGCCGCGACCCTCTACCTCCCGCCCACGGTGGCGCCCTGCCTGCTCGAGGCGCTCCCGTACCGCAAGGACGACCTCACGTCGTCGTACGCGGACGGCTATCGGCGGCTCTGCGACGAGTTCGGCTACGCCGTCTGCAGGGTCGACGTTCGTGGCACCGGCTCGTCGTCCGGCGACGCGACCGACGAGTACCCACCTGAGGAGCAAGCCGACCTCGTCGAGGTCATCGCCTGGCTCGCCGCGCAGGAGTGGTGCGACGGTGGCATCGGGATGTTCGGCACGTCGTACTCCGGCTTCAACTCGCTCCAGCTCGCCTGCGAACGCCCGCCGGCGCTCAAGGCGGTCTGCGCGATCTACTCCAGCGACGATCGCTGGACCGACGACGTGCACTGGCGCGGTGGCGCCCTGCGCCTGCTCGACCTGATCGACTACTGCCACTACATGACGCCAATGTGCGTGCTGCCTCCCGCGCCCACCGTGTGGGGAGAGGGGTGGCGCGAGGAGTGGCTCCGTCGCCTTGCCACCAACGAGCCCTGGGTGCTGACCTGGCTGCGCGAGAACCGTGACGGTGTGTACTGGCGACACGGATCGGTGCGACCCGGCTACGACCGGATCGAGTGTCCCGTCATGCTCGTCGCCGGCTGGGCCGACGGGTACCGCAACAACTCCTTCCGCACGGTCGCTGCGCTGCGCGACGCTGGGGTCCCCCACCGACTGCTCGTGGGACCGTGGGTGCACGCGGACCCCACCACGGCGTACCCAGGGCCGCGGATCGACCTCGACGTCGAGATGGTCGCCTGGTTCGACCACTGGCTGCGAGGAGTCGGCACGCACGAGGATCGTCTCGACCTGTTCGTCCGCACCTCGACGCGGCCGGCGACCTTCCTCGACCAGCACGAGGGCTACTGGGTCACGTCGCCTGAGCTGTCGACCACTTCACGCGCCTTCGAGCTGGCGGGACCGCGGTCCCTGGAGGTCCGTCCCGACGTCGGCATCGCAGCCTGGATCGACTGTGCGGGACATCTCCCCTGGGGGCTCTCCGACGACCAGCGCCACGATGATGAACTCTCCCTGACGTGGGACTACCCGTTCACCGGCGCGTTCGTCGGCCAGCCACGGGTGCGACTCCAGGTCAGCTCAGACCAGCCGTACGCCTCCTTGTCGGTCAAGCTCAACGACGTCTTCCCCGACGGCACCTCGGCGCTGATCACTCGGGGCTCTCTGGACCTAGGAGCGGTGACCCCTGGTTTGCCGGTCGAGGTCGACCTCCTGCTCGATGCCTGTGCCTACTCCTTGGATGACGGCCAGACGCTGCGGGTCTCGATCGCCGGTGCCGACTGGCCCAACACCGTGGCACCTCCCGGGCCGGTGACGCTGACCGTGCTCTCCGGGACGCTCGAGCTCCCGCTGTACGCCGGCTCCTCGCGAACCCCGACCTTCACCCCAGGAGCCCCTTCCTCCTCAGAGGACCCAGCCTCAGTGTCGTGGACGACCACCCACGACCGGCTCGCCGGGACCACCACCTGCGCCGTGCGGCACGGCTCGACGTACGAGATCCCGGGCGGGGGCACCGCGAGCGAGCAGTACGCCGGTCAGGTCGTCGTGGACCGCGCGACCTTCGCCCAGAACGCCTCTGCCGAGTGCACGTTCGCGCTCACCTGGCCAGGAGTCTCCGTGCGGGTGACCTCCACGATGCGCGTGGATGTCGATGCCGCAGGCGTCGAGGTCGCGATCGAAACCGTGGCCTTCAAGGGTGAGGAACGGGTGTCCGAACGCCGTTGGGCTGAGCGTGTCGGGTTCTAGCCACCGATGGACGGGTTAGGACCTAGGTCAGCCGGAGGAGCATACTGGGGGTAATGACGAATCCATCCCCCGCGAAGAGGCGACATCTCGCGAGCAGCCCGTTCCAGCCTCGGCCCGAGCCGATCATCGAGAAGTTCTCGCTTGATGACCACGTCTCGCACGACACCTACGGTGTCGGTCGCGTCATCTCGGAGGAAGCTGGAGCGGTGACGGTCGACTTCGGATCCCAGAAGGTCCGGATCGCCAGCCCGTACGCCAAGCTCGAGAAGCTGTAGTCGTCGCCTGAGGCGACCCGCGGACCGCGCAAGCGCAGGTCTGCGAGGGGAACGCACCCTCACGCCGATGAGCGACCACCCGCCGGTCGAGCCGCGTCGTGAGCGCTAGCGAACAAGCGTGTCGAGACCAACCGCCGCTGACACGGCTACTGAGCCACGGCGAGTTGGCTCCTACGTCACCAGTGGTCTCGACACGGTCGCCGCCTTCGGCGACGTCCCGGCTCGACCGGCGGGCGGAAACGCCCGCTGACCATGACGTTCCGTCGCTGAAGTGATCAGGAATCGAGAAGCACCGGACACGCGCCACATCTAGCGTTTCCGGCATGACTTCCATCAACGCAATCACCCTCGAGGTTTCCGACACCACCGCCGCCAAGGAGTTCTACACCGACGCCTTCGGCCTGGACGGTGAGGTTCTCCTCCAGTCCTCTGACGCACCGACGTCCGGCTTCCGCGGCTACACGCTCTCGCTGGTGGTGTCCCAGCCGGCCAACGCGAAGCTGCTCATCGACGCAGCCCTTGAGGCCGGCGCAACCACGCTGAAGCCACTCGCCAAGTCGCTCTGGGGGTACGGCGGTGTCGTCCAGGCTCCGGACGGGGCGATCTGGAAGGTGGCGACCTCCGCCAAGAAGGACTCCGCCCCGGCGACCAAGGAGTTCGACCAGCTCGTGCTTCTGCTGGGCGTTGAAGACGTCGGTGCGACGAAGCGGTTCTACGTCGACCGCGGTTTCACCGTGGGAAGGAGCTTCGGCAGCAAGTACGTCGAGTTCGAGTCACCGACGACTGCGGTCAAGCTGGCGCTGTACAAGCGCCGCGCTCTCGCCAAGGACGCTGGCGTCACGCCCGAGGGCACCGGGTCGCACCGACTCGTCATCGGCAGCGACGCGGGAGCATTCACCGATCCGGACGGGTTCGCCTGGCAGGCCTAGGTCAGGCGACCGGTCTCGTACGCCCGACCGATCATCGACACCAGCTGAGCCACGGCGTCCTCGTTCGGAGCGAACGGACCGGGTTGGAAGTGCGGGCTGCTCAGTCCGCGCTGCACTGACTCGCAGGCGGCCCAGTCCTGCTTGTTGGTGAGGTCCCAGAACTGCACCGCGGGTGCGGGGTCGGGTGCTCCGGGCGCCATCAGCCAGGAGCACTCGACCCACGTCCGGCCCGGGTCCAAGGGCACCAGACGATGCGTCATCACGTAGTCCGGGTGCGCTGAGATCAGCAGGTTGGGCAGCAGGTGGACGTACTCCACGTGCGTCCGAGAAACGCCTGGTAGCACCGGGGCAACCAACGAGCCGTCGAGCGACATGGTCTGTACGCCGTCGCGCAGGTCCATGGATCCGCCGACCCAGGCACCGGGCAGGTCGTAGTTGTCGCCCGAGTCGGGCGGGCTGACCTGGCAGAGCTCGGGGTGGATCAGCGGGCAGTGGTAGCACTCGTGGTAGTTCTCCGCGATCACCTTCCAGTTCGCTGCGACCTCATACGTGTGCCGGTCGGCAAGGACCAGCTCAGCGGGTGCGTACGGCGCGACGATCGAACCCAGGGCGCCCAGGTGCTCGTCGAAGGACGGGGCGGCTGACGAGTCGACGGAGTGGAGGGCGTGACCGAAGACCCAGCCCTCCCAGACCCGCACCGGCAGCTCGACCAGGCCGTGCTCCTCGAACTCGAAGTCCTCCACCTCACGGAAGCCTTTCGCGCCGATGAGGGAGCCGCCGAAGTCATAGGTCCACGCGTGGTACGGGCACAGGATGCTGCGCCTCTCCGACGTGCTTCCCTCCGGCAGCAGCTCGTGACCGCGGTGCCGACAGGTGTTGGCGAACATGGCGAGCCCCGCGTCGGACCTCACGACCAGGCACTGGATGTCGCCGATCATCAGTGCGCGCTGCGTGACCGTCGTCGACGGGAAGAGGTCGTCGACGCGGCCGAGGCAGGTCCAGGTGCCGGCGAAGAGGTTCCGGCGCTCCCAGGCAAGCACGTCGGGAGACGTGTACTTCTCTGCCGGCATCATCGACACGGGCTCGGTTGTCACGCCTGAGCCTCCTTTAGGGTGTGAGCCATGGGTGGTGGCCGGTGACGCGCAAGCGCAAGGGTGTCGAGCTTCGGCGCGACGAGATCCTCGCCTCCACTGCTGAAGTGGTCGACCGCATCGGGCTCGCGGCCACCCGCGTCACCGACGTCGCGGAGGCTCTGTCGGTCAGTCCGGCCCTGATCTTCTACCACTTCGGGACCAAGGACGAGCTGATCGTCGAGGCGTTCGCGTACGCCGTGGAGCGCGACCTGAGCCGACTGGACAGAGCCGTCGCGAAGGGGACCGACCCGGTCGACCAGCTGCGCCGCGCACTGAAGTCGTACGGTCCGACAGGACCCGCCACGGGGTGGCGAATCTGGATCGACGCGTGGGCTCTGGCGCAGCGCGAGCCCGAGATCCGCAAGGTGCTCCGGCGCATGGACGACCGCTGGTGCGACGTCCTTCGCGGCATCGTCGAAGCGGGCGTCGCTGGCGGCGTGTTCACCTGCCCCGATCCGAATGCCACGGTCTCGCGCGTCTCGGCGATGCTCGACGGGCTGTCCGTGGCGACCCTGGTGTACCGCACCGTCTCGCGCGCCCAGCTGCGTGACTGGATCACAGACCTCGTGGCGCAGGAAATTGGTCTCGACGGGCGCTCGCTCCGCTAGGTCCACGTCACACCAGCCAGTGCGCTTGGTAGTTGGGGTCGGTCAGGGCCGGGCGGTCCATCCGGTACGCCGTGAGGTCGGTCGACGTAGTGCCGTCGACGACAAGGTCGGCCAGGAGGCGCCCGAACGTGGGCGCGAACTTGAAGCCGTGCGCCGCCCCGAGCCCGACCACCACCGACTCGTGACCGGGAACGGCTGAGATGACGAAGTCGCGGTCGGGGGTCAGCGTGTACTGGCAGCGCACCGACCGAATCGGGCGCCCCACACCCGGCAGCAGCCCCTTGAGGAACGACGCAAGTTGCGCCTCCATGCGGGCATCGGGCTCGAAGGTCCGCGACTCGGGGTAGACAGAAGGCCCGCCGCAGTCCTGCGCGGCCTTGACGGTTGCTTCGCCGTACGACGGGAAGCCGTAGTACGACGGGTCATCCATCCAGATCCACAACGGGATGTCGTCCATCACCCCGTCGAAGTACGTGACCTGCTCCAGCGTCACCTCGACCGGCACCTCTACGTCGAGGTGGGTCAGTACGTCGTTGACCCACGCGTCCGCGCACACCACCAGACCGCGACTCTTGATCGTGCCGTGGGCGGTGTCGACCTCGACGCCCTCGGACCCGAGGTCGCGAACACTGAGGACTGCTGCATGCTCATGGAGCTCAGCCCCAAGTCGTCTGGCCTGCTGCTGCATGACTCGCGTGCCGAGCCCGGCGGGAACGATCGCCGCGTCGGCCTGGTACAGCGCGAGCGTCCCTTCGGGGAGGCGGAACTGCGGCCACCGCTCAGCGACCGACCGAGAGTCGAGGGCCTCGTAGGGGATCCCGACCTCGTCCAGCGACTGCGTGTAGTCGATCGGCGCGATCGCAGGGTCGGGAGGGAACAAGTCGAGCCCACCGACCTTGGTCACCAGAGCCGTGCCGCTCGCCTGCTCGAGTCGAGCCCAGTCGAAGTACGCCGCCTGGGTCAGCCGCACGTACGACGGCGTGTGGTAGCTGTGCCGCAGGATCCGACTCGTGTCGTGACTGGCACCGCGCGCGTGCCCGAGCTCGAAGCGCTCGAGGCCCACCACGCTGTGGCCGCGCCGAGCGAGCTCCCAGCAGGTCGCGCTGCCGAGCGCGCCTAGACCGGCGACCACGTAGTCGACCGGTTTCGAGGCTCGCTGCGCTCGCACCTCAACCACCGGATTGGCCCAGTCGGGGCAGCAGCCACCGGCGGATGTCGAGGCTGTCGTCCTCCATCGGTGCGAACCAGCCGTGCTGGTAGGCCCGCGAGGACATCCCGCGTTGGACGCCCTCGCAGATCGCCCAGTCCTGCTTGTTGACGAGGTCCCAGAGGTCGCCCGCGTCGCTCGGGTCGAACGCCGGGGAAGCCACCTCGTCGGCGGCGAACAGTAGTGAGCACTCGATCCTGGTGCGATCGGTCGCCTGGGGCAGTAGCAGGAACGCGGCGACATGATCGGCGGAGGCGGAGAGCATCAGGTTGGGGTAGACCAGGTCTCCCTTGTGCTTGATGCGCTCGTGCTCGTCGAGGCCGGGCAGCGGGGCACGTGTCGTCGTACCGGACATCGTGAAGGTCCACGCGCCCTCGCGGTGCGGGATGCCGTTGTCCCAGTCGAGGTCGGTGCCACCCCCTGCGAACGACGGCACCAACCGGCACAGCTCGGGGTGCACGGGACCGCAGTGGTAGCACTCGTTGTAGTTCTCGAGGAGGACCTTGTAGTTGGCTGCCACGTCGTAGCTGAAGCTGGCCCCCATGACGAGGTCAGCCAAGCCGTAGTTCGCGAGGGTGTCACCAGCATGCCCAATCGAGTCGGACAGCGGCTCGGCACGGTCCGGTGTCAGGTGCACGAACACGAAGCCGCCCCAGCTCTCGACACCCACCGGGTGGAGCGCGAACGAGGAGGGATCGTCGACCTCGGCATGCGGAGACTTGAGCAGCTGCCCGTCGAGGCCGTAGGTCCACGAGTGGTAGGGGCAGCGCAGGGCGCCCACCTCACACACCGACGAGCCGGGCGTCAGCAGCTGCGAGCCGCGGTGCCGGCAGACGTTGTAGGCCGCGTGCAGCGCGCCGTGCTCGTCACGGCTGACCAGGATCGACTCGCCCGCGACGTCGACGACCGCCACGCGGGGACCGACGCCGAGCCCGAGATCATCGAGACGACCGACGCAGAACCACTCCCCGAAGAGGACAGCGTCACGCTCGGCGAGCCAGGCCTGCTCGTCGACGTACATCTCCTTGGGCAGGGCCGCCTGCAGAGTCACTACCCCTCCTCACTACTGACTCGCGAATCAGTAACGGTTTCAGTCTAACCGGCGGCATCCACGGCGTGACAAGCCGTGAGGTGGCCGCCCGACGAGGGCAGAACCTCGAGCGGCACCGTGCGACAACGGTCGGCGAAGCCGAGACGGTCGGCGGTGCCGTCGGCGACGAGCGGGCAGCGAGGATGGAAGCGGCAGCCGGCCGGGATCCGGGTCGGGTCGGGCACCTCACCCAAGAGCACGATCGGCTCGACCCGAGCGATCTCGGGTACGACGGAGAGCAGCGCCTGCGTGTACGGGTGCTTCGCGGACTGCAGCACGTCCTCGGTGCTCCCGAGCTCCACGACGCGGCCGAGGTACATCACCGCGATGCGGTCCGCGATGTTCCACGCCAGACCCAGGTCATGGGTGACCACGACGATGCCGAGCCCGAGCTCCTCGCGGAGCTTCAGCAACAGCGCGAGGATCTCGCCCCGGATCGAGGCATCGAGCGACGACACTGGTTCGTCGGCGATGAGCAGCTGCGGCCGCAGAGCCAGCGCGCCCGCGATCAGGACGCGCTGCTTCTGGCCTCCCGAGAGCTCGTGCGGGTGCCGTAGGAACAGCCGCTCCGGCGGCCGCAACCCGGCCTCCGAGAGCGCCTGCGCGACCAGCTCCGGCTCACTGCGCCCCTCGGGATCCTTGGCAACCTTCTTGTGCAGTCGGATGCCCTCCGCCACCGACTCGTAGACGGTCTGCCGCGGGTTCAACGACCCGGCCGCGTCCTGCAGGATCAGCTGAACCTGGCTGCGGAAGCTCCGGAGGGACCTGTTCGAGTGGCCCAGCGGCACGCCACCCATCCGCACCTCACCCGACGTCGGCCGCTGCAGCCCGACCAGAGCCCGGGCTAGGGTGGTCTTGCCGGAGCCGGACTCCCCCACGATCGCGAGGATCTCCCCGGGGGCGACCGAGAGGTCGACGCCATCCAGTGCCGTCGCCACCTCACCACCGCGGGTGCTGAACTGCACGGTGACACCGCACGCCTCGAGGACAGAGCTCACGGTTCACCCACCCGGATGCAGGCGGCTTCGCGATCGGCGATCTGCAGTAGTGGTGGCTCCTCGGTGCGACAGCCGTCGAT
>DATILB010000349.1:0-18202 GCA_035477015.1 Nocardioidaceae bacterium | reverse complement strand
GGACTCGGCCCCGGTCGCGGCTCCGCCCAGCTCGCCGTCCTCGTCGGTGCCGGCGAGCCATGCCGCACCGCCACCGACGAGTGGACGCGGCGAGGCACCCCGCACCTCGTCGTCCGGCTGGTCGAGGGGCATGCCCTCCTCGGGCCCTTCGTGGACCCGGGGCGCACCGCCTGCCTGCGGTGCATCGACGCCACGACGACGGATGAGGACCCGTCATGGCCGTTGCTGCTCGAGCAGTACATCGGACTCTCCGCGCACGACCGACGCGACGGCGCGGGCGAGCCGGTGGACCCGGCGCTGGCTGATCTGGCGTGCGCCTGGGCGCTCCGGGACGTGGTGTCCTACCTCCAGGGCAAGCGGCCCACGAGCTGGTCCACGACCCTCCGGCTCGACCCCTGGCTGCATGACCTGAGGACCACCTCGTGGCTCCGCCACCCGGCCTGCGGCTGTACATGGACAATGGGTCCGTGAGCGATCTCCCCCGCAAGGCCTTCACCCGTACGGCGAGGCTGGCCGCCCTGCCAGCCGGGTTCGCCGGGCGTCGTGCCGTCGGGGCCGCGAAGAAGCTCGGCGGCGCACCCGCTGAGGCGGTGATGGCCGAGGTACAGCTCAAGACGGCGGAGCAGGTCTTCAAGACGCTGGGTGAGCTCAAGGGCGGGGCGATGAAGCTCGGTCAGGCGCTCTCGATCCTCGAGTCGGCGCTTCCCGAGGAGCTCGCGGCGCCGTACCGCAAGCACCTCACCAGACTGCAGGACTCCGCCCCTCCGATGCCCGCTGCGACCGTGCACAAGGTGCTCACCCAGGAGCTCGGCGCGGACTGGCGTGCGTCGCTCATCGAGTTCGACGACCGGCCCGCAGCGGCGGCGTCCATCGGTCAAGTGCACAAGGGGCGCTGGAAGGACGGCCGCGAGGTCGCCATCAAGGTGCAGTACCCCGGTGCCGGCGACGCGCTGATGTCGGACCTGCGCCAGATGGGCCGGCTCGCGCGCACCTTCGGCGGGCTCTTCCCGGGCGTGGACATGAAGGCTCTGGTGGAGGAGATGCAGTCGCGCGTCGCCGAGGAGCTCGACTACACCCTCGAGGCCGACGCCCAGCGCAAGTACGCCGCCCTCTACGCCGGCGACACGTCGTACGTCGTGCCCGACGTGGTCCACAACACCGACATGCTGCTGGTCACCGAGTGGATGGAGAGCAACGGGTCGCTCGCATACCTCATCTCCGACGGAACGCCGGAGGAGCGCAACCACTACGGCGAGCTGTACGCCCGGTGGATCTTCGGGTCGCCCAAGAAGTCCGGGATGCTGCACGCCGACCCGCACCCCGGCAACTTCCGGATCATCCCCAGCGTCGACGAGCTCGGGCCGTTGGGGGTGCTCGACTTCGGAGCCGTCGCTCGGCTGCCCGAGGGGAAGCTGCCCGACTACATCGGGGCGCTGCTCGGCATCGCCCTGACCGACGACTACGCCGGCGCCGAGCCGCTGCTGCGCGAGGCAGGCTTCCTCCGCCCGAACATCAAGGTCAACCCCGACGACCTCGCGGCGTACCTCGGCCCGTTCATCGAGCCGGCGCGCACGCCGACGTACAAGTTCTCGAGGCGCTTCATGCGCAAGCAGTCCGCACGCCTGTCCGACCCGCGCAACGAAGGCTCGAACATGCTGTTCCGCCTGAATCTGCCGCCGTCGTACATGCTGATCCACCGCACCTGGGTTGGGGGCATCGGCGTGCTGTGCCAGCTCGACGCGGAGATCCCGTTCCGGCAGATCCTCGAGGAGTCGCTCCCCGGCTTCTCACCAGAACTCTGAGTCGAGCTTGCCCTCCATGGCGCGCAGATTGTTGCGCGAGCAGCGGTCGCAGTAGACCTTGTCGCGACCGTGCTCGTGGGCGGTCGACCACGTCAGAGGCAGCTCGTCGGCGGTGGCGCCGCAGAAGTCACAGGTGACCACGCACCCAATCTACGTGGGGTCGATCACCGGGAGCGTGACCCGAGCCTCCGACACGGTGACGCTGCCCAGGCTGCGCTGCAGGCCGTACAGCAACGACGCGGGCATCAGCTGGAGCCGGTAGTCCCCGGTGGGCAAGGCGCGCGTGGCGATCGCCTCGAGCTCGACCTCGACCGCGCGCTGACGCCCGTCGAGCGTGACCGGGATCGGTGTGACCTGGACGCCGACGACCCGACCGGTGACAGCGTCGAGGATCTGCCCGTAGACCCACGTTTTCGCGGGGAAGGCCAGCCCTCGGTAGGACAGCCGGACGGTCGGATGACCGACGACGTCAGCGGCCTGAGCAGGTGGAGCGATCGGTACCTCCATCGCTCCGACCGCCGGCTGGGCCCCGATGAAGAGGAAGCCGAGGCTGGTCGGCGGACCGGTGGGCGCGATCAGGATCGAGCCGGAAGCGCGACCGGTCAGGGTCCCCACGACGGGCGGAGGGAAGCTCGCGGCCTCGCGGTACACCGACTCGTTGTCCGCGATCCACGAGAACGGGGCTCCCGTGCGCACCGCCGGTCGCTGGTCGAGCCAGCGGTCGAACCAGTTGATCACGAGGGACTCGAAGTGCTCGCGGAGCGGACCGGGCGACCCGGGGCAGAGTGAGTGCCCTTCGCAGTTCCACGACATCTTCACGGGCACGCCCCGGTCCTGCAGGACGGTGTAGTCGCGGATCGCGTTCACGAGCGGGAAGAGCGTGTCGGAGGTGCCGCCCTGGACCAGCGTGGGCACGTGCACGTCCGACAGGTACGTCGACGGGCTGCGCTCGTCGAGGTACGCCCGGAAGCCGTCGGAGAGCACCCCGGTGGCGACGCTCTCCAGGACACCCTGGACGCTCACCGGATCCAGCAGGTGCAGGTACGGACCCAGCGGGCTCACGAGTCCGGCCGGAACGTTGGCCGCGGCCATGCCTGCCAGGCCCAGCCCCCATCCCTCCTTGAACTTCCCGTAGCGAGAGATCGTCGTGTCCGACAGCGAGTACGCCGTGTACCCCGGCGTGATCACGTCGACCCGGTCGTCGAGGGCAGCAGTCAGGTACTGGATGATCCCGCCGTACGACGACCCCGTCATGCCCAACCGTGGGTCACCGGGGCCGTCGAGCTCCACCTCGGGCTGCGACGCGACCCAGTCGATCAGCGCCTGGGTGTCCCGGACCTCGAAGTCCGGGCTGTCGAACATCGCGGTACCACCCGAGTCGCCATGCCCGCGTGCGTCCCAGGTCAACACGTTGTAGCCCGCTGCCAGCAGGCTCGAGACGCGGGGCGCTCCAGCCAGGGCGGTGTCGGGCGCGCTCGGTCCCCGCTCGGCGAAGCCGTGAGCGAGGAGCACGACCGGTCGACGGCGGCCGGGTTCGAGGTCGGCGACCGGGAAGAAGTGCACTGCGATCTTGGTGCCGTCGAAGGAGGTGACGGTGGCGTCGCGGCCGTGGGCCGAGCTCGGGAAGAGCACTGCCATCGGCACCAGCGCAATCGCGAGCAGGCCGGCCAGGCGCCTCATGACGACGCCCCCGCAGCTGTCGCGGCGACCACGCCCTGGAATTCTGCATAGGTCGGCACCAGAGGCTCCGTGTCCCAGGTCTTCTGCGCCATCACGGCCAGTCGCGGAGCGATGCCGACGGCGTCCTCGGCTTCCATAGCGGCCGCCGGATCGTCGTTCCAGAGGTTCAGCAGGGAGCCGCGGTTGGCGGGTTCACCCGGCGCGACGGTGTGCCACGGAGTCCCGATGTCTCCGTTGAGGTACACCGCGCCATGGAACCGATGCACGGCCCAGGACTCGTACATGTAGCCGACGTCGGGCCTCGGTGGCAGCGGAACCGTCGTGTAGTACGTCGGGTACCAGCCGTGGTTGACGATCCGATGCCCCGCGTCGATAAGCGCCTGCGGGGTCGGGAGCCCGACCAGGTCACCGAGCGGACTGATGTCGGTCCACCACCCGACGTCGGTCGCGGGGTGAAGGCGGACGACCTTGCCGCCGCCGATGCCGTCGTTCCAGACTCGGGCTCGCTTGCCCCGGTTGCGGAGCTGGGCTCCGAGCTCGTTGAGGAAGCCGATCACGCCGTCCTTGGCGGTGGCGCCGGAGCCGTACGTCGTACGCGCGTAACGCTGGAGCTGGGGATGCAGGAGCAGCTCGGCCGAGGGCATGAACTCGTCGCCGCCGATGTGGAAGTCCGGCCCGGGGAACAGGTCGGCGTACTCCGCGACAAGGCCGGCAGCCCACGCTCTCGCCTGCGGGTTGGTGTAGTCGAGCCGCTCCGCGCTCGCCTGGCCGAGCACGTTCTTGAGCTGAAACTGCGGATAGTTCCGCAGGCCGGCGCCCAGGTGCCCGGGCATGTCCACCTCCGGCACGATCTGGACGCCGTGGAGCGTTGCGAGGTCGAGCAGGTCCCGCACCTGGGCGTGGGTGAACGCTCCTGGGGAGTGCACGCCAGGGGTGCTGCTCTCGATCCGCCAGCCGAGGGTCTCGGTGAAGTGCAGGTGCAGCCGGTTCAGCTTGAGGGAGCCGAGCTCCCTGATCCGGTCGGCCAGCCAGGCGTAGGTGTAGGGCTTGCGACCCAGGTCGACCAGGAGCCCGCGCTCGGCGTACCGCGGCCAATCGCGAGCGACGCCCGCAGGGATGGTCGGTGACTGATGGAGCAGCTGGAGCAGGCTCCTGGTTCCGTAGTAAACGCCGGTCGCGGCGTTCGCCCGGATCACGACCGCGGATCCCACCATCAGCTGATAGCCCTCGGCACCGAGCTCCGGGTCTCCCGCGCCAAGTTTGAGGTGGACCTCGCCGGTCGCCGGCGACGAGCTGCGCCGCTCGACCGCCACAGATCGACCCGTGGCAGCGCCGAGGGTGCCGGCGAGCTCGTCGGCCGTGGCGCCCAGCAGCTCGAAGTCCTGCGGGGCCACGACGACGGTGACGATCGACGGCAGCTGGTAGCTGCCCGCAGCGGAGGCCCACTGTCTCAGGGCCGGCGCGGTCCAGGGCCGTGCACCCGCGACGTCGGCATAGGCGGGTCGCGCGAACCCGGTCGCTGCGACCGCGAGCCCGCCGAGCAGGGTCGCCAGCCTCCCGATGACCACACTTGCCATGCGAACCACTCCTTCACTCAGGAGAATCCCAAATTCACTCCGCTGGGTCCATAACGTGTCCTGGCTGCATTCGTTACGCTGATGTCTGGAATTTGATATTCACTTTTCTCCGAGGACACGATGCCTGCTCCCGTCACCAACGCCACGGTCCCCGCGGTTCGCCCCCGGAACCGTCGCGAGCTGGTGCTGTTCGCGGCCGCCGAGCTCTTTTACACGCGGGGGTACGCCGCGGTGTCGATGCAGGACCTGGCGGAAGCGGTGGGCATGGGCCCGTCGGCGCTCTACCGGCACTTCCGAAACAAGCAGGACGTCTTACGCGTCATCGGCATCGGGTCCGTTGAGTTCGTGCTCGAGCGTCTGGAGAGTGAGCCGGGCGAGCTGGCGGAGTGCCTGGCGACCATCGCGGTCAGCCACCGGCGCACAGGCGTGCTGGTGCGCCGCGAGCGTCTCCACCTGGAGCCGGTGCACCTCCTCGAGGCACAGCTGCTCGAGGCTCGGCTAGTGGCGCATGTTGAGGGGAGGGTGCAGGCGGCCCGCCCCGACCTGGGCCCGGACGACGTGCGCCTTCTGGCGGGGGTACTTCTCGGCGTGGTGTGGAGCCGGTCCTGGGTGCCGGCTCACCCCCACGACGTGCGCGAGCACGCTGTGCTGTCGGCTTTGCTCGCCGGGCTGCTCGTGGCTCGCTTGCCGTCGCCCGGCCCGTTGGCCAGTGTCGTCGGCCCCGGGCTGCCGTCGAGCCGGCGCGAGGAGCTGCTGGGGGCGGCCATCGAGCTGTTCGCCCGACACGGATTCCACAACGTCGCGATGTCGGACCTCCGGTCCCGGGCCGGGACGGCGAGCACTCGTGTCTACCAGGAGCTCGGCTCGAAGGTGGGGGTGCTTCAGGCGGCGGCGATCCGCGCGGTCGAGGTCTTCCGGCTGGCTCGTCACCAGGCGGTCAGCGAGACCGCGGACGCACGCGCGGCACTCGACGCAGCTGTCGCCGCCACCGTGCGTGCTGTCCTGACGAACACCTCCCTCGCGGCCATCGCGCTCGTCGAGTGCGATGCACTCCCGGCCGAGCTCGCGCGCCCCGTGCTGTCCGCGAGGTCATCACTGATGGACGAATGGCGGCTTCATCTTGCCGCGGTACACCCCGACTGGGACCCACCCGAGATCCGGCTTCGCATCGCTGCGTTCTTCGTGACCCTCGAGTCAGTGGCGCGCGACGACGAGCTGCGCGCCCTCGGCGATCTGGAGGCGACACTGGCTGCCGTCGGCCGGCACTTGCTCGCATGAGTAGGGGCCCCTACCGAGTTTCGGTAGGGGCCCCTCTCCGGCCGGGTTCAGTTGGAAATCGAGCGGGCCAGCGCGAGGCGGGCCTGCTGGGCCGCGCGCTCTGCGCGGCGGGAGATCCGGCGTGAGCGCAGGATCTCTCGTTGACGCTGCAGCTCACGCGCCTCTCCCAGGCGCTCGGTCATCTGTGCTCGGGCCAGATCTTCGTGGATCAAGAAGTTCATCATGGTCGTGCTCCGGTTCGTGTTGAAGTTCATGTGGTGTTGTCCGTTTCAGGTGTGAGCACTGCGTGAGTGCCCGTGGTGGTTCAGGTCGCGGTCAGGGGGAAGCCCGTCGAAGGGTCAGGCTGCAACCTCGTTCTTGCGCGGCCGGCCCCGCGGCCGCTTGCGTGGAATGACGATCCCCTGAAGGAAAAGCTCGCCACCCCAGACGCCCCATGGCTCGCGACGCTCGAGAGCTCCGGCCAGGCACTCGGCGCGGACCGGGCAGTCCACGCACAGAGCCTTCGCCAGCTCCACGTCGGCCGGGCTCTCCGCGAAGAACAGCTCCGAGTCGTTGACGAGACACGGCAGCTGTTCCTCGTCCAGACCGGCGCTGAACGGCGCGTCCAGGACGCTGATACTCATCTGTTCACCTCCAAGTTGAGCAACTTCTCGTTATTGGTTTTGCCTTTGAGAAACACGAAGGCCGCGGATCCCTTGTCGGGTTCCGCGGCCTGGAGGTCTGCCGGTCTGAGTTGTACTCAGGTTGGCGGACTCCAGACGGAGGTCCCCGGGAAAGTGCCGTTGTCGGCGAAGGCGCGGTGCTTGGACGCACCCGTCCCCTGGACGGCGATACCGGTGCCCATGGCGAGGACTGCCTCACCCGTGGTCATCGGGAGGGCACGCGTCCAAGCCGTGAGAACACGGCCAGATACCGGCGTGCCGAAGCAGCTCTGCGTCTGGGTGTTGATGGCGTTGATCATGGGTGCACCTCCTTCATGTCCTCGGGCGCGGGCTTTGTCAGAGCCAGGTTGCGCGGTTTACCCGGTTGGGTGAGATCACGGTACCGGCGTGCTCATGTAAGGAGCAAACCTTTTTATGACTAATTTTTGAAAAAGTTACCTGGCACACGAGATCCTGCCGCGGAGCGTCGATTCACGGTCAGGAATGGCTGCTGATCAAGGCCAGCACGGCCTCTCCGTAGCTCTCCCACTTGCTCGCCCCGATGCCGCTGATCCGCATCATCTCGGCCTGGTTCTTGGGGTGCACCTCGGCGATGGCCTGGAGGGTGCGGTCGCTGAAGACCACGAACGCCGGCACGCTCGCCTCCTCCGCCGTGGCCTTGCGCCACTCGCGCAAGCGCTCGTAGAGCGCCTCGTCGTACGACGACTCGCAGCCCTCGTGACGGCCGAGCCGACGGTCCGCGACGGAGACCAGCGGTTCCTGGCACACGCGGCAGGTCTTCTTCTTCTGGGCTTTCTGCGAGGGGGTGGCTCGGTCGCTCTGCACCTGGGGGCGCAGCCCGTCCAGGAAGCGACTGGGCTTGCGGCTGGCCCTGCCGCCCGGTGTGCGTGCTCGCGACCAGCTGACGGTGAGCCGCTGCCGGGCTCGCGTCATCGCGACATAGAGGAGGCGACGCTCCTCCTCGACGGCAACCGGCGTCTCGGCGTACACGATCGGCAGCGTGCCCTCGTGGACCCCGCAGACGAAGACGGCGTCCCACTCCAGCCCTTTGGCGGCGTGCATGGTCGCGACGGTGACGCCGTCGGCCACGGGTGCGTGCTGCTCCGAGGCCCGGCGGTCGAGGTCGTCGACGAAGGCGTTGAGGCCCTCGCCGTCGAAGGCGACCGACTGGTCGACCAGTGCCTGCAGGGACTCCCAACGGTCGCGGGCGTTGCCACGACCGGTCGGCGCCGTATCGGTCCAGCCCATGCCCGTAAGGACCGCCTTCACGGTGCCGACCATGTCCGCCTCACCCTCACCGGACCGGGCGGACCCGCGCAGCAGCGTGACAGCCTGTCGGACCTCGGCCCGCTGGAAGAAGCGTTCGGCGCCGCGTACGACGTAGGGGATGCTGCGAGCCGCCAGCGCCTCCTCGAACGCCTCGGACTGTGCGTTGATCCGGAACAGCACGGCGATCTCGGAGACCGGGACACCGGCGGTGACGAGACTCTTGATCTCGGCCGCCGCCGCCTCGGCCTCGGCCACCTCGTCGGAGTGCTCGAAGTAGCGGACGTCGGCACCGGGCTCCTGCTGCGAGCGCAGCGTGACCGCACCGGTCGACGTGCCGGCCAGCAGCTGGTTGGCGACCGCCACGACCTGCGGGGTCGAGCGGTAGTTGCGGACCAGCTCGACGTTGGTGGTGCCGGGATAGCGGCGTGGGAAGTCGCGTAGGTAGTCGGCGTTCGCGCCCGCGAACGAGTAGATCGTCTGCGCCGGGTCGCCCACCACGCACAGGGTGTCTCGCCCGCCCAGCCACAGGTCGAGCAGGGCGGACTGGATCGGGCTGACGTCCTGGAACTCGTCGACCACGAAGTGCTTGTACTGACGACGCACCTGTGCGGCGACGCGCTCGTCCTCGGAGAGCAGCGCCGCGCAGCAGAGCAGCACGTCCTCCATGTCCATCCGGCCGGCGTCGCGCTTGAGCTCTTCGTACGTCGCGAAGACGTGGGCGACCGTCGCCCCGTCATGACCACTGACACTCCGGCCTCGATCCGCCGCGACCTTGGCGTAGTCGTCGGGTCGGACGTTGCTGACCTTGGCCCACTCGATCTCGCTCGCGAGGTCGCGCAAAGTCCCCTGATCGGTCTCGACCCGGTTGCGCCGCGCCGCACCTCCGACCAGCGGGAGCTTGGACTCGGTCAGCTGGGGCAGCTCGCCGCCGTACACCTTGGGCCAGAAGAAGCGAGCCTGCCGCAGCGCGGCCGAGTGGAAGGTGCGGGCCTGCACGCCCTCGGCCCCGAGCGCGCGCAACCGCAGCCGCATCTCGCCCGCCGCGCGCGTGGTGAAGGTGACCGCTAGGACCTCGTGGGGGTTGAACACCCCCGTCGCGACTCCGTAGGCGATGCGGTGCGTGATCGCCCGGGTCTTGCCGGTGCCGGCACCCGCAAGCACCCTCACCGGGCCGCGCACAGCGGTCGCAACCTCACGCTGCTCGGGGTCGAGCGCCTCCAGCAGCTGCTCGGGAGACCGGGCTGAGGCGGACATCACAGACATCGCGGGAAGACGTACCCTCCGTTTATGGGTTAGAGCGTGCGGACACTCTATGTGCGTGGAAGGACAACTCTGATGGCCGGATCCACAGGCCCGCTCACGATGTACTCGACCCAGTGGTGCGGCTACTGCCACCGGCTCAAGAGCCAGCTGGACCGCGAGGGCATCGACTACCAGGTCGTCGACATCGAGCACGTCGCCGACGGCGCCGTCCTGGTCGCGCAGATCAACAACGGCGCCCTGACCGTGCCGACCGTGGTCTACCCGGACGGCTCGTCGCAGACCAACCCGTCCCTGAACGACGTGAAGTCGCGGCTAGCCGCGCTGAACTAGTCGCGCGGCCGGATGACGACGCGGCCCAGGACCAGCGCGCCGCCTGCAGCCAGCAGCCCGCCCATGACCTTCCAGAGGTCGCTGAGCAGTACGTCGTACACCGCCTCCACCAGCCGGGCATCGGCCGGTGTGAGCGCGCTCTGGACGACCTGCTCACGGGACCACAGCAGCGCACCCCCGAGCGCCAGGATGGCGGCGATGGTGCCGTAGCCGAGGGTGCCGAGAACCGCGCGGCGCGAGGGGGCGATGAGGAGAGCCAGCAGCACGAGTCCCGCCCATCCGGCGAGCAGCCACAGCCCAGTGGCCTCGGCGACGGAGTACGCGTCCTGCGCGTCCCGCAGCTCCTCCGAACGCATGATCGGGATCGAGACGTCCACCGGGGAAAGCTCCAGCCCGAGCAGCGAGCCTCCGCCGGCCAGCTCGGTGAGGACCGCGTTGACCAGGTCGCCGAGCTCGATGGTGATCAGCCCGTCCTGCGTGCCGACACCTTGGGTGCGGCCTTCGAGCACGCCGATCACCTGCGGATGGACGTTGCGGTTGGCCGCCCGCCACACCCGCTCGAAGTCAGGACTGGCCACGACCGCTGCGGCCGCCGGCGCCACGAACGCGCGCGCAGTCTCCCCGAGCGGAATCGGGCTGATCGTGTCGATGGTCCGCACGGTGGTGTCCTCGAGCCACCGCTGCGTGGCCTTCTGCACCTTGTCCTGCTTCGCGATCGGGCCCACCGTGTCGACGTACCGGTCCGTGTCGGTGACGACGAGGTCGAGCCAGGCCGACACCAGGCCGAGCGGGAGCACGAGGCACGAGGCCACGGCGAGGAGCTGAGCCAGAAAACGTCGCATCGTCACCACTGCCCCGGAAGCGCGCCGCCGTACCAAGCCTCGATCAGCGAGCGGCTGATCGAGATCCCGCCGGGCAGCACCAGGGTGCCCGCTTGCGCCTGTTGCTTCATCTCCTCGCGCGAGATCCAGCGAGCATCCTCGATCTCAGCACCGTCCACGTTGATCTCCGTTGTGACTGCCCGAGCGAAGAAGCCCACCATCAGGCTTGAGGGAAAGGGCCAGGGCTGGTTGCCGTAGTAGGTCACGTCGGTGACCTCGACGCCCACCTCCTCGAACACCTCACGCTGCACGGCCTGCTCCAAGGACTCCCCCGGGTCGACGAACCCGGCCAGTGTCGAGTAGCGACCCTCCGGCCACACCGCCTGACGGCCGAGCAGGGCACGATCGCCATCGGTGACCAGCATGATGACCGCCGGGTCGGTCCGCGGGAAGTGCTGACGCTCGCAGGTCTCGCACTGAAGGACGTGGCCCCCATGGAGCGGCTCCAGGCGGCCGCCACACCGAGGGCAGTTCGGATGGGCTCGATGCCACTCCGCAAGGGCGGTGGCATGGATGAGCAGGCCGGCGTCCGCCGTGCTGAGAGACGGTCCCGACTGACGCAGGTTGGTCCAGGAGTGATCTGAGTCGAGCTCGCTCGCGAGAACGGCGAAGTGTGGAACTCCTCGGTAGATGCCCAGGAAGAGCCGTCGGCCCTCCGGCACCACGCTCGGAGGTTGCCACGCGACCCCCTCGGTGGTCTGGGGGAACTGACCCTTGGCCATGACGACCACCCGGGTCGAGTCGTCCTCCCACGCCTCGTCCAGCCAGTCGAGGTCAGTACGACGGAAGCCGGCCCGGTCGTGGCTCTGAATCGACAAGGCGATGTCGACGGCAAAGGGGGGAGGGAACTCGACTGCCACGGGGACGACCCTATTCCTCCCCGCGCATCATCTCCTCCAGCGCCACCCGGGTGAGCAGCCCGGGCGGCTCGACGAGCTGACCGTCACGGACGTAGAAGAACGCCGCCCGGATGCGCTCCAGTGGCACGCCCGTGAGCTCGGACCAGGCGACGCGGTAGATAGCGAGCTGCAACGGGTCAGCCGTGTGCTCGCGGTTCGTCTTCCAGTCGACCAGCAGGAACCCACCGTCGGGCTCATCGAAGACGGCGTCGATGCGGCCACGCACGACCTGGCCGTCGAGCACCAGCGCGAAGGGCGGCTCGATGGCCGCGGCGGCCCGCTCGGCGAAGGGTCCCTGCTGGAACCGCTCGATGAGCTCGGCCAGCTCGGCGTCGTCGACGATGCCGGTGTCGGCTCGACCCGGAAGGTCCTCGGGGTCGAGCAGCAGCTCTTGGCGCTGCGCCTCGAAGTGGCTCTCCACCCAGGCATGGAAGCGGGTGCCGAAGCGGGCTGCCGGCGAGGGCTGGCGTGGCATCGGGCGGGCGAGCCGCTCAGCGAGCGCCGCCGGGTCGTCCCGGAGATCGGCGAGCGCAGTGGCGGACAGTGAGCTGGGCAGAGGCACGGCAACGTCGTCCGCACGACCCTCGCGTGCCTCGGTCAGCAGTCGCTCGAGCTCCTGGTCCCACTCGGCGACCAGGACCTGCTCGGTGAGGTCGAGCCCTTCGTCGTCGCGCGGGCCGGCCTCGAGCTCAGCCTCGACGAGCGCGACGGCCTCGAGTCGGCGGGTCACCTCGTGGGTCTGCAGCTCCAGCGGCCACGGCGCCGTACGCGCTTCGTCGCCGATCGGGTTCTTCTCCTCGCTCGCGGGGATGTCGTGCCACTGCTCGGCCGCACCGCCCCACGTGAGGATCTCGTCGCGCACGGTCGTGAGGTACGGCGACGGCCCATTTGCGCGGGACTTGCCTGCGGACCAGACGTACGACGTGAGCACCAGCAAGTGGCGAGCACGAGTGAGCGCGACGTAGCCGAGTCGCAGCTCCTCCATGGCTTCGTGCGCCTTGGACGCGGCGACGAACGCATCCATGTCGGCCTTCTCGGACCCTGGTAGCACCGGTAGATCGCGGTAGTCGCCGCGCAGCGGGTTAGGCAGCACGGCATGGCCGGTGACCCAGCGACTACGACCCCGCTCCGGCGGGAACTTCTTGCTGGCCACGCCGACCAAGAACACCGCGTCGTACTCCAGCCCCTTGGACCGGTGCACGGTCAACAGCTTCACGGAGTCAGCGTCGGTGGGAGTGGCGACGTCGAGACCCTGGCCGTACTCGTCCTCTGCCTCCAGCCACGCGAGCAGCCCACCCAGCGACACGTCGCCGTCTGCGGGCTGGAACTCCGCGACCGCCTTCACGAACAGGTCGAGGTTGTCGCGGCGAGCCGGCGCCGCCGGGCTGACCGACGAGGCGAGCTCCAAGTCGATGCCGATGGTGTCGATGATCCGGCGGACGAGATCCAGGAGCGGCTCACCGGCGTACTGCCGGAGGTGGCGCAGCTCGTCGGAGAGCAGCTTGAAGCGGACCTTCGCCTCGTCGGAGTAGGCCGCGGGGCCGGGGTCGTCGAGGGCGTCGCAGAGCGAAGAGATGTCGCTGGGGTCGACACCGGCGGCTGCCTGCTCGAGCTGGTCGGTGAGGGTGACGCCGTCCGGTCGAGCGCGCCGGAGGTCCGGTGAGGCCAGCTCTCGGGAACGACGGCCCAGCAGAGCCAGGTCTCGGGCGCCGACCGCCCAGCGCGGCCCCTGCAACAGGGTGAGGAGCGAGGCGTTGTCGGTCAGGTCGTGCAGGAGCGACAGCGTCGCCACGACCTCGGACACCTCGGGAAGGTCGAGCAGGCCCTTGAGGCCGACGATCTCAACCGGGATCTCGGCCTGGGTGAGGGCGTGGAACACATCGGCGGCATGCGCGTTGTCGCGGGTGAGGACCCCGATCTCCTTCCACTCGCGATCGGCGACGGTCTCCCAGGCCTGCCGGACACGCGCGGGGAGGGCGGCGAGCTCTTCGTCGTACGTGAGGTGGACGGCGACCTGCACGTCACCCTCGGGCGCTGACGCCGGTGGCTCGAGGACGGCAGACCCCTCGGTAGCCGCATAGAGCGGACGGGCGAGGGCGTTGGCGACGCGCAGGATGCGGCGGTCCGACCGTCTGTTCACACTGAGCGGGAACTGCACGACGTCCGTCGAGCCGTCGGCCCGGGGGAAGTCCTCGCCGAACCGGAGGATGTTGGAGACCGAGGCGCCGCGCCAGCCGTAGATGGCTTGGTTCGGGTCGCCGACCGCGGTGACCGGGTGGCCGCCTCCGAAGAGGCTCTTGAGCAGGAGCGCCTGGGCGACGGAGGTGTCTTGGTACTCGTCGAGCAGGACCACCTTGAACTTCGCCCGCTCGGCCTCCCCCACCTCCGGGCGCTGGGTCGCGAGGCGGGCGCTGAGCTCGATCTGGTCGGAGAACTCCATCAGCCCGAGGCGGCGCTTGAGGTCGCGATAGGACTCGACCAGCCCCATCAGCTCGGCGCGTTTGTCGATTGCCGCGATCCCGGCAAGCAACGGATTCTTCGCCCGCGAGGTGGCCAGCGCCGCCTGCCAACGTGCTCGTTGGGCTGTGTCGAACTCCTGCAGCGCTTCCGGAGTGCAGAGGTGCTCGCTCAGCTGGGCGTCCATGCCGAGCACCCAGTTGATGAGGTGGGACGGCGAGTCGCTGAGCAGGTCGACCCTCCCCTCATAGCGCGCGACCGCTCGCGCGGCGAGCTGGTAGCGGGACGCATCGGCGATCACGCGCGTGTCGGGCTCGTGGCCGATGCGGAGCCCGTGCTCGGTGAGCAGCGAGGCGGCGTAGGCGTTGTACGTCGCCACGGTCGGCTCGAGGATCTCGGTGTCGTCGTCCCTCGGGGCCCCAGGCTCGGGCAGGATGCCGGCATCGCGCAGAGCCTTGCGGATGCGCGTGGCCAGCTCGCCGGCTGCCTTGGTCGTGAAGGTCAGGCCGAGGACCTCGTCGGGCTGCACGCGACCCGTAGCGACCAGCCACACGACGCGCGCTGCCATCAGGGTGGTCTTCCCCGACCCGGCGCCGGCGATGACGACCGCGGGCTCGAGCGGAGCGGTGCAGGCAGCGAACTGCTGGTCGCTGAGCGGGTGCTCGGCGCGCATCAGGCGCTGGAGGTCCTGGGGTGTCTTGATCTCGTAGCTCATGACAGGACGTTGCCTCCGCTCTGTGCGGGGCAGAAGGCCGTGAACGAGCAGCGGGTGCAGTGGTCCCCCGCCTTGGCCAAGAAGCGCTCCTCGCGGATCGCCTGGACGGCCGACATCAGCTGCACCTCGATCGGCTTGTGCCCGTCGTCGCCTGCGACCTGGGCCGGCTGCGGCTGGACCTTGACCTTCCCTTTGACCTCATGGCGCAGCTGGATCAGCTCGGCACCGCCGCTCTCTGCCTCGCGCTCCAACAGCTCGTCGACAGCGCCATTGTCGACAGCGAGCTGGTAGAGCCCGAGCTGAGGGTTATCGCTGAGCGTGCCTTCGGCCGGGGGGTACTTGCCGGTCTTGAGGTCGACCACCCAGACCTTGCCACCCTCGTCGAGCTCGAGGCGGTCGGCGTAGCCGTAGAGGCGGACCTGCTCGCCGTTGGGCAGTGTCACCTCGGCCCGCATCTCCTGCTCGGTCGCGATCACCGTGCGCGCACCCGGCGCGGTGTGCCAGGCGATGAAACGTGCGAGCGCCTTCTCGACCTCCACCCTCTCGCGGGATGCGGACCACGGGGTGCGGAAGGAGAGCTGCTCCCAGACCGAGTCGACGTACGGCATCAGATCGTCGGTCGTGGCGAGGTCGCCCTTCGCGATGCGGTCGGCGAGTGCGTGGACCACGAGCCCGAAGCCCTGGGATGCCGTGGACTGAACAGCACCGCCCGCCTCCTTCTCGAGGAACCACCGGGCAGGGCAGGTGAGGATCGAGTCGAGCGCGCTCGCCGACAGGGTGATCGGCTCCTCCGCGCTGCGAACCGGAGTCATGGACACGCTGCGCCCGCGCGTGCCCCACCAGCCGGACGGGTGGGCATGGGGGACGAGGGCGTGGCCGTGGTCGGTCTCGGCGAGGAGGCGAGCCAGCCGGCGCGCGGCCGCCTGACGAAGCGGCAACGGCTTCGCGTCGTCGGCAGCGGTCTGCCGGAGTTGAGCGACGAGCCCGGGCAAGGACAGCGGCCTTCGGGGTCGGCCCTGAAGATGCGACACGTCGACCTCGGGCCCGAGCTCGGTCAGGAAGCGAGACGGCTGCTCGCCGTCGTCATCCGGCGACCTCACGGCGGTTACCAGCAGGCGCTCGCGGGCGCGGGTCGTGCCGACGTAGAAGAGTCGACGCTCCTCGGCGAGCAGCTCCCGCATGGTGATCGGGGGGACGATGCCGTCGAGCCCGAGCTGGTCCGCGTGGAGCAGCGTGGCCCGGCGACGGAGGTCGGGCCAGGTGCCTTCCTGCACGTGCGCGAGGACGACGAACCGCCACTCGAGGCCCTTCGAACGGTGCGCCGTCAGGAGCCGGACGGCGTCGCCGCGGACACCCCGCTCGGCCAGCGAGTCTGCGGGAATCTGCTGGGCGACCAGCGTCTCGAGGAAGCTCACCACGCTGGTGTGTCCGCGCTGCTCCTCGGCACGCGCTGCCGCCTCGAAGAGCGCGCACACCGCGTCCAGGTCGCGATGCGCCATCAGCGCCCCTGGCCCGCCGGAGATTGCGGAACGTCGCAGCCGCGCCGGCCACTCGGTGCCGCTCCACAGGGTCCAGAGCACCTCCTCGGCGGTCGCCTGAGCGTCGAGCTGGGCGCGTGCGTCGTGCAGCAGCTTGGTCAGTCGTCGAGCCTTCTTCGCGGCACCGCTGGGTAGGCCGGCGAGAGTCGAGGGGTCGATGACGGCGGTCCGGACCAGCTCGGCCGAGGACGCAGCGTGCTTGTCGCGATGCCGCAGTGATCTGGCGAGCACCCGCACCTCGGCCGCATCCATCCCACCGAGCGCGGACAGCAGCAGCCCCTCGGCCCGGGCGGCGTCGACGTAGTCGGGATGCAGCTTGTCCTCGTTGCCGAGGTTGGCGACGACCCGCAGCCCGTCGAGCAACGGCAGCACGGCCGGCTCGCGCACCAAGGGCGTCTCGTCGGAGGCGACGTCGATGGGCACTCCCGCAGCGAGGAGGGAGCGTCGCAGCGTCGGGATGGTCGCCCGACCCGACCGCACCAGCACCGCCATCTCCGACCACGGGATGCCGTCCTCGAGGTGCGCGCGACGCAGTGCGTCGGCGACGTGCTCGGTCTCGGCCCGCGCAGTGTCGTACGTCGCGACGGCCACTCGGCCGTGGTTGGTCGCAACCGAGGTCGGGTGACGGAACGTCTCCCACGGCGCCGCAGGGATGTGCCCGCTCCTCGGCAGCGCGGTCGCGATGTTGCGCGAGGCCCTGAGCAGCCGCGAGCCGAACCGTCGCGTCGTACCGAGCGCGATGACGGGAGCCGGCGAACCGTCCGACTGCTTGAAGGTGTCGGGGAAGTCGAGGATGCCGCGGACCTCGGCGCCACGGAACCCGTAGATGGACTGGTCAGGGTCACCGACGACGACCAGGTTGCGTCCGTCGCCGGCGATGGCCTTGAGCAGGGCCACCTGGCTGGGGTCGGTGTCCTGGTACTCGTCGACGAAGACGTGCGAGTAGCGCGCCCGGAGCTGCGGCATCACGTCCGGATGCGCGGCGATGTTGACCGCCTCGAAGACGAGGTTGGCGTAGTCGATCGCGCTCTGGCTGTCGAGGTTGATGAGGTACTGCTCCATGAAGAGGCCGGCCGCGACCCAGTCCGCACGGCCCTCCTCGGCGCCGAGCTTCTGCAGCGTGAACGCGTCGATCCGCTTCTCCCGGGCGCGCGCGAGCACCGCGTGCACCTCGGTCGCGAACCCCCTCGTGCCCACTGCGGCTTTCAGCTCCTCCGGCCACGTGACCGACTCCTCTGCGTTGGAAAGCAGCTCGCGCAGCACGACGTCCTGCTCGGGCGCGCTCAGCAGTCGCAGCGGCTCGGCGGAACGGTCGGCGGTGGAGTACGCGCGGAGCAGTCCGTAGGCGAACGAGTGGAACGTCGAGCTCAGCGTCGTACTCATCGTGCGGCCGAGGCGGGCGGTGACCCGGTCGCGCAGCTGCTCCGCGGCCTTGCGGCTGAAGGTCAGCGCCAGGATCGAGCCCGGGTCGACCCCCTTGGTCTCGACGAGGTTGACGACCGCCTCCACCAGCGTGGTGGTCTTGCCCGTGCCGGGGCCGGCCAGCACCAGCACGGGCCCACCCTCGTGGTCGACGACCGCCTGCTGTGACTCGTCGAGCACCGGCGGCACGACGGCAGCACGGGGCGCACGGTCGAGCCGGTAGGTGGTCATGAGTCCATCCCATCATCCGCGCCCGACACAACTTCCCGGTGGTCGAGCCGGACGTTCGCCCATCGGGCGAACAACGCGTCGAGACCCTGGCGAGCCGCAGCTCGAAGGCGACCACGACGAGCCGGGTGGCTCAGCGGCCGTGCCCGCTGCGGTTGGTCTCGACGCGTCGCTCGTCTGATATGGCGGGTGTGGCTGTCA
>DATILB010000348.1:0-6025 GCA_035477015.1 Nocardioidaceae bacterium | reverse complement strand
CCATCGCGGCCGAGGCCAACCGCACAGTCTCCGGCTCGGCCTTCGTCGCGATCACCCGCGCGGATGTCACGGTGGTCGTGTCGTCCGACCCCACTTTGATCGGCGAACCGCTGCCGCTGGGCGCAAGCGACGTCGAGCTGGGACGTCGGTGGACCGGAGTCGTCACCGTGCACGGGCGGGAGCTCATCGTCGCCCATGTCCCGATCCAGCGGAACTCCGGCGCGATGATCGGCATCGCGGTCATCGGGCGCGACGTACCCACCCGATGGGAACGGGTCGAGAACGCCGTGCCCAACCTTGCGGCGTACCTCGGTGTTGCCAGTGCGCTAGGCGTGGTCGGCTCCTTCCTGCTGTCCCGACGCATCAAGAGACAGACCATGGGACTGGAACCACCGGAGATAGCAGGGCTCGTCGAGCACCGCGAGGCGATGCTGCACGGGATCAAGGAGGGCGTCATCGCACTCGACCCGAACGAACGCGTGACCTTGGTCAACGACTCCGCGCTGTCGCTGTTGGGCCTACCGGCGAATGCCGTCGGCCAGCGGCTCTCAGACATCGGTGTCGAGAGCCAGGTTCGCGAGGTCCTGACTCGGACACAGCCGGGACCGGACCGACTGGTGCTGGTCGGCGATCGGGTGCTGGCGTTCAACCGGATGCCGCTCCGCTCCCGCGGGGACGTGATCGGGTCCGTGACGACGATGCGTGACCGCACCGAGCTGTCCTCGCTCGAGGAAGAGCTCGGCACATCACGAGCGACGACGGACACTCTGCGAGCCCAGACGCACGAGTTCGCCAACCAGATCCACACCATCTCGGGCCTGCTCCAGCTCGAGGAGTACGACGAGGTGCGCAACTACGTGGACGGCGTACGACTCAGCCGGACCAAGCTGTACGACGACGTGACGTCACGCGTACGGGACGCCACAGTTGCCGCGCTGCTGATCGCCAAGGCGAGCCTCGCCGTGGAGCGCGGGGTCAGGCTAGAGGTCGACCCGCGGTCAAGCGTCGGGAAGGTCGCCGACGCGCTCGGGCGGGACCTGACGACCGTAGTGGGCAACCTCGTCGACAACGCCCTGGATGCGGTGGGCAACACGCCCGGGGGGACTGTCACGGTTCTCCTCGACGAGGACGATCAACGGGTGGAGGTCGAGGTACGCGACACCGGAGCCGGTGTCCCCGACGAGGAGCTCGAGCAGGTCTTCCGCCAGGGTTGGTCGACCAAGCAGGACTCGAACGGAGCCGGTCGAGGCTTCGGACTCGCGCTGTCGCGGCTCGTCTGCCGGCGACGTGGCGGCGATGTCGTCGTGAGCAACGACTCTGGCGCGTGCTTCCGGGCCACCTTGCCCAAGCTCGGTTCCGAGCAGGTGCAGACGCCATGATCGACGTCCTGATCGTCGACGACGACTTCATGGTGGCCAAGATCCACCGGGGCTTCGTCGAGCGCACACCCGGCTTCCAGGTCGTCGGGGTCGCGCACACCGGTGCCGAGGCGTTGGCACAGGCAGAGGCGCTCCGGCCCGACCTGGTGCTGCTCGACGTGTACCTGCCCGACACCAGCGGGCTCGACCTGCTGCAGGACCTGCGGGAGGCAGCGCCCGAGCTCGACGTACTCGTCATCAGTGCCGCCCGCGAGGCCGAGACGGTACGCCGAGCTCTCCGCGGCGGGATCGTGCACTACTTGATGAAGCCGTTCACCTACGAGGACCTCCGGGAGCGGCTGGAGCACTATCAGCACACGTATCTGGCGTTGGACAGCACCGGGTCGGCAGCGGACCAGGCGGATGTGGACCGGGTCTTCGGGGTGGCGCGAACGGACACGAGCCAGGTGCCCAAGGGCTTCAGCGCGGAGACGCTGCGCCTGGTTGAGGAGGCGCTGCGTGCCCGAGACGGTGACAGATCCGCTGCAGAGCTAGCCGCAGACCTCGGGCTGTCGCGGGTGAGCGCGCGTCGCTACCTCGAGCATCTGGTGGGCACTCGCAAGGCGGAGGTGTCCCTGCGCTACGGCGAGGTGGGGCGGCCTGAACGACGCTACGTGTGGCGAACCCGACCCGATGTTAGGTGAGCCTAACCTCATTTGGTTAGAATGCTCCTGTGCCGAAGATGCCGAAGAAGAAGTGCTGCGTTTCCAAGTCGAAGTGCAAGCGCTGCCCGCTCGTGGCGATGAAGAAGGGTAAGTTGCCGCCCGGATATACCGTCAAGAAGCGGAAGCTCGTCAAGGTCGCCGCCTGAGGCGGTCCGGCACTTCGGTCCACTAGAAAGAGGGCGCATGGCTGCTCAGCGGTTCGTCGACCAGCTCAACCTGCAGATCGGCAACGAGTTCGGCGCCGCGCAGCAGTATGTCGCCTGCGCGATCTACTTCGACGCCCTGACCATGCCCAGGATGGCCGCCCTGTTCTACCGACAGGCGGTCGAGGAGCGCGACCACGCGATGATGATGGTGCAGTACCTCCTCGACACCGGCGCTGATGTGGCGTTGCCCGGGGCGCAGGCGCCGTTCACCGGCTTCCAGGACGCGGTCGAGCCGGTGGCGCTCGCACTCGACCAGGAGAAGCGAGTCACCGAGCAGGTCTACGCGCTGACGCGGATCGCTCGCGAGGAGCACGACTTCGCCTCCGAGCAGTTCATGAGCTGGTTCATCAAGGAGCAGGTCGAGGAGGTCGCGAAGATGAGCGACCTACTGACAGTGGTGAACCGTGCGAAGGGTGATGTCGAGGCGATCGAGGAGTACGTCGCTCGCGAGACGGGGGCCGCGGCCGCCGACCCGACTGCGCCACGCATCGCCGGAGCCTGATCGGGCTCCCGACGTGTCGCGCTCAGCGCTGGCCGCTTCGGTCGTCCTGCTGGGACTGCTCGGCTGCTCCGAGCAGTTCAACGACCCTCCTGCGGAGACCCCCGAGCTGGGCGGTGCGCGGCCGACCACGTCCTCACCCGAGGTGACGATGGACGATCTGGAGCGCCAGGTCTCCAGGCGGCTCGGCCGGCAGGTGGCGGCCCACCGGTTGCACCTTGACGCGCTCGAGTGCCCGGTCTGGGGCGGCGCGGTGCCGACCTCGCTGTCGTGCCGCGGTTGGTTCGACTCGGTGCCCGGCACGGTGCGGGTGAAGCTTCGGCGCGATGCCAGCGGGATGGTCGCCTTCGACGCGTCACTCACCGGTGGGGTGGTCGCGACGGCGATGCTGGTGGACGACCTGGTGGGCCGCGGCTACGAGGACGTGGACTGCGGGACGGTGCCGGCGTACCCCACGGAGGTGGGCAGTACCATCACGTGCGCCGTCACCTCGGACGATGTCCGCAGTCAGGTGGTCGTCACGATCACTGACGCGAAGGGCAGCGTCACCATCAGCGCCTTCTAGCACTGCTAGCCGGGTGGCCTCGACTTTGCTGTCGCGAACGGGCAGAACATCTCACGTGCGGATCCGGTCCGAAGCTCCTCAGGCAGCTGGAGGGCGATCTCGTGGTCCATCCCTGCGAGTCCGGTGACCCGGAGCCGGACCGACTCGATGAGGCTGGACGCGCGAGCCGACAGGCGCTCGCAGTCAGTCATCTGCACGGCGAGTACGACGCGTCGCTCCTCACCGGACTCGAGGCTGAACGACGAGTGGCCCTCGACGTCGGTCAGGCCCTTCACCTTCAGCAGCGTCTGCTCGACCTTCTCCGCCTTGAGCCCGTTGACCTTCACGTCGTACCACGCGTCATTGCGCAGCGTGAACGTGTAGCGCATCGTGGCGCGGTCGTCGTACCGGACCTGACGGATGGTGCGGTCGGCGATCGTGAACACCGCCGACTTCTGCTTGCTCTCGACCTGGCCGTCGCCCACGGCGCCGAGGTTCGGTGCCCGAGTGACGATGAAGCCGCCGCCGCCGAGCACCAGGGCCGACACCAGCGCCCCGACCGCCACCAGGAGACGTCGCATCGCGGTCACCGCTGCCAGCGCAGGCCTCGGCCACGGGCGACCATCAAGGCTGCGCCGAGAGCGATCACCAGCCCCGGTCCCCACAGGCCGCCGGCCGCAGGACCGGCAGAGGAGGCCGAGCCCAGTGCAGCAGCCGCGGCGGGCTTGATCGGGTCCTCGAACCAGTCGCACAGCGGCGGGTCACGGAAGATGGGGTCTGCCCGGTTGTACTGCAGGCAGCCGAGGAAACCGGCGTCCTTCACCACGAGGCCGGGGACGAATATCGAACCACCGTTCGCGCAGCTCGCCGGAGCGAGGAGGAAGTTGTTGGTGGGGGTGCCGCGCGACGAGGTGTTGTTGTCCCAGCAGTTCCCGACGCCCTCGTCGTCCCACCAGAAGTCGATGCCGTTGTGCAGCTTGCGGCCGTCGGGCGCGATGCCCATCGAGTTGTTGACGTAGTGGTTGTGGTTCGAGGTGTCGTAGAGCTTGAGCGGGTCGAGCTCGTCACGCAGGGGTGCCGGGATCCACAGCTGCTGGATGCCCTGGCGCCAGTTGTCGTAGATCCAGTTGCCCTTGACCAGGTTGTAGTTGCCGCCGGCGATGATGATGCCGGTGCCGACGGGGACCGGGATGACCGGGCACACGACGCCACGCATGTAGCCGCGGTCGGCCATCGGCAGGTCGCAGATGCCCTTGTGCACGTAGCGGTCGTAGTAGTTCTCGTTGTTCGAGTAGATCCGGTTGTTCGTCCACTTGGCGTGGTCCTGGGGCAGGCCCGGGTGGCCGGGGAACAGCGAGTCCGTCGACATGCCGCCGATGTTGTGGTGGAAGTCGTTGTCATGCGCGTACACCGAGTTCCCCGCCGTACCGCTGTAGCCGACCATGTTGTGGTGGCTGTTGTTGCCGAAGATCTCGATGGCGTAGCGGGTCGCGGCGAAGTTCGTGTTGTTGCCGTTGAGGTCTGAAGCCGAGCCGGGGTAGATGCCCGAGTCGCCGTTGAAGTACGTGTGGGAGTTCTTGATGACGCCGTGGTCGCTGGCGAACGCGAGGATGCCGTACTCGTCGTTGGCGCGAGCGACCAGTCGGTCGGCGACGAACCCGTCGGTCTCCATGAAGTAGACCGCGTTGAACTCAGCCTGCTGCACCCGGAAGTTCCGCAGGTAGATGCCGCTTACCCGGTCTGCGCGGATGGCATTGAGCTTGGCGAACTTGTTGTCGATCGTGACTGCGCCAGGGGTGCGACCGGTGCCCACGATCTGGGTCCCGCAGAGCTGGTTGTTGCAGTGGATCGAGCTGTCCGTCGGCGTGCGGTCGCCGAGCAGGGCGATCAGGTTCAGGTTGTGCGGACAGCGGTACTGGTCCGCGTAGCTCAGCGCGATCGGCCCTGGGTCGGCTGCGGCACGGGCGGAGCTGTCGGCCTGGGGGATGGCTTGGGTCGCCAAGCTTCCGATGTACGACGTACGCAGCAGCGGTGCCGTTGTCGCCGTACGCAGGTTGCCGCAGTACGCCGACTGCTTGGTGCCGGCGTACTTGCGCTCGGTGTACACACCCGGCAGCACGTAGATCGAGGTGCGCCGCTTACGGATCGAGTTGACGGCGTCCTGGATGGAGTGGAAGCGGCACTCCTTGAGGAGCGCCTGGTTGCGCCGCTTGAGGTCTGATGCAGCCATCCGCGCGATCCGCTGCGCGCTGTCCTGCTTGCACACCACCCGATGGCGGGGGTTGTCGAGCCCCTGGTAACGCGGGATCGCTCCGGTGCCGTCGGGGAACGACGCGGGTCGCTCCTCGTGGGCGGATGCCGGTCCGGCCAGGCCGACGGCGAGGACCAGCGGGGTGAGGACAGCGAGGACGCGCTTCATCAAGGGGGCTCCAAAGAGAACATGTTCCAGTTGTGCCGCCACTATAAGGTCAATTGACCTGGAACGCGAGGGGCCGGCCCGGCAGACTGTCTGCTATGAGTCGTGTCCTGGTCGTGGGAGCCGGTGTGGTCGGGTTGACCTGCGCCGTCCGCCTGCTCGAGGAGGGTCACCAGGTCGACGTCCTGGCCAGGGACCTACCGCTGGAGACGACTTCTGCCGTTGCTGCTGCCCTCTGGTACCCGTACCGCGCGTATCCGTTCGAGCGGGTGACCGC
>DATILB010000347.1:0-6596 GCA_035477015.1 Nocardioidaceae bacterium | reverse complement strand
CACGTTCACCATGTCGCACCCGAGGGCCATGGCGACCATCGCGTGGTCGGGCAGGCCGAGCTTCGCTGAGCCGATGAAGGTGACGTCGTTTGTCATGCCAGCCTCGGCGAAGATCTTGTAGACCCGGCTGAACCCCACTCGGAACGGCAACGAGACCGAGTCCGCGAAGACCATGGGAGCGGCGCCGGTGCCACCTTCGCCACCGTCGATGGTGATGAAGTCGACGCCTCGCCCGCTGTGGGCCATCTCGTGCACGAGCTCGCGCCAGAACCACAGGTGCCCGACCGCTGACTTGATGCCCACGGGCAGACCCGTCTCGGCCGCGATGAGCTCCACGTAGTCCAGCATGCTGTCGACGTCGTGGAACGCCGTGTGCCGCGAGGGGCTGATGCAGTCCTGCCCCTCGGGGATGCCGCGGATGTGCGCAATCTCGGCGTTGACCTTGGCTCCAGGGAGCATGCCGCCCAGGCCGGGCTTCGCACCCTGGGACAGCTTGATCTCGATCGCCTTCACCGGCGCCGACTCCATGAGCTCCTTGAGCCGCATCACGTCGAAACGGCCGTTCTCGTCCCGACAGCCGAAGTACGACGTACCGATCTGGTAGATCAGGTCCCCGCCTTCTCGGTGGTACGGCGAGATGCTGCCCTCGCCGGTGTTGTGCATGCAGCCGGCGAGCTGCGCGCCGTTGTTGAGGGCGCTGATCGCCGCCGAGGAGAGCGATCCGAAGCTCATCGCGGAGATGTTCACCACGGACTGGGGCCGGAACGCCTTCTCGCGCCCGCGCGGCCCGCCGAGGACCTTCCCGGAGGGAATGATCGCGTCGGACCCCTGCTTGGTGTGCCCACTGGTGGCGCCGGACGTCACACCCTCGACGAAGATGCGGTGCTTGATGATCGGGTAGCCGGGGGTGGTCTCGGTATCGTTGTCCGTCCCGAAGCCGAAGTAGTTGTTCTGCAGCTTCGCGCTCGCATAGACCCACCGTCGTTGGTTGCGGCTGAACGGGCGCTCTTCGTCGTTGTTCGTGACGATGTACTGGCGCAGCTCGGGGCCGATGGCCTCGAGCCAGTACCGACCGTGCGCGATGACCGGGAAGTTTCGTAGCAGCGCGTGGTGCCTCTGCGTGAGGTCGTACGTCGCGAGCGCTGCGATGCCGGCAACAGGCGCACTGGCCAGGAGCTTTTTCGTCCATCCCATGGGTCGTGTTCCTACCACTCGAGGAGCGTCCCGTCACCGTATTGACATCGCGCGGGTTTTGGGCAGCCTCTGGACACGTCGGCCTTTTCTGTCCGGGTTCCACGCTCCGGTAGCGTTCGACGCGTGACCACCGCACTCGTGGAGCTCCGGGTCCTGGAGGGGCCGAATCTTTACTTTCCCCGGGCGGCGGTGAAGCTCACGCTCGACCTCTCCCGATTGGCTGAGCTCCCGTCGGACCGAGCTCTTCGCCTGGCGAACCGGATCGGCCTGACCCGCGTCCGGACCGGAGAGCCAGGCACCGGCTTCCGTCAGCGATTCGCCGTACGAGCGGTCGAGCGGCTGGTCCGACAGATCAGCACGGAGGCGGGCACCACCCGGCTCGCCGTGCGCGTCCGCACCACCTCCGACGTCGACAGGATTGTGGTGGCGTACCCGTGGCGGCATCGTGGGCGAGCCGAGGCGCTGGGCCATGCCGTTGCAGGAGTGCTGGACGCTCTGGGCAACGACGACATCGAGTCACAGATCTCCCAGGCTGCGGACCTGGTCCGCGGTGCCGACCCAGGAGGTCGGCCAACGACCCTCAAGCCCAGGGTGCCGATCGTTGCGATCACCGGCACCAACGGCAAGACCACGACATCGCGGATGGTCGCCCACATCGCGCGCACCAACGGGCTGCACGTCGGCTGGTCGAGCACCGACGGGATCTATGTCGACGGTGTCCTTGTCGAAGCGGGGGACTACTCCGGACCGTCGGGTGCAGGCCGGGTTCTCGCGCACCGAGAGGTCCAGCTCGCGGTCACCGAGACCGCGCGTGGCGGCATCCTGCTCAAGGGCATCGGCATCGCCAGCAACGACGTCTCGGTGGTCACCAACGTCACCGCCGACCACCTCGGCCTGCACGGGATCGACACCGTCGACCAGCTCGCCGAGGTGAAGGGTGTCGTAGCCCAGATCACCAAGCCCTCAGGCTGGGCGGTGCTGAACGCCGACGACCCGCGTGTCTACGCGATGCGGCAGCGGATCAAGGCGCGTCCGTGGGTGTTCTCCCGGGACCCCGACTCTCCCAACCTGCGCGCCACCCTGACGGACGGAGGGCGCGCGACGACGGTGATCGACGGCTGGCTGTGCGTGGTGCAGCCCGGCACCGACCCCGATCCGTTGATCGAGGTGGCGGACATCCCGATGACGCTCGCCGGGCTGTCCCGGTTCAATGTGGAGAACGCCCTCGCCGCCGCATCGGCCGCCCTCGCCGTGGGGCTACCCCGCGACGTGGTCGTCGAGGGGCTACGCACCTTCCGCCCCGACCCGACTCACAACCCGGGCAGGATGAACTTCTTCACGCTGCGCGACGTGTCGGTCGTGATGGACCTCGCGCACAACGAGGCAGGCCTCGAGGCGCTGCTCGAGATCATGAACGGCGTCCGTGGGCCCGGCTCCCGGATCATGCTGGGACTCGCGGCGGTGGGCGACCGCACCGACGAGCTGATCGAGAGCCTGGCCGAGGTTGCGGCCCGTGACACCGACGTGCTCGTGATCGCACACAAGAAGGGCTACATGCGCGGCCGGTCGGCCGAGGACCTCGAGACGCACTTCCACGCAGGAGCCGCGCGTGTCGGCGTACACCAGCTGGCGTCGTACCCGACTGAGGTGGACGCGATGGCAGCGCTGGTCGCTCAGGCCAAGCCTGGTGATGTGGTCGGCCTGATGTGCCACGACGACCGGCAGGGGTGCTACGACTGGCTGGCCGAGCAGGGTGCGACCGTCGACGATCCGGACACGCTCCGCGAGAAGGTGCGGGTAGCTACAGCTCCGTAAAGTCGGCGTCGGTCAGACCCGAGCCTGCTTGGGCCTGGTTCGACCAGTTCTCCAGCTCCTGTACGACGGTCGCGTGCTTGTCGACGCAGACGACGACGAGGTCCCCTCGGTTCGCCCGGGACATCGCGTGCCGGACGGCCTTGACCTCGTCGCGGACGATGTCGACCGAGCGGCACCGGGCACCCTCCGCCATCGACTGCTTCACGCCCTTGGCCACGAGCCGCGCGGTCTCGCCGGCCTTGCGGCCACGCAAAGAGACGTCCTCGCGGACCACCAGGACGTCGAAGTGGCGGGCAGCGATCGCGCCCAGCTCCACCATGTCCTCGTCGCGACGGTCGCCGGCTGTGGCGATGATGCCCATGCGTTGCGGGCGAGCCAGGTCCGAGGACTGGTCGAGGCTCTCGCCGTACCGGTCGACGAAGTCGCCGAGCGCGAGCATGCCGGGCGCGTTGTGGCAGTAGTCGACGATGACGTGGATGCCGTTGACGTCGATCTCGTTCAGCCGGCCGGGGGAGAGGTAGTAGTTCGTCGAGAACGATCGCAGTCCTCGGCGGATGTCGTGCAGGGGCGCTCCTGCGGCGAAGGCGGCTGCAGTGGCGGCGAGCGTGTTCTGCACGTTCATCCGGGCTCGGCCGCCGAACGTTGCCGGAAGCAGGTGCGTGTAGGCGATCTGCATCGACCGAGGGCCGTGTCGTACGACGATCATCTCGCCACGGTCGGAGGGCTCGAGCACGACGGCTTTGCCACCTCGACGGCAGTGGTTGTCGATCATCTCGCGTGACTCGGTGCCGGGGTCCTCCATGGAGAACCACACAACCGCACCCGAGCAGCGCCGGCGCATCTCCCGTACGAGCGGGTCGTCGGCGTTGAGGACGGCATGGCCATCTCGCGGCACCGCCTCGACGAGGACCGCCTTGACGTCCGCGAGCTGCTCGACGGTGTCGATGCCGCGTAGCCCGAGGTGGTCGGGCTGCACGTTGATGACGACGGCGACGTCATTGCGCTCGTAGCCCAGGCCTTCACGAAGGATCCCGCCGCGCGCGACCTCCAGCACGGCCATGTCGACCCGTGGGTTCTGCAGCACCATGCGGGCCGAGCGCGGACCCGAGGCGTCGGCCTTGATCACCAGCCGTTGGTCGATGACGACCCCGTCGGTGCTGGTCATGCCGACCTTGCGACCCATGCCCTTGAAGATGTTGCTGATCATCCGGCTGGTGGTCGTCTTACCGTTCGTGCCGGTCACCGCAATGATCGGGATGCGCGTCTGCGCGCCGGGCGGGAAGAGCATGTCGACGACGGGTTTCGCGATGAACTGCGGGTCGCCGATCGTCGGGTGCGTGTGCATCCGGAAGCCCGGCGCCGCGTTGACCTCACAGATCGCGCCGCCGGTGTCGCGGACCGGCTCGGTGATGTCGGGACAGATGAAGTCGATGCCCGCGATGTCGAGACCCACGACGCGCGCCGCCTCCTCGGCGACTTCGACGTTCTCGGGGTGTGCCTCGAACGTGCGGTCGATCGAGATGCCGCCGGTGGACATGTTGCCCGTCAGCGTCAGCTTCACCATCTCGCCCTGGGGCGGCACCGAGGACAGCTCGAACCCCTGCTCGCGGACCAGTGCGATCGCGGCGTCGTCGACCTTGATGCGAGTCAGCACCTTCTCATGCCCGACCCCTCGCCTTGGGTCGGCGTTCGTGAGGTCGACGAGCTGCTCCACAGTGCTCTGGCCGTCGCCGATGACGTGCGCCGGAACACGCTCGGCGATGGCCGCGATCTTGCCGTCGATGACCAGGCAGCGATAGTCGCGCCCGGTGATGTGGGACTCGACGATGATGACCCCGCGCCTCGACTGATCCTTGGCGATCGGGAAGGCGTTGCGTACGTCGTCGGCGTCGTTCAGGTCGAGGCACACCCCACGCCCGTGGTTGCCGTCGAGCGGCTTGACGACGACCGGGTAGCCGATGCGTTCGGCCGCCACGACGGCCTGTTCCGCCGTGCGAACCGACTCTTGCTTCGGCACGGGGAGCCCGGCGGCACCGAGCAGCTTGGTGGTGAGGTCCTTGTCCGAGGCGACGTCGACAGCGATTGCGCTGGTGGCCGAGGTCATCGTCGCCCGGATGCGCTTCTGGTGGACGCCCTGACCGAGCTGCACGAGGGAGTACTGGTTCAGCCTGATCCACGGGATGTCACGACTGACGGCCTCGTCGAGGATCGCCTGCGTCGAGGGACCGAATGCGGTGCGCTCGGCACGCAGGATGAACGACTCGAGCTCGGCCTCGAAGTCGAACTCGGGGTCGGCCTCGACCAGGTGGTTGACCAGGCGTACGGCGAGGCGCGCAGCCTCGATGCCGACGCGCTCGTCGACGTACCCGTAGACGACGTTGTAACGGCCCTTCTCTCCCTTGACCATCCGCGTCTTCCCGCGGCGGATGTCGTGGCCGACGACCTGCTGCAGGGCCAGCGCGGTGTGCTCGGCGACGTGTCCGAGCCAGGTGCCTTCGTTGAGGCGCTCGACGAAGCCGCCGCGCCGCCCGCGCGAGCAGGAGTGGTCCCGCAGGCCTGGCAGCAGGGTCAGGAGCTCGTCGGTGAAGCCGGGCATCGAGTTGGTCGGGAAGTCCTCCAACGATCCGAGGTCGACCACCAGGTGGATCGACTTTTCGTACGACCAGACGTTGGGTCCGCGGTAGACCCTCGTCTCGACGATGGCGAGGTCCGGTGACGGACGGCTTGCCGGTCGAGGCTGGTCGCTCATAGGGGGTCTCCTCCAGTCTTGTCTGCCCGGCGTCGGGCCCGTCGTCTCCTCAGCACGCTGGGGGACGCATCCCCGGCCGCTATGTCTCGAGCCAACCGGCTGAGCTCGCGTCCCGCAACTGCGAGGTCCTCCACCTCCTCGTCGCTGACGGTCGGCCCACCGAGCACGAGCGAGCGGGACTCGAGGTCGAAGACTGCGCCGGCGGGAAGCACGTGGAGAGTGACACCGCTCGCCAGCAACGGACTGGAGCCCTTCGCTTCGTAAGCGTTGGTGACCATCGCCCGGCCGTCCACGAGGGTCACGGCGCCCCGCCCGGCGACCTCGAGCCGCTGACGACCGTCCTGGCGCGTCACGATCATGGCGGTGTCCTCGTCGACGCCGATCCCGAGCAGGTTCGGGCTCTGCGCCACGATGCTGAGCAGCCGGCCGTAACGGTTGCGCTGGGCGAAGTGCTGGTCGACCACACAGTCCGACAGCAGACCCAAGCCCGCAGCGACCTGCGTCATCCGTTGCTTCGGCGTGGCACCGCCAGGGCCGAACGCGACCATGTGCGACGACTGGATGCTCGCGCCGGCGCTCGTGCCTGCGATCGCGGCGCCACGGCGATGGGCCCGCTTGATGGCTTCACCGAACTCAGTGCCGTTGACGATGGCGGAGAGCTTCAGCTGGTTGCCGCCGGTCATGAAGATGCCGGTCACGTCGGCCAGGGCATCGACGTACGCCGGGTCGTGGGCGTCGTCGCGCGACTCCGGCCGGACCGACACCACCTCGGCCGCGCCCAGCTTCCGGAACAGCGCGTCGTAGACCTCGACGACCTCGGGGCCGAGCGACGACGCGG
>DATILB010000346.1:0-5531 GCA_035477015.1 Nocardioidaceae bacterium | reverse complement strand
GCCGGTGATCAGCACCACCGCGACGCTCGGGTCGGCCGCTGCCTCGAGGAGCGCGTCGGCCGTGGCGTCGTACAGCGCCTCGTTGAACGCGTTGAGCGCCTCCGGCCGGTTGAGCACCAGGGTGCGGACGCGGGCGTGGTCGTGGATCTCGAGACTCATGCAGAGAACCCTGACATCTGACCGGACAGATGTCCAGAAGTTAGCTCGCCTTCCGCCTCAACACCTTGTTGGCCAGGCTCGGGATCTTGGTGGCCTGCATCATCAGGTGGAACTGCCAGCTCTGGTCGCTCGGCAGGATGCCGGCCGTCTGCACGGCGTCGACGATGTCGAAGAGCGTCTCCCCTTCGTACATCCGGCCGTCCGGTGTGAAGTGGTAGCGGTCGACGGCGGTGCACTGCACGAAGGCACCGTTCCCCTGGATCGCCGGCGCGCTGTCGTCGTACGGGTAGAGCCGGAGGGATCCATCGAAATGGCCACTGCCGTAGTACCGGATCGCGACCTGGGCATCCCCCTCCGGCGAGACATCGAGGAAGAGCTGGCCGGGGATCGGGTCGTAGCGCCAGTCGGGGATGGCGTCGAAGAAGGCGAAGTTGTACTTCACGAACTCGTCGAGCCCGACCAGGATGCGACCGAAGGAGGAGACATCCTTGTAGCGGAGGTCGGGGGTGTAGAGCTCGTCGTTGTAGCTCATGTCGCGGACCAGCCAGCTCCACCAGTACTTCTTCGACCACTCGATCATCCAGGTCAGGTCGACGCCGAGCTGCTTGTAGAACTGCACCTTGGCCTCGAAGTCGACGAACCACTGGCGGGTCATCGCGTTGAGCTCGTCCTCCTCCAGCACGCGCGTCCGCTCGCCGCCGCGGTTGGACGAGAGGTACGCCGGCAGCGGCTGCCGCAACCGGGGCAGGGCGAGCGCGTCCTGGAACTTCTCCTCGTCGAACATTCTGGTACAGTATTGCACCAGATAGGGAGGGTCAAGCGTGATCGATGCGACGCCGGCTCGGCGTTACGCAGGGCAGGACGCCGCGGACCGCACCAGCCGACGACGCCTCCTGCTCATCGAGGCGGCCCTGGCAGTGAGCAGCGCCGACGGCTGGCGACAGGTGAGTGCCAAGCGGGTCTGCGACGAGGTCGGCCTCAACCGGCGGTACTTCTACGAGAGCTTCGAGGACGTCGACGCGCTCGCGGGCGCCGTCGTCGACCAGGTCCTGAAGGGCCTGGCAATAGCTGCGGTGGATGCCCTGGAAGGAGCGCGCGACACCGGCCTCGCGGGGATGACCCGCGCGACCGTCGGCGCCCTCGTCACGTTCCTCACCGACGACCCGGCGCGCGCCCGCCTGCTGTTCGGCGACCTGGCCGCCGGCGACACGGTCCAGGCCCATCGGCGTCGAGCGCTTCGCAGTGCCACGGACACCTTCGCTTGGTTCGCCCGGCAGGTGCGCGAGGCGTCGGACGTCACCGATCCCGTCGTCGAGATCGGCGCCAACCTGCTGATCGGCGGGACCGGACACACCATCAACAGCTGGCTCGACGGGACCATCGAGGTGAGCAAGGAGCAGCTGATCGAGGACCTCACAGCGCTCTGGATCGTCACGGGCGAGGGCGCTGCCGGCCTGGCCGGCACCCGGAACCGCGGGTAGCCGCCCGGCTAGGGACCAAAGTCCCTACCTTCCCGACCAGTCGACCCATAGGCCGGACCACCCACATGGGGGAGAATCATTCTGTCGGGCGTGACCAGCTCTCCTCCCAGAGCGTGGAACCCCGAGCTGCAAGGGTCGAGCTCCCAATCGACTCCTGCGCCGAGCGTAAGGGCCCGGGTGCACGCCACCCAGGCCCTTCGTTTGGTTTGGGCCGATGGCACAACGACCGACCTCGTTTTGTGTGCGGACGACCCAAGCGCGGAGCGCGGTCCCGGGCGCACGCTGAAGTCACCCGAAAGGATCGGCGAGAAGCGAGCGGAGGTAGTCCGATGATCGACTGGAACTCAGACAACTGGGGTGGCCGCGTCCACTACGCCTCCGATGGCTCGTGGGTGAGCGACAAGCACGACGACGACTCCGACCAGCAGGGCTGAGCGGGCTAGGAACCGAGCTCGAGCACCTCGGCCAGTCCCTGGTGCATGCAGTCCATCAGCACATCGACGTCGGACACGGCACTGCCGTCGATGTTGAGCCCGATGCAGCAGGTCTCCGCGTGGGAGACCATGGCGGCCATCACCGCGACCCCGGGGAGGGGGCCGAAGGGGAAGAGCCGCTCCACCTTGGCGCCGGCCATGTAGACGTCGTACGGCACACCGGGCACGTTCGAGGCCGAGAGGTCGGCCGTGCTGCCGACCAGGTCGAACGCCATCCCGCCCACCACTGACGGGATCCGGTTCAGCACCGGCGCGACCAGCCCGAGGGTGTCGAGCGCAGGCTCCGTGCGCAGTGTGAGCACGATGCCGCGCAGGATCGCGATCCGCTCGGCGGGATCGGCGATGCCGACCGGTGCCGCGAAGTACGCCCCGGCGAACTTGTTGCCGCCCATCGGGTCGTCCGCCTTGCGCAGGCTGATCGGCATCGCCATCGGAAGCTCGTCGAGATCGACACCGTGCTTCTCGTGGTAGAGCCGAAGGCCTCCGAGCAGCGCCGCGACGTACGCGTCGTTGAGGGAGCCGCCGGCCGACTTGGCCGACGCCTTGAGGTCGGTGAGGGGGCACTCGAGGATCCGGAAGCGCCACGCCGTACCCGCTCGGTCGCGGAGCAACGGGGACGGCCGCGCCGGTGGCGGAGAGAGGGTGCGGCGCATCGAGCCACCGAAGTGCACGGCCTCTGACAGCGCGTGACCGGGGCGGAACAACGCGCGGGCGCCTCCGCCGAGGAGGCGAGCCGCTGCCGACGGGAGCTGACGCGCCTGCTCGGTGATGGTCGCCGTGGTGAAGGCCCACTGGTCGGTGGGGTACTCCTCGCCCCGTGGTCCGGGAAGCGGCTTGTCCGCGGTGTGCTCGGGGGTCCGGCTCTGCACGAGCGACATCAGCTGGATGCCGCCGAGCCCGTCGGTGAGCGAGTGATGCATCTTCAGGAGGTACGCCGCGCGGCCGTCGTCGAGCCCCTCGACCAGGGTGCCCTCCCAGAGCGGACGGGTCCGGTCGAACGGCGTGACCGCCTGGGCCTGCGCGAACTCGAGCAGCTGCTCCATCGAGCCCGGCGACGGGAGGTGCGTACGCCGCAGGTGGTAGTCGAGCTGGAAGACCTCGTCAGGAACCCACGCAGGAGGGCCTACCGGCAGCAGCGGCTCCATCACGCGCTGACGGCACCGCGGGACGAGCTCGGTGGCCCACTCGTGCGCGGCGACGAAGCGCTTCCAGTCGGGTGGCTTGTCGAACAGCATCAGCGAGCAGATCGTGGAGGACAGCCGGGGATGGCGCTCCGACCGCCACATCAACGACTCGATCTCGTTCATGCGGGTGCCGCTCCCCCACGAGAGGGCGGCCTCCCAGGCCTCGGTGTTGCCGGTCATGACGGCCACTTCTCCAGAGTGTCGATGTACAGCTGGCGGACGTCGTCGACGATGCGGTTGAGGTCGTCGACGGTCCATTGGCTCGTGTCGATCGGGTCCAGCACGGCGACGTCGACTGTGCCCGGGCTGATCACCTTGGCATGCGGACCCATGAGCTCCCCGGCGTTGCGGAACACCACGGGCACGATCGGGACGCCGGCCTGCATGGCCATGTGGAACGCGCCCTTCTTGAAGCGGCCTGGCTCCGGCGTCGGCATCCGGGTGCCCTCCGGGAAAATCATGATCGAGGTGCCGCTCTGCACGCGCTCGACCAGCTTGTTGAGCTCCTCGATGGCAGCGGTCGGGTCGGACCGGTTGATGTAGACCGGGTTGAAGAACATCGAGGCGGCCAGCGTGCGCGGGTCGTACTTCGCCTCCTTCTTGCCGACCGCCGTGAAGTCGGTGCGAAGCAGCGCGCCCATGATGATCGGGTCGAGCGAGCTCTGGTGGTTGCCGATGAAGATCGCCGGCCGCGCGCGCCAGAGGTTCTCCTCCCCCACGAGGTTCACCTTCACCCCGGCGATGGACAGGGCTGCGTCGCAGGCCATCGGCAGGCCTACGTTCAGACCGGCCTGCCGGTCGCCGCGCAGGAGTCCGAGCGCGGCACCGCCGACGAGGCCAGCATTGAGACCGCCTAGCGCACCGATGGTCCCGATCACCGATCGCAGCCCGGTCGTGATCGGTTCGGCCATGGCCAGCACGGGCCAGCCTTGGAGGTTGGCCGTAGCGAGCAGCGCTCGGTGCGGTGCGATCGCGTGCGGCTTGCCGGTGCTCGCGAGGAAGGGGACATCCTCGTCGCCGTTGGCGTAGCCGTAGCTGATCCCGAGGTCGATCCCGCGCGCCTTGGCGAAGCTCCGCACCGCCTGCGCTTTGGGCTCGCCCCAGAGGAACTTGCCCCGGACCTTGCCGGTGAGTACGCCGTCCTCGACCTCGAGCTCGGTGCACAGGATGTTGTCGATGCCGAGGTCCCGGGCCACGGGCTCGGTCTGGTAGCGAGTGGCAGCAGAGGCGAGTACGACGGTGTGGCCCATCTGCAGATGAGCCTTGACGATCGCCCGCGCCTGCGGCCGGATCGTCCCGGCGATCTTCTGCACGAAGAGCCGTTCGCCCAGCTCCTGCATCTGGTCCTCGAGGTGCCCGCGCAGCGCACCGAGGCCGATGTCGCCGATCCGGGTCGGGTCTCCTCCGAGCGACCCGTCGACCGCTGTCAGCACCATCTTCGCGAGGTCGCTGATCGCGACCTGCCCGTTGCGGATCCGGTCGCGGAAGATGTGGGTGGCCGTGAAGCCGTGCACCAGGGTGCCGTCGAGGTCGAAGAACGCCCCGATCTGCGGGCCACGCGGGCCGGCCTCCACCTCGGCCAGCAGATCCTCGGGCTTCACGATCGACCTGCCCGGTGGAACTCCGCGATCGTCTCGATCAGCGTGGTCGTCGTCGCGATCTCGTCGACGAAGTCGCGACGCAGCTTGTCCAGGTCCGGAGTCTCGGCGTTGAGCAGCCCGCGGTGTCCGGCGAGGCGAAGGGCGGTCTTGAAGAGCTCGAGGGTCACCGACTCGTCGTTCGCGATCCGCCCTTGCAGCGCCCACTGCCGACCGACCCGCACGCAGTCGTCGAGCAGCTCGGCCTCGTCGTAGTCGACGTCCAGCGCAGCGAGTCGGTCGGCGACGATGTGGTACGCGTCGAGGAACGGCCGGAGCACCAGATGCGCGGTGTGCGGCCGCGACGAGGCGATCCGCGCACGCAGCTCCGCGGCGTCGGCCTTCCTGCGACTCCCGTCGGTCGAGGCCACGGTCTTCAGCTCGGCGTCGATATCGGCACCGAACTCGTGTCGCCCGGAGAAGAAGAAGTCGAACTTGAGCAGCTCCCGCAGTCTCAGCGCCTCCGCCTCGGCGACCGCCGTCAACGAGCGGGTGTCGCTCTCAGACGCGGCAAGGAGGGCGACCTCGCCGATCGCCCGGTCGACGAGGGCGTGGATCGCGGTGTTGCGGTAGAAC
>DATILB010000345.1:0-3082 GCA_035477015.1 Nocardioidaceae bacterium | reverse complement strand
GCTCATCACCCAGTCCCTAACCCTCGCTGGGTCCGTCGCTCTTCTCTCGCCGGTCTCGGAGGCCAAGTCCTCCGAAGAGGTCGAGGCCCCGCTGGTGCTGGGCCACCGCGGCGCCTCCGGCTACCGACCCGAGCACACGCTCCCGTCGTACAAGCTCGCCATCGATCTCGGCGCCGACTACGTCGAGCCGGACCTCGTCTCCACGAAGGACGGCGTGCTCGTCGCCCGTCACGAGAACGAGATCAGCGGGACGACGGACGTGGCCGCCCACCCGGAGTTCGCGGAGCGGCGGGTCACCAAGACCATCGACGGCAACCAGGTCACCGGCTGGTTCACCGAGGACTTCACGCTCGCGGAGCTGAAGACACTGCGAGCTAAGGAGCGGCTGCCCGCGGTGCGTCCCGCCAACACGCGGTACGACGGCATGTTCGAGGTCCCCACCTTCGACGAGGTGCTCGAGCTCGTGGCCCGCGAGAGCAAGCGACTGCACCGCACGATCGGCGTCTACCCGGAGACCAAGCACCCGACGTACTTCGACTCGATCGGGCTCGCCCTCGAGGAGCCGCTCGTTGCGGCCCTCAGGCGGCACCACCTGGACCGGCCGACCGCGAAGGTGTTCGTGCAGTCCTTCGAGACCGGCAACCTCCAGGAGCTGGACGGCATGCTCAGCGTCCCGATCATCCAGCTCATCGACGCCTCGGGCGCACCGTACGACCTGGCGTCCGCGGGCGACCCGCGCACCTACGCCGACCTGGCCTCACCCGCGGGACTGACCCAGATCGCGACGTACGCCGACGGTGTAGGGGTCAACAAGAACCTCGTCCTGCCTCGCGACCTGGCGGGGAACACGGGCGCGCCCAGCAGCCTGGTCGACGACGCCCATGCCCGGGGGCTCGAGGTGCATGTCTGGACGTGCAGGGACGAGAACCAGTTCATGGCGAACAACTTCCGGGTCGGCACCGACCTGAACGCCAAGGGCAACGCCATCGCGGAGTACCTCGCCTTCTTCGACGCTGGAGTCGACGGTGTGTTCAGCGACCACTCGGATACTGCCGTCGAGGCGCGTCGGCAGTGGCTGGGGCAGGCTTTCGCCAGCGGATTCTGAGGGGACAAAAGGCACCCGATCGCCACCCGACGTTCAGGTCGAAGTGGCGATCGGGTCACTCTTCTCGGCTCCCCTGAAAGCATGACCAGATTGGTGCGCATGTGCCCGGACCTCGTGGCTCATCGAGGGGCATCGGGCTACCGACCGGAGCACACGACTGCTGCCTACCGGCTCGCGATCGCGCTGGGCGCGGACGGGATCGAGCTGGACCTCGTCGCGACCAAGGACGGGGTCCTCGTCGCCCGGCACGAGCCGGAGCTGTCGAGGACGACTGACGTCGCGACGCGGACGGAGTTCGCCGACCGCAAGACCACCAAGCTCGTCGACGGCCGATCCGTGTCGGGCTGGTTCGTCAACGACCTCACGCTCGCCGAGCTCAAGACCCTTCGCGCCACCGAGCGGATGGCGGACATCCGACCGGACAACATGCGCTTCGACGGGCAGTTCGCGGTCCCGACCCTCGCCGAGGTGCTGACCCTTGTCGAGGACGAGAGCCACCGGCTCGGCCGTACGGTGCAGGTCTACCTCGAGCTCAAGCACGCGACCTGGTTCGCCGGTGTCGGGCTTCCTCTGGACACCTTGCTCGTCGAGACCTTGCGCGAGTGCGCCACGACTGCGCCCGTGAAGGTGCTGGCCTTTGAGACCGCCATCCTCCGCCAGCTGCGCTCGGTGCTCGATGCACCACTCGTGCAGCTCATCGAGGCGGGCGGTACGCCGTACGACCGGGCGATCGTCGGCGACATCGTGTCCTACCGGGACATGGTCACGCCGCGCGGCCTCATGCGCATCGCCGACTACGCGCACGGGATCGGCGTGGCCAAGAACCTCATCCTGCCGAGGGGCTCCGACGGGGCTGCCACGACTCCGAGCTGCGTGGTCAGCGACGCGCATGCGCTCGGTCTGGAGGTGGCGATCTGGACCCTGCGTGACGAGAACGACTTCATGGCAGCAAACTTCCGCCACGGCACCAACCCCTCGGCGAGAGGCGGGGCCGTGGCGGAGTACAAGGCGTTCCTGGCTGCCGGTGTCGACGTGATCATCGGTGACCACCCGGACACCGCGCTCGAAGCACGACGGATGTGGCTGCGCGAGCGGAGCCCGCTGCCCGTGTAGTCGGCAGCGAGGCGAGAGGCACGCGGCGCTCTCGCTCGCGTGCGAGTGCGTGGACGCCGCCTCGACCGGAGACTCGCTCGACAGATATAGCTAGTGCTCTTGGGGCATCAGGATCCAGGCCACGATGTAGGCGATGATGAGCGACCCGAACCCGAGGATCGTGCCGATCACGACGATGAGCCGGACCAGGTTGGCGTCGATCCCGAAGTAGCGGGCGAGGCCGGCGCACACACCGCCGAGCCAGCGGTCATTGCTGCGGACCAGCCGCTTGGGTTGGATCGCGGGTGTCTCGCTCATGAGGGGTCTCCGTTGGTGGTCTCTTCTTCGTACGTCGTTGCGGGCGCCTCGACCGATGACGACCGGTTGAGCAGGCCCTTGCCGAGGCTGGCGAAGAGCCCGATGAGCCCGGCGCCGAGGAGGATCGCGGGGAGCAACCACTCGTAGCCGTTGGGGTTGATCACCCCGGTGTCGTCGAGGAGCCACGTGCCGGAGACGCCGAGGAAGATCAGCCCCACGACGAGGTAGCCGATGTTGAGCTGGCGGTTCATGCTGCTTCCTGCCTTACTTCGATGTGGCCGAACTTGACGTCTATGTCGAGGTCGATGGTGGGGTCGGCGCGGTCTCCGACAAAGGCGTCACGTGAGTAGCCCCAGCCGCCGTCCTCGTTGTGGTTGACGGTGATCGCGCCGCCGAACTGGATGTCGCCGTTGAGGTTGGCGGCGAGCCCGTCCTCGGGCAGGATCACGAGGATCTCGCCGGCGTTCGCGTCGAGGTGGATGGTCCTGCCGTCCAGCTGGCCGGGTTCCGATAGCTCGCGCAGGTCGAGGACGATCTGGCCAGCGGGGACGTAGTAGGAGTCCTCGA
>DATILB010000344.1:0-6026 GCA_035477015.1 Nocardioidaceae bacterium | reverse complement strand
CTCCCTCCTCCGCCTTGCGATGCACGCACCTGGACCACGGAGCCTGGCACCGCCCGCTCGACTCAGGGCACTAGCTGGCTGTAGGTCGCGTCAAGCCCATGGTTGGGCATGGGTCACCGGCCTCGCGCAGCCGGGGCTGTGGATGAGCGTGTTGGTCGGTATGCCTGACTGTCGGGTGCCGGGCGCCCACGCTGACGTATGCGACCTCGTTTGGGCGGGTCTTCTGGCTTCGTTCGGGCTGCCGCAATGGCGAAGGACCCGGGCGCCAAGCTAGTAGCGGCATAGCGCCTTGCGGCGTCTGCCATAGCCCTCGCGGCGTCTGGTCCGGGTCCTTCGTGCTCTCGAGCCTGGCACTACCGACCGGAGTTGTGAAGTGCCTGGGGTCAGTCCTCCCGTATCCACCTGTTGGGGTCGTAGACGCTTTGGTCACGGACCAGAGCGAACGCGATCCGGTTCGCGCGGTTGGCCATCGCGCAGGCGATCACCAGGCCTGTCTTGCCGCGGGCACGCAGCTGGGCGCCGTAGATTTTGGCGTCGGGATCGCGCAGCCACAGCCCGACGCCGAGGTCGATCAGGGCGCGGCGCAGTTCGACGCTGCCTTCGCGGCTGATGACACTGTCGCGGCGTTTGCCGGCCGACTCGTACTGGATCGGGTTGAGGCCGGCGGTGCGGTAGATCTGTCGGTGGTGGTCGAACCGGGCCGGGTCGCCAAGTGCGCCGCCGTAGTTCCCGGCCCGGACCGCAGCCCAGCCCGGGACGGTCAGCAGCGGCACGAACGGGCTCGACGGGAGCAGCCGAGCCAGCTGCTCGGTGGCCTGGTCGACCTGGGCGTCCAGGTCGACCAGCAGCGCGAGATCCGCGGCCAGGACAGCGCGGGCAACTGCGGCATCGGTGGTGGGCAGCGCATCGCGGGCGGCTTGGACGAGCCGGTCGGCCACCGGTTTGCGGATCTGCAGACCACGGGCCGCGCCGAAGCGGACGAACCGGGTGCTGCCCAATGCAGCGAGCCGGGCCGGGTCGGGGAACTCGGCCGCGATCAGCCGGCCGACCTTGGTGCCCAGCACGTCCGGTAGGGCCAGGGTCAGGCCAGGGAAGGTCCGGTCCAGCTGTCCGAGCAGTTGGTTCTTCGTGGCCGTCCGCAGCGCCACCCGACCGGTCCGATGCGCCGACCACGCGGTGAGCTCACCGAGCACCAGGGAGCGGTCCCGGACCGGCTGACCGCGACCCGCGAGCAACAGCTCGGTCATCGCCTGCAGGTCGATCACGTCGGTCTTGATGGTGCGCTTGCCCAGCACCCGGCGTTGCTCGGTGACATGACCGGGGTTGAGCTCCAGCACCTCCCAGCCGGTCGGCCATGCCCCTGCCATCAACAGCGGCCGGTGGTAGTGACCGGCCGCCTCGATCCCGACTTTCACCACTGCATCGGTGGGGAGCACCCGCCCGATGTCGGCAACAACCTGTGCCAGCGACGGACCCGTCATCGGACAGCCCGTGCGGGGCTTGAGCAGCGAGGTCCGGGCAACATCGGTGACAGAGAACGCGAACTCGGTCTTGCCAACATCGACCGCGACGACGACCGTCGAGGATGTAATGAGAGCAGCTTGAACAACCACGGGACCCACCTCCGGGGGTGCCAGAAAGCCACGGCGCGTCAACGCCGAGCCTTCGAATGAAGAGAACCTGTCGGTCCCTTCCAAGCACCTCCGGAGGTGTCCGTGAAGGACTACCCCGACCTATATCAGCCCTCGCGCACGTCGGGCTGGACGAACGGCGGCTTCGTCACCGTGAAGATCTCGCGGCGACCACGTACGTCGACGCCGACCTCCGCACCTTCCTCGACCTGGCTGGCGATCAGTGCCATGCCGATGCCCTTCTTCAACGTGGGCGAGAAGGTGCCGGACGTGACCTCGCCCAGGAGGACATCCCTGGTCAGGGAGACGCCCATGTGCGGCCTCGGGATCCCGCGGCCCGTGGCCACGATTCCGCGCAGCAGTCGCGTCGGGCCCTCCTTCTTCTGTGCCGTGAGCACGTCCTTGCCCCAGAACGAGTCCTTGCCCCACCCGACGGCCCAGCCCAGGCGCGCCTCGACGGGCGTGACGGAGGCGCTGATGTCCTGTCCGTGCAGCGGGTAGCCCATCTCCGTGCGGAGGGTGTCGCGGGCGCCGAGCCCGCACGGCAGCATCGAGTACGCCGCGCCGGCGGCCATCAGGATGTCCCAGACTGCGCCGGCGACCGGTGACGGCACGACGAGCTCGTAGCCGCGCTCGCCGGTGTAGCCGGTGCGGCAGACCGTGATCCCGACGCCTTCGAGCTCCGCGTCGACCCAGGACATGTACGCGTGCCCGGTCGGCAGGCCGGCGCCCTCGAGCACCTCGTCGGACTTCGACCCCTGGACGGCGATGATCGCGTAGTCGTCGTGCGCGTTGCTGACCGCGACGCCCTCCGGGGCTGCGGCCGCGAGCCGGCGTACGACCTCCTCGGTGTTCGCGGCGTTGGGGATCAGGAAGACGTTCTCCTCACCGTGCAGGTAGGCGATGAGGTCGTCGACGATGCCGCCGGTCTCGTCGTCACAGCACAAGGTGTACTGCGCCTTGCCCGGCGCGATGCGGGTCAGGTCGTTGGTGAGGGTTGCGTTGACGTGGGCCGCTGCACCCGGACCTGTGACCGTTGCCTTGCCGAGGTGGCTGACGTCGAAGATGCCGACGGAGTCACGGACTGCGGCGTGCTCCTTGAGAGTTCCGGCTGGGTACTCGACGGGCATCTCCCAGCCACCGAACTCAGCGAACTTCGCTCCGAGGGAGACGTGTTTGTCATGCAGGGGTGACTGCTTCAACGTCATGGCGCCGAACCTATCGCAGCCAAATCGACGCCCCTCATGGCTTAGTGTCCTGAGTTAGAAGTGCACCGGCGGTCTCCGAGGCCCACGCACGCACCTCGCCGCGTTGTCACTCCTCGACGATGCTTCGCATCGCCTTCGTCGCTCCGCCTTGCGATGCACGCACCTGGACCACGGATAACGCCCCCGCACTTCTGACTCAGGGCACTAGGCTGCGCACCGGGGGCGCACTCCTGTGTGCAGAACAAGAAGGTGAGAGAACCAGCGTGACGACGTACACCCTCCGCAAGGGAGCGGCAGACAAGACCGGTGCCGACGTCGTGGTCGTCGGCGTCGTCAAGGGCCCGAAGGGCGTCACCGTCGCCCAGGGCGGCGAGACCATCGCCGCGGCGTACGGTCGCAAGCTCTCCCCACTGCTGCAGACACTCGGGTTCACGGGCAAGGCCGGCGAGGTCGCGAAGGTGCCGACCTCGGGCACCATCAAGAGCCCGCTGCTGATCCTCGTGGGGATGGGCGAGCAGTCCACACCCGAGTCCGTACGTCGTGCCGCGGGCGTGGCCGCGCGTGCAGTCAGCAACGCGGCGTCGGTCGCGCTCGCGCTGCCCGCTGACTCCCCCGAGCTGATCCGGGCCGTCACCGAGGGCTGGATCCTCGGCGGCTACTCGTTCGACACCTACCGCTCGACGGTCAAGGACGATGTCCCCGGCGACGTCATCGTGCTCAGCGAGCTGGCCCGGCAGGGCGATGCCACCGCTGCCGCCGAGGCTGCCCAGGCGATCGCCGCAGCCCGCAACCTCGTCCGCGACTGGGTGAACACCCCTCCCGGGGACTTCACGCCGGCGACCTTCGCGGACGCCGTCGTCGCGACGAACAAGCTGCGCTCCGGCGCCAAGGTCTCCATCAAGGTGTACGACGAGAAAGCGCTCGCCGAGGAGGGCTGCGGAGGCATCCTCGGTGTCGGCCGTGGCTCGGACAGCCCACCGCGCCTGGTCAAGCTCACCTACCGCCCGGCTGGCGCGAAGGCCCACCTCGGACTGGTCGGCAAGGGCATCACGTATGACTCGGGCGGCCTCTCGATCAAGGCGGCCGCCTCGATGCAGACCATGAAGATGGACATGGCCGGTGCGGCCGCCGTCGTCATGGCCACGCTCACGATCGCGGACCTCGGCCTGCCGGTGCAGGTCACGACGTACGCACCGATGGCGGAGAACATGATCTCCGGCGAAGCGACCCGGCCGGGCGACGTCCTGACGATGTACGGCGGGAAGACCGTTGAGGTGCTCAACACCGACGCAGAGGGCCGACTGATCCTCGCCGATGCACTGGTCAAGGCGACCGAGGCGAAGCCCGATGTGATCGTCGACGTCGCGACTCTCACTGGGGCGTGCGTCGTCGCGCTGGGCGACCGCGTCGCCGGCCTCCTGGGCAACGACGAGGAACTGATCCAGCAGATCCGCGACGCAGCTGGACGCGTTGGCGAAGCCGTGTGGCAGCTCCCGCTCCCTGAGGAGCTGGGCGACAAGGTCCGAGGCAGCAGCAAGATCGCCGACCTGGCTCAGCACAACCCCGACCGTTGGGGTGGTGCTCTCTACGCGGCCGCGTTCCTGCGGGAGTTCGTCGGCGACGCCCGTTGGGCGCACATCGACATCGCGGGCCCGGCGTACAACGACAAGACGGCGTACGGCTACACGATGCCCGGCGGCACCGGTGTTGCGGTCGCGACCCTCGTCGAGCTGGCGACGGAGCTAGCGTCCGCCTGATTCCTTCTGGCGCTTGTTGTACTCACGCATCCGGGCCGGGTAGCCGACCACCGCTGCGTCGTACGACGGGATGCCGTGGCTGTTCGCGAAGCGGTGTGCCCACTCGACCGACGGGACCCGGCGGCGCGTCCACTCACCGTCGAACGCGACCAGCATCACAGTCACGTCCGTGACCGCGGTCCGTGGCTCGACGAACCCCTCGACTCCGGTCCTCGTGGTCGCGAAATCGTGGAGGTGCGCCTCGTCCGTGGCGTCGGAAGGTCGCACCGTCGTCGGCCCCCGCCCCTTGGGCCGGGGAAGCTTGGTGCCGCGTCCGCCGCGGATTCGGTCCATGAAACCCATGCGCACAGTGTGACTCATAGGCGAAGCGGAAACGTGCTCAGACCCGAAGTGGACAACTTCTAGTCAGGTGGCAGGATGAGGAAGCCTCCGTCAACGGCGACGGTGGCGCAGTGAGTGGAGGGAAACTCGTGTCGTCCGGGAACAGCTTCGATCTCATCGTCCTTGGTGCGGGCAGCGGCGGTTACGCCTGTGCGCTTCGCGCCGCTCAGCTAGGCCTGTCGGTCGCGCTCGTGGAGAAGGACAAGGTCGGCGGCACCTGCCTGCACGTCGGGTGCATCCCGACCAAGGCGCTGCTCCACGCGGCCGAGGTGGCCGACTACACCCGCGAGTCGGAGAAGTTCGGCGTCAACGCGACGCTCGACGGCATCGACATGGGCGGCGTGAACAAGTACAAGGACGGTGTCGTCAGCCGGCTCTACAAGGGCCTGGCCGGGCTGATCAAGGGTCGCGGCATCAGCGTCATCGAAGGCGAGGGACGGCTGACCGGCCCGACCACGGTGACCGTCAACGGCACCGAGTACGTCGGCAGTCATGTCGTGCTGGCCAGCGGGTCCTACCCCAAGTCGATCCCGGGCCTCGACGTCGACGGCGAGCGCGTGATCACCTCCGAGCACGCCCTCTCGCTCAACCACGTGCCGAAGTCCGTCGTGGTGCTCGGCGGCGGCGTCATCGGTGTCGAGTTCGCCTCCGTCTGGAAGTCGTTCGGCGCCGACGTCACGATCGTCGAGGCACTCCCCCGGCTGCTGGCCGCTGAGGACGACTCCTCGTCGAAGCTGCTCGAGCGGGCTTTCCGCAAGCGTGGGATCACCTTCCACGTCGGCACTGCCTTCCAGGGCGTCGAGCGCACCGACGACGGCGTACGCGTGACGGCCGGTGCGGGCGACGAGCAGCGCGTCATCGACGCCGAGCTCCTCTTCGTCGCCGTCGGCCGCGGACCGTCGACAGCCGGCCTCGGCTATGAGGAAGCGGGCCTCGCGATGGACCGCGGGTTCGTGCTCACCGACGACCGACTCCGCACCAACCTCCCGAACGTCTACGCGGTCGGCGACATCGTGCCTGGCCTCCAGCTCGCCCATCGCGGCTTCCAA
>DATILB010000343.1:0-10441 GCA_035477015.1 Nocardioidaceae bacterium | reverse complement strand
AGGACCGGCGCCTCCCCGGCTATCCGATCGCGGAGGTGGCCGCGGACGGAAGCACTGTCATCACCAAGCACGACGGCACCGGCGGCCTGGTCTCTCCAGGGACCGTCACCGCCCAGCTCCTCTACGAGATCCAGTCCCAGGCCTACGCCAACCCCGACGTCGTCCTCCACCTGGACACGATCGCGCTGTCGCAGGAAGGCCCGGACCGGGTGCTGATCTCCGGTGCCACCGGCAGCCCGCCGCCCCCGGACCTCAAGGTCGCGATCAACTACCTCGGTGGCTACCGCAACACCATGACGTTGGTGATCACCGGTCTCGACATCGAGGAGAAGGCGGCCTGGGCCAGGCGGCAGCTCTTCGAGCTCCTCGGTGGGGAGAACCAGTTCGACGAGGTCGACGTACTCCTGCAGCGGTTCGACCAGCCGAACGCGCCCACCAACGAGCAGGCGACCGCGCACCTGCGCATCACGGTGAAGGACCAGGACCCAAGCAAGGTGGGACGCCGCTTCGCGAACGCGACCATGGAGCTCTTCCTGGGTGGGTACGCCGGCTTCCACACCACAACACCCCCGACCTCCGAGAGTGCGTACGGCGTGTACTGGCCGGCGCTCGTGCCGGTGGACACGGTCACTCACCGCGTCGTACTTCTCCCCGAAAGCACGACGACAGTCGTGCCGCACGGTCCGACCGCCCCGCTTCCGGCCGGACTGCGGAGCGAACTGCCGACCGCGCCGCCCTCCGGTCCCACCCGCCGCGTGCCACTCGGCACGCTGTGTGCGGCCAGATCCGGTGACAAGGGTGGCAACGCCAACATCGGCCTCTGGACCAAGGACGCCACGTCGTACCGCTGGCTGGAGAGCTACCTCACCGAGGACCGCTTCCGAGACCTGCTGCCGGAAGCTGCCGGGCTGGCTGTGCGCCGCTGGGCGCTGCCCAACCTGAATGCCCTCAACTTCGTCGTGGTGGGTCTGCTCGGCTCGGGGGTAGCCGCCTCCGCGCGGCCCGACCCTCAGGCCAAGGGGCTCGGAGAGTATCTCCGGTCGCGCGACGTCGACATCCCTGAAGTGCTGCTGGGCGAGGAGGCCTAGGAATGTCCACCGTGATCGAGGTTCAGGACGACGGACCGGTCCGTACCCTGACGCTCAACGGGCCGATGCGTCTCAACGCGTTGGCCGAGAGCACCGTGAACGACCTGCACGATCAGGTGCTGCTGGCCGAGCGGGACGATCGGATCCACGCGCTGGTGCTGACCGGCGCGGGGGCCCACTTCTCGGCGGGTGGCGACGCGGAGGGCGTGCTGAACGCCGCGGACAGCATCGACGACGACGCGCTCTTGCGCTTCATGCGCGCCTACCAGCGTGCCTCTCGCGCGATCTGGGAAAGCCCGTTGCCGATCATCGCGGCGGTCTCCGGCATCGCGTACGGCGGCGCCTTCAACCTCGCCCTGTCCTGCGACCTGATCGTCTGCTCCAGGAGTGCCAGGTTCTGCCAGGTCTTCCTGCGTCGAGGTGTGGTGCCCGACTTCGGCGGCGCCTTCATGCTGCCGCGGCTCGTCGGCATGCAGCGGGCGAAGGCGCTGATGCTGCTCGCCGACGAGATCGACGCCCTCACGGCGTACGACCTCGGGCTGGTCAACCTCGTCGTCGACTCGCCGGAGGACGCGAAGCTGGAGGCGTTGGCTCTCGCCCACCGCATCTCGGCCGAGTCCCGTCTCGCGGTCGGGCTGACGAAGAGGCTGATGCACCAGAGCGCGAGCGGTGACTTCCCGTCAGCGCTCGAGCTGGAGGCGCTCAGCCAAACGTTGGTTCTCGGCTCGAACAAGGCGCGTGCCTCCTTCGAGGCGTTCCGGGAGCGCTGACCCGCGCGATGGAGGTCGACTGCAACATCGGTGGCGGCGTCGACGGGACGCGGGGTGCAGACCTCGATGTTCTCGAGCAGCAGGTCGTTGAGGCGGAGTCGCTTGGCTTCGACGGCGTCTGGAGCACCGAGGTAGGACGCGACCCGTTCCTGCCTTTGGTCGTCGCTGCGCGCACCTCGTCACGCCTCCGGGTAGGCACCGCAGTCACCGTCGCGTTCGCGCGAAGCCCGATGACCGTCGCGTCGTCGGCGTACGACCTCCAGTCCTTCAGCCGCGGCCGCTTCCACCTCGGGCTCGGTACCCAGGTCAGGGCGCACGTAGTCCGCCGTTACTCGATGCCCTGGTCGGAGCCGGTGCCGCGCCTACGCGAGTACGTCGCCGCACTTCGTGCCATCTGGTCGGCTTGGCAGGACGACGAGCGGCTCGACTTCCGTGGTGACTTCTACCAGCACACGCTCATGACGCCGATGTTCAGCCCACCTCGACACGAGTGGGGCGCTCCGCCGGTCCTGATCGCTGCGGTCGGGCCGCGGATGACCGCTTTGGCAGGTGAGGTCGCCGACGGTGTCATCCTGCACAGCTTCACCACCGAGCGGTTCGTGCGCGAGAGGAGCCTGCCTCTCCTCGCCTCGGACGGAGGGAGCAGGGCGTTCTCCATCAACCTGCCCGGCTTGGTGGCGACGGGGGAGTCCGACGAGCAAGTGTCGGCCGCAGCGGAGAAGGTCCGTGCCCAGCTCGCTTTCTACGGAGCGACGCCGGCCTACCGCGAGGTCCTCGAGCACCAAGGCTGGGGCGGTTTGCACGAGGAGCTGCACCAGCTTTCGCAGCGCGGCGACTGGGCAACGATGACCACGCTGGTGGACGACGCGATGCTGTCGGAGTTCGCCGTGGTGGGCTCGCCCACCGACGTTGGGCGGGAGATCGCGCGTCGGTTCGCCAGTCTGGTCGACCGGTTCACCGTCTCTACGCCGTACCCGTTATCGGTCGGAGTGCGGCGCGAGCTGGTCGAGGCCGCTAGGCAGCAGCGAGCACCCGTCGCCCGATGAGCCGGAGCTCGGCCCCGACCTGAGGGCGGTCGCGCAGGTGGGTCGTGCGCACCACGTCGTTGACCACGGTCATCACCGCCTGTACGACGAAGCGCGCCGTCCGTGCGTCGAGGTCGGATCGGGCGTCGCAGACGAGCTTGATCCACTCGGCGACGTAGTCGTGCTGGGCACGACGAACGTCGTGTCGATGCGTGTCGGGGAGGTTCGTGATCTCGGCGATCAGGATCCCGACCAAGTCGTGGTGGACGGAGGCGAAGTCGATGTAGGCGTCGAGGACGTTGAGCAAGCCCTCCGCTGGTGTCGATGCCGACGCCAACGCGCGAGTGAGACCGAGCTGAAGGGGCTCCGATGCTCGTGCGATGACCGCGGACAGCAAGTCGGCCTTGCTGTCGAAGTGCTTGTAGACGCCGGCGCTCGTCATGCCCACCGCAACTCCGACGTCGCCCATCGTCACCGCCTGGTAGCCGCGATCGTGGAACAGCTTTGTCGCCGCAGCCAGGATCAGCTCGCGCCGGCCGTGGGGGACAAGCCCGGCTGCGCCTCGGCCGTTGTCGGTGGGAGCCACACCGGGCACCGGCAGGGGAGCCGTGCACACCGCGAACGTCAGCCTCTTCAGCAGCTCGATGAGGGCGTCCTGGTCCATCTCGGTGCGGTGGTAGGACGGGCTGGTCAGTACGCCGAGGGAGCACCACGAGAGCAGGTCAGCATCCACCGGCGAGAGGTCGGGGCGAGACCGAGCGAGGTGCTCACGGAACTCCGCCAAGAAGCCGAAGAAGCGCTGGCGCATGAACGCTCGCGGCTCGTCGTCGAGGTGGCGGGCCTCGCGGTTCCAGAGAACGCCTAGGTAGCGACGGGTTCCCGCAGTGTCAGCCAGGCCCTCGACCATGTGTTCCAACGTGGTCGGTGAGGTCTCCTGCACGAACGCCGTCGCCTGCTCGAAGGCGTCGGTGAGGGCGCTGCCCAGCAGTTCCTGCTTCCCCCGGAAGTGTCGGTACAGGGCGCCGGCCGTGATCCCGACGGATCGCGCGATCTGCTCGGTCCCGACGTTGTGGTAGCCGTGCCGGTAGAAGAGGTCGCCGGCCGACTTCACGATCTGCTGCTTGCGGTCACGCGGGCGCGGTGTGCTCGTGATCGAGCCCCGCGGTGCGCGCTCCGACATGTTGCTATCCTCTGGTTACTCGTGATTTACTTAAGTCCCAAACTCGCCCTGCGATCAGCGTACCTGACGGTGCATTTTCCGCCAGGGCATTTACTTAACGAGCCCGGAGACTGTGATGCCCCTCCCCGTTGAGATCGCCGGCCGACTGGCCCTGCCGCTGATCGCGGCACCCATGACCGGTGTCTCCGGACCCGAGCTCGTCATCGCCGCCTGCCGCAACGGTGTCATCGGGTCCTTCCCGACGCACAATGCCAGCAGCACCGATGACCTCGACGCGTGGCTCGGCACGATGGCGGATGCCCTGGGGCGAGAGCACGCACCTGTCGCTCCCAACCTCGTGGTCCATCCGACCAACGCTCGGCTCGAGGGCGACCTGGCTCGGCTGGTGGCGCACGGCATCGAGCTCGTCATCACGAGCGTCGGGTCGCCCAAGCACGTCGTCGCACCGCTGCATGCGGCCGGCTGCCGCGTCTACGCAGACGTGGCCACGCTCAAGCAGGCGCAGAAGGCCATCGAGGCTGGCGTCGACGGGCTCGTGCTGCTCTCCGCCGGAGCCGGTGGGCAGACCGGGCAGGCCAACCCGTTCGCGTTCGTCCGTGCGGTTCGCGAGGTGTTCGACGGCACGATCGTCCTTGCCGGTGGCATCTCCGACGGCATCTCGCTCTTCGCCGCTGAGGTCCTCGGCGCAGACCTCGGCTACATGGGCACGCGGTTCATCGCGACGAGCGAGAGTCTCGCTTCAGCCGAGTACCAGAAGGCCCTGGTCAGCTCGACCATGGACGACGTGCGCCTGAGCAACGAGGTCGGCGGACTGCCCGCAAGCCTGCTCGGCGACTGGCTCGACAAGCGCACCTCCGGGCCGGTCTCGGCCGGGGACTTCCAGCAGGACCGGCTGGTGGCGGACCCGTCGGTGTGGAGTGCCGGCCACAGCGTCTCGGGCGTTCGCGCGATCACGGGGGTGGACGCCCTCGTAGCCCAGGTCCGTCAGGAGTATGACGGGGCAAGGTCCGGTGTCCGCTCGGTGCTGGATCGGGCAAGCTGAGCCCTGAAGTAAATTAGACGTCACCGCACGTGCACTCCGGCGTTAACCTGCGAACCGCATCGGTTCAGGGGTCATTTCCCGACTAGACGGTGCCGTCAAGCCCTTGACATTCGGATGTGGGCGTCATCACACTGGGGCCTTAAGTAAATGGCGAGTATCTCGTCCGTCCAGGTGCCTGGGAGTTGAGAGATGGCCTCCACCGTCACTCGCGTGTCGTTCGACATCGAGGAAACTTCAGTCCGCGAGTCCGCGGTCGAGCGCGGACGGAAAGCAGCGAGCACGCTCGACGCGATCCTCGCGGGTGTCACCGTCGGTCGGCACCACAAGGACTCCGACGAGGTCCGCGCAGCTGCAGCTCGATCCGATGAGTCCGGCTCCCTCGAGGCTCTCGCCGACCTCTTCGACGCCGTGGACCGCGCCAGGACGATGGTCGCTCGGGAGATTGCGGACCAACCACTGCTGGCCGCGCGCAGGATCAACGTGGCGCTCGAGCGACTCCAGTCCGTGACGTCGTTGGATGACCTCGTCCGAGCCGTTCCCACCGAGGCCTGCTGGGCCGGAGACTTCGACCGCTGCCTCTTCTCGCGGGTCGAGGCTTCGACGTGGATCCCCACGAGCTGGTTCACCTCCCATCCCGAGTCCGAAGCGACGGCCAGGTTCGGCGAGTTCGTCCGCACCGCCAGAGTCGCGTTGAGCAGCGGCATGATCGAGGCGGAGATCGTGCGCCGCAAGGTGACCGCCCTAGTGACGGATGCCGCACATGAGCTGCGCACCTTCCGGCCGATCGTCGACATCGCGCGGTCCCCGGCGTACGTCGTTGCGCCGGTGGTGTCGGGTGGCCAGGTGGTCGGCATGCTCCACGCGGACACCGGGGTCTCGGGACGGCCGCTCGTGGAAGCGGACCGGATCTCGCTTCGCGCCATCGCAGACGGCGTAAGCCTGATCCTCGAGCGACTCGCGCTCGTCGAGCGGCTCGGGCAGCAACGCCGTCAGATCCACGAGGCGTTCGCCGCGGCCGAACGCGCCGTCGACGAGCTCTGCACGGCTCCGGTCAGTCTCTCGCTCGGACCCGCTGACGTGGAGACGCTCCCGATCAGGGACGCGCTCCCCGAAGACGGACTGACGACCCGCGAGCGCGAGGTCTTCGCTCTCGTCGTCAAGGGCGCCACCAATGCGGAGATCGCCGATCGCCTCACGGTCTCGGAGACGACGGTGAAGTCGCACGTGAAGCACATCCTGCGCAAGCTGCGGGCCTCCAACCGCGCAGAGGCGATCGCTAAGTACCTACGAAGCTCCGGAAGGATGGGTGACCTCAGGTGAACGTCGACAGCAACCCCAAGGCAACGGTGTTCGCACCGGCGATCCGCAACAACCGGTCTGGGGTGAACGCGTCCCTGCGGGCGCGGGTCAAGGACCTGCGCGAGAACGTCGGCGACGCCCTGGGTCTGTTCCCCGAGGCGCTCCTCCCCGTCGACCGGTCTCGAGAGTTCTCGCCCGAAGAGGTTGGGACGATGGCGCGCCAGTGCGTTGACCGTGCGCGACTCGTGGCTGAGCTCGACGAGGCAGCAGCGCGTGACTTCTACCTCCTGGGACTCGACCTCCAGCAGCTGGCACTCGAGCTGCATCAGGACGACCTGTCACAGCGCAACCGGCGCTTGGGCGAGTGCGCCGACGGCCTGGCGCGGTTGCGCGGCCTGCGTACCTCCCAGGATGTCGTCGAGGCGGTCTGCGCCGAGACGGTCGTGCGCTGCGACTTCGGACGCGTCGTCGTGTCGCGCGTGGAGAACGGCATGTGGATGCCGTCGATGGCGCACTTCACCGAGGACGACCCGTCCTGGTTCACCGACTGGGTAGAAGCGCGCATCCCGCTGAAGGGCGACACACCGGAGACCAGGCTGCTGACCGAGCGCCGACCCGCCGTCGTCTACGACACGGGTGCGGCCACCGTGCACGAGGACATCATCGTCGAGTCCGGCCAGTCGTCGTCGTACGTCGTCGCGCCGCTGATGTCGGCAGGCAACGTAGTGGGCTTCATCCATGCCGACCACTTCCCCGGCACTCGTCGCGCCAGTGAGGCCGACCGTGACGTGCTGTGGGCCTTCGCCGACGGCTTCAGCCGCATCCACGAGCGCATGGTGCTCATGGAGCGGGTCGAGGCGCAGCGTGCCCAGGTCGGCAGGTTGCTGGACTCGACGTTGCGCGGAATGCAGCGTGAGGTGCCGGCAGTCGCGGCCCAGGTGACCATCAATGGTCACGACGTCGTGCTCGCCGACCTCACCGCCCGTGAGACCGAGGTGCTCGAGCTGATGGTGGACGGTGCGACGAACCGCGCGATCGCCTCCCAGCTCGTGATCGCTGAGGACACCGTGAAGTCGCATGTGAAGCAGATCCTGCGCAAGCTCGGCGTGACCAACCGCGCGCAGGCGATCGCCCGCGCCGCCGGCACCGCGGCTTGATAACTCCACCGGGGGTCGCAGTGCCCCCCATAGGGTGATGTGACCTAGGCCACTCCCTCCGTAGCGTCGTAGACGCTAGATCCCGACGCGGTGAGGAGGAGTCCATGAGCGAGGTAATCGAGACGACGACGACCCAGGTCGTACCTACCTGGATGGTGTCGGCGCGCAACGGGCACCGCGTCCGTGGTGGCGGTGCCGAAGGTGGCCGGTGGGTGCCCTATGGCCTGCAGCACGCTCGTCAGGTCGGGTCGTCGACCACGGCCTGCGGCATCGGTGCCGTCGAGTGGCAGATCTTCTGGGAGCTCCAGTTCCCCGGTGCTCGCGGAGCCACCTGCCCGGACTGCCGGCGCGTGGTCGAGCTCGCCGCTGAAGGCCTCATCAAGATCGCGGCGAGATAGGAGACGGGGATGTCGAACGACCTGATCGTCGCCCTCTGCCGCGAGCTCATCACGCTGGCCAAGTCCGAAGAGGATCTGGCTGCGGCCGAAGCCGCGCGCACGCCGTACTGGGCCCCCAGCCCGCCGACCGTCGAGGGGCATCGTGCCGCGGCACGAGCCTTGCGCGCGGACGCGGCACGCCTCGAGGCCCAGGTCCGCGTTCTCGCGGCCTGAGCTCCTGCGCCCGGCATGTGACCGCCCCCACAACGAGGGGTCCACTCCCTCCTAGTGGGTGATGTTCCCCGTCTCGCCGAGCGCGACTCTGGATGGGCTGTGGTCCGGATGTTCGGGCACTCGTCGTCCGGGCCACGGCTGCCACACAAGGCGGACTCGTCCGCATCGCGTCTGGAGGATCCCATGAAGCGCTCGTCGATTGACGCGAGCACGATCCGGAAGGCCACCGCGCTGCTGCCGCTCGCGTTGCTGTCCGCGGGCTGGAGCGTCGCGCTGGCTGTCTCGAGCGCAGGTGCCTCTTCCGAGAGCCCTTCGCTGGCCGTGCCGGCAACCGAGGCCATCCAAGCGCCCGCGAGTGTGTCACCCAGTGGCGTCCTGCGAAGGGCGGTCCAACCATCGCGCTCCCTCCGGACCGTGCAGACCTCGACCAGCCAGGTCATCCCTGCGGCAGCATTAGCGGCCTACCAGCGGGCTGCGCAGGTGATGTCCACGGCAGACCCGCGATGCCACGTCAGCTGGCCACTGATCGCAGCGCTCGGACGAGTGGAGTCCGACCACGGGCGTCATGGTGGCAGCGTGCTGACCGCCGAAGGCGTGGCGAGCCCTCCGATCATCGGTGCTCGACTGGACGGCACCCACGGAACCGCTCGGATCGCCGACACCGACGCGGGTCAGGTCGACCAGGACGCGAACTTCGACCGTGCTGTCGGGCCGCTGCAGTTCATCCCCTCGACGTGGTCGGTGGTTGGTGTCGACGGTGACGGCGACCAGAAACGCGATCCCCAAGACATCGACGATGCCGCCCTCGCGGCAGCCGTCTACCTCTGCTCGGGCAAAGACGACCTCGCGACGGATGCAGGCGTCGACAGCGCGGTGTTCCGGTACAACCACTCGAAGGCGTACGTCGCCCTCGTGAAGTCGATCGCTGCGGCGTACTCGTCGGGTCAGTACGCGGCGGTGCCGACCAGCTCGTACGCCCCGGTCGTCTTCAGCAATACAAAGGCAGACACCATTCGTGCACTGCACACCGCGGCTGCCCAGTCGCATCAGCCCGCCGTCGTAAAGCCAGGCACTACGGGGAGCAAGCCCGCCCCGTCGGCACAACCCAGTGCGCCGGCCACGCCACCGAAGGGCGATGACAACGAGCCCGAGAAGGACGCCGTCGAGCAGGTCCTCGCCGAGGCGCCGAAGGCGATCCAGCACACCGTCGACGAGCTGCTCGTCAACCTCAGCACCCTGGTCGGCGGCCTGCTGCCGATTCAGCCCTGATCTTCGCAATCACCATTGAGATAAGGAGCACCCATGGGGCGAATGCCACCCGAGGTCATGCAGCACGAGCTGAGCCTGGCCTGGCAGAACATCTTCACCTGGGCGAGCTGGGCGATCGTCGCCGTGATGCTGGTCATCGCCGTACGCATGTGGGTCCAGCAGCGGACCCCGTTCTACTTCATCGCGTGCGCCGCCGCCGGAGTCGCTGCCTTCGCCGAGCCGCTCTACGACGTCGCATTCGACCTGTGGTTCTACGACGCCCAGAACGGCGAGCTCGGCGCGAGCTTCTCGCACTTCACGGCCTTCGGCGTCGTACAGCCGAACTGGACGCACAGCGGCTACATCATTCTGTACGCAATGGCGTGCATGTACGCCGGCCGGCGCATCTACGAGGGACGTCTGGGTCGTCGCGGACTCTTCGCGATCTGGGGCATCGAGATCCTTGCGTCCTGCGTGTTCGAGATCATTGGCACCGCGACCGATGTCTACACCTACTACGGCCCCTACGAGCTGCGGATCGTGAACTACCCGTTGGTCATCGGGTTCCTCGAGGGCACCCAGGTGATGCTGTTCACCGTGGTCGCCGTACAGATCTGGCGACGCGTGCGGACGTCGTGGGGGCTGACCAGCCTGTTCGCGGCCTTCCCCGTCACGTTCTTCGCAGCGAACTTCGGCGTCGGTGCGCCGATCATCATCGCCCTGCACCTCAACGACCCCGCGTTCTCCAGCGGCATCGTCTGGGCGGCCACGCTCTTGACCATCGGCCTGTGCGCGGTCGCCGTGAACGGGATCAGCAAGTTCCTGCCCAAGCCGATCGGTACCCCAGAGCCGGACGGAGCATCCGTTCCTCAGGAGCTGGTCACGGTCTGACGAGCACGAACCAAGACCCCAGGTCACCGTGAGGTGACCTGGGGTCTTGTTTTCGTGGTGAGGTCTCACTGGCTGTGTCCTGGTTCGCGTTCGCAAACTCGGAAAGCCCAACGCACTCTCATGCCGATGA
>DATILB010000342.1:0-11737 GCA_035477015.1 Nocardioidaceae bacterium | reverse complement strand
CGCGTCGTGAGCGCCAGCGAACAAGCGTGTCGAGACCAACCGCCGCCGACACGGCTACTGAGCCACGGCGAGTTGGCTCCTACGTCACCAGTGGTCTCGGCACGGTCGCCGCCTTCGGCGACGTCCCGGCTCGACCGGCGGTGGTTCCGCCCGCTCGTGCCGCCGCCCTCGCTGGCGTTCTACGGACCGTGCTGGTTCTCGACTCCGCTTAGGCCGTGTGTCCCACGACACGTCGGACTGATCCGTTTGGGTGGTTGAAAGCGCATCGACAGAGGGCTAAACCGGAGTTATGTCACCAGCAGAACTGGCTTTGGGTGGACTCCTCATCGTGGTCGTCGTCGCGATTCTGATCGGGTTCTCCGAGATGAACACCCGGCACCACGTGCCCGACGAGGAAGAGCTCAACTACAGCCACGAAGAAGACGTACACCCGGACTCGCTGGACCGCTGAGCGGTTCAGTCCGTAAGCCCCTCGGTTGGATCGTGCGCGCCCTGCGCCTGTCCACCAGGACTGAACTGAATGTCGTCCTGCACCGGGATCACCTGAGACACCCGGGTCAGCTCGATGACGCCCCGGATCGGCGCCTTCGCGGGCACCACGAGGCGCAAGGTCTGGCGTTGGTACCTCAGCCGCTCGGCCAGCCGGAACAGCATCGAGATCCCCGAGCTGTCCAGGTACGTCGTTCCGCTCAGATCGAGGACGACGAGCGAAGCGTCATGCGGGACCGCCTTGCTGATCTGCTCCGTGACCCGATCGGTGTTGGAGATGTCGATCTCGCCGTGCACGCGCACCCAGCGGAAGCCCTGCAGGTCCTGGGCATCCACCGACGCCAGCTCGGTCATCGTTCCGCTCCGACCTGGACGCGACGCCGCATCCGGATGACGGTCCCGTCGGCCTTGGTCTCCACGTCGACCGAGTCCATGACGGCCTGGACAAGCTGAAGGCCCCAGCCGCCTTCTCGTTCGCCGGGAGGACGCCACTGCCCGCGGTCGCGGATCGAGAGCTCGATCGTGCCCTCCGACCAGACGCCCTCGATGTCCATGAGACCCCCGGCTGCGACGCCGTACGCGTGCTGCACGACGTTGGCACAGGCTTCGCCGCAGGCGACGAGGATCTCGTTCTCGTCCTCTCGCGCGACGCCGTGCTCTCGCAGCCAGAGGCGTAGCGCACTGCGCACCTGCGCGAGCTGCCGCGGCTCGGCCGGCACCGTGAGCCGCAATGGCCCACCGGACGTCGTCAGCAGGCGCATCGCGAGCAGGGCCGTGTCGTCCGAGACCGTGTCCTGGTCGAGCATTACCGAGATCAGGTGATCGCACAGCGCCTCGACATCACCGTCGAACTGGCACAGGGCCTCGCTGCTCAGTCGGTCGAGACCCTCTTGGATCGACACGCCCCGGCGCTCCACCAGCCCGTCGGTGTAGAGGAGAAGGGTGGCTCCCGGGGGAAGCTCGTAGCCGGCCTCGAAGAACGTCGACGCCGCAGCGACGCCGATCGGTGGTGAGACCGCGTCGAGCAGGAAGTCGCAGCCGCCGTCCCCCAGGACCAACGCCGGCGGATGCCCGGCATTGGTGAACCGCAGCGAGCCGGTCGCGGGGTCGAAGACGAGGTACAGCAGGGTCACCATCTGCGACATCGGCAACTGCTCCACCAGCCGGTGCAGGCCCGTGACGACGGCAACCGGGGAAGGGTCCTGGAGTGCGTAGGCGCGCAGTGCCATGCGTACCTGGCCCATCGTGGCCGCGGCCTGCAGCCCGTGTCCCGCGACGTCCCCGATGGCGAGCCCGATCTTCCCGCCGGGAAGCGGCACCACGTCGTACCAGTCACCGCCTACCTGGATGTCGGAGGTCGCGGGAACGTACCTCGAAGCGAGCGCGACTCCGGGCACCTCGGGCAGCCGGTCGGGCAACAGGCTTCGCTGGAGGGTCTCCGCCTTCTGGTGCTCGCGCCGCGAGCGCTCCTCCTCCTGGCTCAGCTGCTCCTGGGTCTCGAAGCGCTCCTTGATCTCCGACACGAGGCGCGCGTTCGCGGCTGAGAGCTCCAGGGTGCGGAGCCGCACCCGATCCTCGAGGTCGTGCGTCGACTCCTCGAGAGCCTCGAGCGTGCGTTGGCGTTCGGTCACCATCGCGGCGAGGAAGAAGGACGTGAGGGCGACGCACGCGTTGAACCCCTGGAGGGTGAGCATGCGCTCGAGCAGGGATCCACTCTCGAAGGGACCGAGCTCGCGGGTGGCGGCCCACGTCGCGATCAGCGATGCGATGAGCGCTGCCGGCGCAGCACCACGCAGCTGGAAGCGCCACGAGGCCCAGCCGAGCATCGGCAGGACCAGGATGAGCAACTGAACCTGGACCAGTGACACCACCGTCGTCACCGCGGCCACGCCGACGAGCATGAGGGCGGCCTCGAGCCACAGCAGGTCCGGCCAACGACGTCCCTCCCAGAACAGCGGCAGGCACAAGAGGAAGGGAGCCACCGCCAGGACGCCCATCGCGTCTCCGGTCCACCAGACAGCCCAGGCCGAGGGGAACTCGTCGGAGGGGATCGCGTCGGAAGCCACCAGGGTGAGCGCTCCGATCGTGGCACTGACCAGCATGCTCGCCAGCGCCGCGAGGAAGACCAGTGCGACCGCGTCGCGACTCCGGTCGAGCTGTCGCCGGAACCCGACTCGGCTCAGCAGCACGGCCGCGAGAAGAGGGGCTGCCGTGTTGCCGACGGCCGTCACCGCAGCCGGGATTGGACCTTCGCTGATCGGCAGGTTCACGGCGAAGGCGGCCACGGCCACCGCCGGCCACATCGAACGGCCCATCAACAGGAAGGCTGCGAGCGCGATCCCCGTCGGCGGCCACAGCGGAGTGACGTTCTCCCCGACCAGGGACAGGCTGAGGCCAAGGCGTGCGCCGAGATAGTAGGCCAACGCCACGAGGAGCAGTCGGCCACCCAGCAGCATGCTGAGAGCCTAGTAGGTAGGTCAGCCTCGAGCCGTCGCGAGCCACGCACCCAGCATCCGAGCGGTCTCGTCGACCAGCTCATCCGGGTCGAGGTCGGGCGGTTGCAGGCCTATGCGCAACGACGTCGCCAGGCCCACCGTGACCATCAGGTAGGCGCGCACGTCGATGCCCTCGTCATGGCCTAGCACGTGGAGCAGGTAGGCCCGCGTCAACAGGATCAGCCGTCGCTCCATCGACGTCACGAACGCACTGTCCCCGACGCTGATCTGACCGATCAGGGCCAGCACCAGCTCGCGCCGGTCGGCCAGGGTGCGAGTGACCTCGCGCAGGCCGACGACGACTCCCTCCTCCGGTGGCAACGCGATCGCGGAGACCACCGCGGCGGTGAAGCTCTCCTCCAGGTCGGCCATCAGCCGCTGCCGAAGCTCGTCGACGATCTGCTGCTTGTCGGCGAAGTAGCGGTACAGCGAGCCGATGCTGAGGTGGGCGCGCGCAGCGATCTTGTTGGTAGACGTCCCCGCCACGCCTTGCTCTGCGAAAAGCTGAGCAGCTGCGGTGAGGATCTGCTCGCGCGACTCATGGGCCCGGTGCTGCAGCGGCTTCGTGCGCATGATCCTCCCTCTCAGAAAGTGAGTAGTAACTGAGTCATCGCTCATCTTATCCTGGATCCATGAAGCAGCCGGCCACCCTGGAGCGTCCTGACGCCACGAAGGTCCCCACCGAGTTCCGCTACTGGGAAAAGGTGAACGACCCGGCGTACCAGCGGGCTCGCAAGCTGTGCCAGCGCGTCTTCCGCTTCGACCCGATGCCGAGCGACGAGCTCGTGCAGCAGTTCGCGGCGGCTTACTACGACGCTGACCCGGTCGCCGAGGCGTTCGTCGACGAGGTGTACCTCGGCTCGCACGGTCCCAAGGCCGGCCGCGCCATGCTCGACCAAGCCCTCGCGCACGGCGTCGACTCGGTGCCGGACGCACCAGAGTCGCTCCGCCGGCTCTTCGCCGAGTTCGAGACCGCACCCGACTGGCTCGACCTGGAGCTGGTCGAGAAGGGGGCGAAGGTCTTCCGTCGATGGGGCACCTCTGTGTTCAGCTTCGCGACGACCAGCACCTTGGAGATGTACTCCGAGAGCTCGATCGCCAAGCCGCTCTCGTACGCCGGCGGCTATGCAGGCGACAAGGCGCACAAGCGCCAGCTCGAGACGGTGCGCTTCTGGATCGACGTGTCGGAGCCGGGCGGGCTCGATGCCGGCGCTCGTGGCCGGCAGACCGCCATGCGGGTGCGCGTCATGCACGTCTTCATCCGCCGCAAGCTGATGCAGCGCCCCGAGTGGGACTACGACGCGTGGGGCGTGCCGATCAGCGTCGGCGACGCGAGCCTGACCCTGATGGGCGGCAGCGTCGTACCCGGCCTGGCGCTGTGGAGCGTCGGGCACCAGACAACCATCAAGGAGATCGAGGCGACCCTGCACTTCTGGCGGTACGTCGGACACCTGCTCGGCGTGCAACCGGCGTGGTACCCGCGCGACTTCAAGGAGTCCGTGCAGCTGATGTTTGCGGCCTTCGCCAAACGCGCCTTCACCGCGGGCGCGGACGGCGAGGAGCTGGTGGAGTCCTATCTCCCGGCGTTTGAGCCCAAGCCCGGCACTGGCTGGCGCAAGCGCATCCGCGACGAGGTCAACTACCGCATGCAGATCGGCTACACGGCGTTCTGGTTACTGCCTTCGACGTACTCGCGGCACCAGATGCCCCGACGGTTCCCGTGGGTGCTGCACCCGATCGTGCAGGCACCGTTCATGCTGGGGCTCGAGACGCTGCGCCGCCTCGTGCCGCCCCTCGATGCGGTTGCAGACAAGGTGCAGCGCACCCGTCGTGAGCGGTGGTACCGCAACGAGGTAGGCGACCGCGAGGCCGACTTCAGCCCGGTGGAGGAGTTCCGCCGATAACCGTTACTGCGGCTGCATCTCCGCCATGTTCTTCATGATCTGCGCCTCGACCTGGGCCATCTCCTTGGCGGGGCTGAACTGGACGTACTCGGTGCCCGCATCTGCGCGCTGGAGGTGCCCGGCCGGGACGTAGAACGCGTCACCGGGCTCGAAGACCTCGTCGACACCATCGACGGTGAACGTGACACGACCGCGCAGGACGTAGCCCCAGTGCGGGCAGATGCAGTGGTCGCCGGGAAGGCCCTTAAACAGCGGGGCCGAGTTGATGTCCACCTTGAAGTGGTCGAACTCGATGGCGTGTCCGTCGATCTCTTCGTGCCACGACTCGACCGGACCGTAGTCGTCGTACTGCGAAACCTGCTTGGAAACCTTGGGCATCGGAAGCTCCTTCTTCGATCGGATGCCTCGAGTCTGGTTCCGCCGCCCGACGCGGTCATGGGGTATTCGCCCCATCGTCGTGAGCTAGGACGCGGTGGTGGCCAGCTGGTCGATCGCGGCGCTCAGGGTAGCGACGAGGAGCCGGTAACAGTCCTCGCGCTGGAGCCGACCCTCGACGACCCACTCGCGAGCCACCTCGCGCGCAAAGGAGCCGAACGCGGCGGAGGCGCCGTGGTACGTCGCGAGCGGAGCACCTTCGAGCTGGAAGCCGAGCAGCTGCGCGAGCGCGTCTGCAGTGGTCTCGTCGCTCTGCCTGAGGATCGCGCGTACGTCGTCACCACCGCTCGTCGTCATGGTGAGCATCGCCGTCCACAACGGCTGGTGCCGCGAGATGGCCGTGAGGAAGTGGTCGACGATCGTCTCAACCGACTCGCTCAACGTGGAGGCGCTCAGCTCCGCCAGCGCGAGAGGAGGCAGGTCGGCGACGCGGTGGACCGCCGCGAGGAAGACCTCGCGCTTGGTGCCGAAGTAGTGGTGCACCAGCGGTCGAGCCACACCGGCGGCAGCCGCGATGTCGGTCATCGACACCTCGTCGTACGGCTTCGACTCGAAGAGGCGCGTCGCGCAGCTCAGGATCTGCTCTCGCCGGTCTAGCGCGACCATGCGCCTCGGCTGACCTGGTACCCCCGCCATTCCGCCCCCTCCAGACCGGCATGTTTGGACACCCACCTGGGAAGGGTGTAACCGAAATTCGACCCCGTCGTTGACAGGTTGTCAACGGCGACGTGAGAATCCACCGACCGCCGGAAGGAGCTCGGGAGTGACGACGACCCAACAGGCCGCCGTGCCCATGTGGGCCCGAGCGCTCGTCCCGATCGGCGCACTCTTCGGCTTCGCGATCGACGTCTTCAAGGCGATGTTCGATCGGCACTTCCAGTGGCGGGAGTTCTTCGACCAGGCCTGGTTCGTCACCCGGGTGTCCCTGATCCCGACAATGGCGATCACCATCCCGTTCGGTGCCGTTCTCTCGCTCCAGATCGGCTCACTGTTCAACCAGCTGGGCGCCAAGTCGTTCACCGGCGCTGTGGCGGTGGTCGGCATCGTGCAGCAGGCGGCTCCGGTCGCAACCGTGGTGATCATCGCCGGCGCAGCGGGTACGGCGGTCGCGGCCGACCTCGGGTCGCGCAAGATCCGCGAGGAGCTCGACGCCATGGAGGTGCTCGGCATCTCCCCGATCCAGCGTCTCGTCGTGCCACGGGTGCTCGCGATGGCGTTCGTCGCCACCCTGCTGAACGGCGTTGCGACCGCCGTCGGCGTGATGGGCGGTTACGGCTTCAACGTGATCGTCCAAGGCGGCTCGCCGGGTGCGTACGTCCACGCGTTCACCGCGCTCGCGCAGCTCCCTGACCTCTGGGTCGGTGAGGTCAAGGCGTTCGTGTTCGGCATCGTCGCCGGCATCGTCGCCTGCTACATGGGCGTCAACGCCAAGGGCGGACCGCAGGGCGTCGGCAACGGCGTGAACCAGTCGGTGGTCGTGTCGTTCGTGCTGCTCTTCATCGTCAACACCGTCATGACCGCGGTGTACTACCAGCTCTTCCCGCCGAAGGGGCTGTGATGGCGTTCACCGTGAGCAACCCCGTGCCCAGGGCCTGGCGCGCGACGTACAACGCCTTCACCGACCTCGGCGACCAGGTCGCGTTCTACGGCAAGAGCCTGCGTGGAGTACCTCGCTCGTTGATCCACTACCGACGCGAGGTCTTCCGGCTGCTCGCCGAGGTCGCCCTCGGCCGCGGCGCCCTCGTGCTCGTCGCCGGCACCCTCGGCATCATCGTCTTCGAGGTGCTGGCGGTCGGCAGCGTCGTCGGGCTCGTCGGCTACCAGGGTCTGAAGCAGGTCGGCATCGAGCCGTACGTCGGCTTCCTGTCCGCGTACTTCAACACGCGTGAGGTCGCGCCACTGATCGCTTCCAACGCTCTCGTCGCAACGGTCGGCGCCGGCTTCACTGCGCAGCTCGGCGCGATGCGGATCTCCGAGGAGATCGACGCTGTCGAGGTGATGGCGATCCCCTCGATCCCCTATCTCGTGAGCACTCGGGTCATCGCGTCTTTCATCGCGGTCATCCCGTTGTACTGCGTCGGCCTGATCGGGACCTACGCCGCCACCCAGGCCGTCTCGATCCACTACTACGGCCTGACGGGTGGCACCTACGACCACTACTTCACGCTGTTCCTGCCACCCATCGACGTGCTCTACAGCTTCGGCAAGGTGCTGGTCTTCGCGGTCATCCTGACGATGATCTGCTGCTACTACGGCTACAACGCGACCGGTGGCCCGGCAGGCGTCGGTGTCGCTGTCGGCCGCGCAGTGCGGCTGTCCCTGGTGATGATCGTGGTCGCCGACTTCTTCCTGAGCCTGGCGCTTTGGGGCTCGACGACAACCGTGCGAATAGCGGGTTGACGCCGATGCTGAAGGGACACGCCAAGCCGATCCTGGGCCTCACCTACTTCGTGGTGGTGGCTCTGCTGGTGACGGCCAGCATCATGGCCTACCGCAAGGCGCTCCCCTGGCAAGCCGCCACTCTGGTCACGCTCAGCACCACCACGCCGGGACTCGAGCTCAACCCGCAGTCCGACGTGAAGCTGCAAGGCGTCCGGGTCGGTGAGGTGCGCCGGATCACCTCCGACGGGCGTACCGCCGTGGTGGAGCTCGCCCTCGACAACGAGATGCTCCACCTGATCCCCGCGAACGTCGACGCGGCGATCGTCCCGAAAACGCTGTTCGGCGAGAAGTTCGTCGACCTGAAGGTGCCCGCCAAGCCCGCCTCCGCGCGCATCGCCGAGGGCGGCGTGATCCGGCAGTCCACCACCTCGGTCGAGATCGGCGCACTCTTCAGCCGGCTCGTGCCGTTGCTGCACTCGCTTCGCCCCGAGCAGCTGTCGACGATGCTCACCTCGATCGCTGAGGCGCTGGACGGCCGCGGGGAGACCTTCGCGCGGAGCCTGAACCAGCTGCAGGCCTTCCTCACCGAGTTCGAGCCGCACCTCGGGACCCTCGCCCACGACATCCGCCAGTTCGCACGCACGGCCGACGTGTACGCCGAGAGCGCTCCCGACCTGCTGCGCCTGCTGGCGTCCTCGGCGGCGATCAGCAGCGACCTGCTGGTGCCGAAGGAGGAGCGCTTCGCCACCTTCCTCGACCGGGTGGTCGGCACGTCCGAGGTGACGACCGACGTGCTCGCCGAGAACACCGAGCGCCTGGTCACGCTCTCCGGACGCGCCCGGAACGTGCTCGCACTGCTCGACGAGTTCTCCTCCGCGATCCCCTGCACCCTCGACGGTCTTCGGGTCTTCGAGAAGCTGATCAACCAGGCCGTCGGCACGCATGGGCCCTACGCCAACCTGGCCATCGACATGGTCGTGGCGCGCAAGCCTTACAAGTACCCCGAGGACCTGCCGAGCAACCCGAACAGCGACGGCCACAACTCGAACCTCCCCGAGGCGATCCCGGGCTGGGCTCCGCACTGCCCGGAGTTCTCCGCCGAGGTCCGCGCGCTGCCGCCAGGGGTGCCCTACAACCAGCAGCAGAACACCTTGCCGCTGAAGCCGACTCCGGCCACGTTCCCGTCAGGGCAGTCGCGGCAGATGGACGACCTCGTCGCCGAAGCCACTGAGGCGCTGGCTCGGGCCACGGCTGCGCGCCTTCTCGACGTACCCCAGGACGAGGTGCCCGGGTACGCCGGTCTGCTCGTCAGCCCGCTGGTGTCTGACGGAGCGGTGGTGGCGCCGTGAAGGGTTACATCAGCAGGAGCCCGATCCCCGCTTCCTTCGTGAAGGTCACGGTCTTCGCGACCATCACCGTCATGCTGATCGCCGTCCTGGCGACGCTGATCGGCAACATCTCCTTCGCGGAGTCGCGCACCTACTACGCGCTCTTCTCCGATGCGACCGGCGTGAACAAGGGTGACCGGGTGCGGCTCTCCGGGGTCGAGGTCGGGTCGATCCGCGGGCTGAAGATCGTCGACGTCGACGGCCGCAAGCTGGCGCGCCTCGAGTTCACCGTCGAGGAGAGCGTGCCGGTGTACTCCGACGCGAAGCTGCAGCTGCGCTACGAGAACATCGTCGGGCAGCGCTACCTCGCCATCGCCGAGCAGCCCGGTGAGCGCGCGGGGATGGAGGCGGGCGACACGTTCCCCGTCGAGCAGACGACGCCGGCGCTCAGCCTGACCGAGCTCTTCAACGGGTTCCAGCCGCTCTTCCGCGCACTCGACCCGGACCGCCTCAACACCTTCAGCTACGAGCTGGTGCGAGCACTCCAGGGCGAGGCCGGCTCGATCCAGGCACTGATGCAGGACACCGCGTCCCTCACCAACACCCTGGCCGACCGTGACGAGGTGATCGGCGGGGTGGTGAGCAACCTCAACACGGTGCTCCAGACGGTGGGCGACCGCGACGAGCAGCTCACCGCGCTGATCGTGCAGTTCCGCAACCTGATGAACGGCCTGGCCAAGGACGGCGACGTCATCGAGGCCAGTCTGCCGACGCTGGCCGGCCTCCTCGACAGCACGACCGGGTTCCTGACCGACGTACGTCCGCCCCTGCAGTCCGACTTGGAGTCACTCCGCGTGCTCTCGAGCCAGCTGTACGACGGGCGCGAGGAGCTGGACGCCGTCCTGGACCGGATGCCGTTCAAGCTGCGAGCGCTGGCCCGGACCGGTTCCTACGGCTCGTGGTTCAACTTCTACGTCTGCGGACTCGGCATCGAGCTGACCCTGCTCGACAGCACCGTCAACCTCGGCACCCCGACCGTCGCGTCGAACGAGAAGGACACCGTCTGCGCAGGAGGAACGCTGTGAACGGCCGCGACCGCAGCGACCGGCAGCTCGTCCGGCTGGCGCTCATCGGGATGCTCACGATGGTCGTGATGTTCCTGCTGGCCATCAACTTCGGCCGGCTCCCCCTGGTGTCCGGCGGTACGACGTACTCCGCGCGGTTCTCCGACGCCGCCGGCCTCGTAAAGGGCGAGGAGGTCCGCGTCGCCGGGATCAAGGTCGGCTCCGTGACGGACATCGCGCTCGACCAGGGGACGGTCCTGGTGAGCTTCAAGATCGACGGCGTCGAGCTCGGTGACCAGACCAGCGCCGGCATCGAGGTCAAGACCCTGCTGGGTCAGCACTACTTGAGCCTGACCCCGGCCGGCAGTGGCGACCTGGGTTCGGACGACACGATCCCGCTCGACCGGACCACTACGCCGGTCAACATCGTGCCCGCCTTCCAGCAGCTGGCCACCCAGAGCGCGGAGATCGACACCACTCAGGTGGCGCACGCGTTCGACGCGCTGTCTGAGGTTCTCGAACGGACCGCGCCCGACATGAAGTCGACCCTGCGCGGCCTGTCCCGCCTGTCCCACGCGGTGGCTTCCCGCGACGACGAGATCCGCGCCCTGTTCGCCCGCACCAACGAGGTCTCAGGAGTGGTGGCCGCCCGCGACCACGAGCTCGCCGAGCTGCTCGGCAGCACCAACGACGTGCTCGGCGTCCTCGACCGGCGACGCGAGACCATCAACCGGATCATCGGCGGCACCGCCGGCCTGGCGCGTCAGCTCACCGGCCTCGTCCAGGACAACGAGGCCGAGCTCGCCCCGGCATTGGCCAAGCTCACCGGCGTGCTCGACGTGCTGCGCGCCAACCGCCGCCAGCTCGACGAGATCATCGACATGGCCGATGTCTACGGGCGGGAGTTCGTCAACGTCGGCGGCAGTGGTCGCTGGTTCGACGCGACGATCAAGGCCCCCCGCTCCTTCGCGATCTGCAACGAAGGCACCGGAAACGGGCTGGTCGACACCCTGATCAACTCGCTGCTCAGCGAGATGAACCAGGGCATCAACCAGAGCAGCAGACCGTGTGCGCCGCTCGGGCCGGCGACGGGAGGCACGCCATGATCCGCCGTCTCTCCGTTGCCGCCGTCGTGACGCTCTTGGTCCTCGCAGGACTCACCTGGCTCAATTCCGGTAGCGACAGCTCTCACACTCTCACCGCGACGTTCTCCCGCACGACGAGCCTCTACGAGGGCGCCAACGTGAAGGTGCTCGGCGTGAAGGTGGGTCGCGTCGAGTCGATCACGGTCAAGGGCACCGCGGTCGAGGTCGTGATGTCGTACGACAAGGACGTCGAGCTGCCGGCCGGGGTGCACGCGCTGATCGTGCCGCCATCGATCGTGGGCGACCGCTTCGTCCAGCTCGCGCCCGTCTACACCGAGGGCGAGATCCTGCCCGACAACGCCGAGCTCGGCCTCGACCGGACCGGCGTACCCCTGGAGCTCGACGACACCTACCGCGGGCTCGACAAGGTCGCGGCTGCCCTCGGCCCGCAGGGCGCGAACGAGAACGGCGCTCTCTCCCGCTTGATCGCAGCCACCGCTGCCAGCCTCGACGGCAACGGAGCGCTCCTCAACGACACGTTGCGCGAGTTCGCCG
>DATILB010000341.1:0-4384 GCA_035477015.1 Nocardioidaceae bacterium | reverse complement strand
TTCGGTACGCCGCCGGACCGGCGAAGGCCCCGGCAGGTTGCTGGGGGACGCTGTCGCCGAGCGCCTGCGCTCGCGCAACGTGGACCCGACCTCCGTCGAGTGGGATGCCTGGCGCCGAGAGGACGGCCGCTGGAGTCTCACCGCGTCGTACTCCGCGGGCGAGAGCGCCACCCAGGCAGCCTTCGTGTACGACGCAGCCGGCCGCTATGTCGTCGCCGAGGACGACGAGTCGCGCTGGCTCGTCGGCGAGCGTGTGGCCCACCACGATTCGCCTTCACGTCCGGCCGCGGCTGACGCAGCTACGCGCAGACTCGCCCCGGTCAGCGACGAGGAGCTGCCTCTGGGCGAGGACGCCATCGAGATGGTGAGTGAGCCGGAGCGGGTTGAGACGACGGCCGACCTCACCGAGACTGCACGCGCCCTGCGCGCCGTGCCCGCCGAGGAGCTGCCCATCTCGGCGGACCACGCCGACGCCGACTGGATGGTCACCCAGGCTTCCGAGCGCCCCGCGAAGTCGGCCGAGGCCTCCGCGGACGAGTCTGAGACCACTCCACCGGCCAAGAAGGCCAAGGGCCGCGCATCGGTGCCGAGCTGGGACGAGATCATGTTCGGGTCCGGCGGGCGGGACTGACCCTCGTTGAACGACGTTCATTGAACGTGGTTCACCAAGCGTGAGCAGCCTCTCCGTCACTTTGCTGGACTCCGGAAGTTACTAGTCAGTAATGTCAGTGCCACAACCTCCCGACGCGCCCAGACGGAGGACTAACCTGGCATCCTCCCCTCTTCCATGGAGCCCTTCATGAGCTACTTCGTCACCGGCGCCACCGGCTTCATCGGCCGCTTCCTCGTCCAGGACCTGATCGACAACCGCGAGGGCGAGATCTTCGTCCTGGTCCGCGGCGGGTCGCAGGCCAAGCTCGACCGCCTCATGGCCACGTGGGGGCACTCCTCGCGCGTGACGCCCGTGACCGGCGACCTGACCGCACCTGCGCTCGGCGTCGACGAGAAGTGGGTCGCGGAGCACCGCGGCAAGATCGACCACTTCGTGCACCTGGCTGCGATCTACGACATCACGGCCGGCGACGAGGTCAACGACAAGCTGAACATCGGGGGCACCCGCAACGCACTTGCGCTGGCGGCCGACCTCGACGCCGGCATCTTCCACCAGGTCTCGTCGATCGCTGCGTCCGGTGACTACCAAGGCACCTGGGACGAGACGCAGTTCGACGTCGGCCAGGGGTTCCCGTCGCCGTACCACCGCACCAAGTACGAGTCCGAGAAGATCGTGCGCGAGGAGTCGCCCGTCCCGTGGCGGGTCTACCGGCCCGCTGTCGTGATCGGTCACTCCCAGACCGGCGTGATGGACAAGATCGACGGCCCGTACTACTTCTTCCCCGCCCTCAAGGCGCTTCGCGACCGGATCCCCGGTTGGGTGCCGATGCTCGGCCTGGACCTCGGTGACACCAACCTGGTGCCGGTCGACTACGTCACCAAGGCGATGGACCACCTCATGCACGTCCCCGGGCTCGACGGCCAGGCGTTCCACCTGGTCAACCCCGAGCCGCAGCGCACGATCGACGTGGTCAACACGTTCGCGAAGGCCGGCAAGGCGCCGCGTTTCGCCGTACCGGTGGATCGGCACCTGCTGCTCCCCGAGGGCGTCGTCCCGAAGGCCCTCCAGCCCCCGAGCCTGGTCGCGCGTGTCCTGGCGACTGCGCCCGCACACGTTGCGCTGCGCCAGACGCTCGGGCGGATCGGTATGCCCGCTGAGGCAGCGGAGCACGCCGGCATGCCCACCGTCTACGCCGCCACGCACACCGAGCGAGCGCTCGCCGGCTCCGGCATCTCGGTGCCTGCGCTCGAGAGCTACGCCGACAAGATCTTCGGCTACTGGGAGGAGCAGCTCGACACCTCCACCGGTGACAGCAAGAAGGTGCGGGCCGCTCTCAAGGGCAAGACGGTCGTCATCACCGGCGCCTCGTCGGGCATCGGCGCCGTCACGGCGTTCAAGGTCGCGCAGGCCGGCGGCATCCCGGTGCTCGTGGCCCGTGGCAAGGACAAGCTTGACGAGATCAAGTCCCAGATCGAGGCACGCGGCGGCACGGCTTATGTCTACCCGTGCGACCTCTCGGACATGGACGCGATCGACGCTCTGACGCAGCAGATGTCGGCCGAGCTCGAGTCGATCGACTTCGTCGTCAACAACGCCGGCCGCTCCATCCGCCGGTCGCTGAAGCTGTCGGGCGACCGCTTCCACGACTTCGAACGGACCATGCAGCTCAACTACTTCGGGGCGATCCGGCTCGTCATGGGCCTGCTGCCGAAGATGCGCCAGCAGAAGAACGGTCACATCGTGAACATCAGCTCGATCGGTGTGCAGACGTCGCCGCCACGTTTCTCGGCGTACGTCGCCTCCAAGGCCGCGCTGGACGCATGGTCCAACGTCGTCAGCTCCGAGCTCGTCGGTGACGGGATCAGCTTCACGTCGATCCACATGCCGCTGGTCAAGACTCCGATGATCGCGCCGACCAAGATGTACGACAAGTTCCCCACCATCAGCCCGGCGCAGGCCGCCGACAAGGTCATCACGGCGCTCGTCGAGCGTCCGCACGAGATCAACACGCTGATGGGCAACCTCGGCGCGGTCAGCCACACGGTGGCGCCAAAGATCGCGTTCAGGGTGCTCAACCTGGCCTACAAGGTGTTCCCCGACTCTGCCGCTGCCCGGGGCGACAGTGCCGCAACGGAGCTCACCCAGCAGCAGGTCACGCTGGCTCGGGTCCTGAAGGGCACCCACTGGTGATCGGGTGAGCGCGAGGGGATTTCGAGATCCCCTCGCGCGCTCGGCGGGGTTGTGTCACCCTGGATCCACGATGAATCACCTGTGTTGTCGCTGTCGCTGACACCAGCCCCTCGGCTGGTGTACCTCCGACTGCCCAGCCGACAAGCGACCACAGGACCTCATCATGGAATCTCCGCTTACATTTGCCGCATGGAGCGCGTCTCTGACCGCCCGCGGGTTCACCGTTCTTCCCTCGTCCCACGCCGTCCCCATCGAGCTGTGGCTGCGGACCCCACGCAATGAGGTGCTGCACCTGCGCGCCCGAGGTACGTCGGTCACACTGCGGCGCTTCCCGGCGGCCGCGCTCGCCGGACTGATCCTGCGCTCCGAGTGCGACTGCGAAGAGCACCGGACGGCCGGAGCGACAACCCGAACTACGTTGGCGCCCGGGGCGGTGCCCTTGGCCGAGGCGACGTTCGACGGTGCCGCCGAGCTCGGGTGGGTCGGCTACCAGGCCGGCCTCCTCGACGTACCCTCCGCCGCGGCGCTCTTCGACCGGCTGCTCTCCGACGTCCTTCCGGACGCGATCACCCGCGTTGCCTGACCGTTTGCACCCTCTGAGAGGGTGTCTGCATGACGACGGACGTGAAGCGTCAGCGCCGGCCCCGGTGGCAGCGCATCGCGCTCGAGATCGTGGGCTGGCTCTTGGTCCTGGCCGGCCTGGCCGCGCTGGTTCTGCCCGGGCCCGGGCTGGTGCTGCTGGCCGCCGGGCTCTGGGTGCACTCACAGAGCTACGAATGGGCTGACCGGCTCCTCGACCCGGTCAAGCGCGCGGCGTACAAGACGGCTGCCGACAGCGTGAAGACCTGGCCCAAGATCGTGTTCTCGTCCCTCTTCGCCATGGGAATCGTGGGCGCGGGCATCGTGTGGGGTCTCTCCCCCGACGCACCGTCCTGGTGGCCCATCGACGAGAAGTGGTGGCTGGTCGGAGGCTGGGGCACCGGTGCGGTCCTCATCGCGTCGGGCATCGTGGCTCAGGGCCTGATCGTGTGGAGCATCAAGACCTTCCGCGTCGAGCGCGACACGATCCAGCACGTCCTGGAAGAGAAGGGCCTCGAGGACGACTAGCCGGTTTCCACCGGCCTGTTCGGGTCGCTGATCCACTGGCTGAACGAGCCGGCGTACAGAGCCGCCTGGACGCCCAAGGTCTCCAGGACGAGTACGCCGTGGGCGGCGGTGACACCCGAGCCGCAGTACACCCCGAGCTCGCAGCCCTCGGGATAGAGGGCCCTCAGCTCGTCCGGTGACCGGAGCCGTCCGTCGACCATGGTCAGCGTCGCGGGCACGTTGATCGCCCCCGGGACGCGCCCGGCCACCGGGTCGACCGGCTCGGTCTCGCCTCGATAGCGCTCGGCAGCGCGGACGTCGACCAGGCCGCCTTCCTTCGCGACCCGTGCGGCATCGTCCGCGTCGAGCACCGGAAGGTGGCCGGGCGTCCCCTCGAAGTCACCCTGCTTGGACAGCGGCGGTCCCTGCTCCAGGGGTCCGTCCCAGGCTGCGAGGCCTCCATCCAGCACGCGTACGTCCACATGGCCGAAGTAG
>DATILB010000340.1:0-2920 GCA_035477015.1 Nocardioidaceae bacterium | reverse complement strand
CTGGAGAAGCGTGAGCCGGACTGGTCGCCGTACCCCTGGTATTACTAGGCAACTACTGAATCCCGCATAACTGCAGGTCAGGTGGCCTGTCTGCGTGGCACATGCGTGGCAGGACCCGACCAGCGGCGCTGCGCAGCGGTTCGGTGAGACCGGCACAACCGTACTGGTTTCGGTACGGTTGTGCCATGGCGGGTGAAGTCAAGTATCGCGACCTGGTGCGTGATATCGCGCTAGGTGAGTACGGCTTCATCACCACCACAGCAGCCGTCGCGGTGGGTGTTCCGGCCGTCGAGCTGCGCAAACTGGCAGCTCGTGGCGCGCTCGTGAGCGTCGCATACGGGATCTATCGAGTCGCTGACGCGCCGGGATCGCCCTTCGACCAGTTCGCTGAGGCGCTGCTTCGCGTGGGTGAAGGGGCCTACCTGCGGGGTGATTCGGTGCTTGCGCTGTTCGGTCTTGCCGATGTCAATCCCCGCAAGGTCCGGGTTGTCGCACTGAAGCGGACGCGAGCCAAGATGCCGGCCTTCATGGAGGTCAGCGCCCCACTCCACGGCGAGGCGCCAAACCTCACTCGCTACGAGGGATTGCTGGCCATGAGGGTTGCCGACGCCATCCTGGACTGCCGAGGTCGAATCGAGCGGAGTCGTTTGCGTGAGGCCGCCCGTGATGCTCGCAAGGAGGGTTTGGTGACCCGCGTCGAGTACACGAAGCTGCAGCGTGAGTTGCGTCAGGAAACGTCGGTCTCGGCCGAGCGGGGCGCATTGTGACTGACGTACTCGACCCTGCCGCCATCATGGGTGCGCGACATATGGTCTTGATGTGACGATCAAGGCTGACGGGACGCGCCCAGGCCCTCAGAGCACGCTGGGCATCTCCGCGAAGGTCCTCAATCACGATGTGGCTCCGGGGTGGGCTCTGCTGGAAGAAGCCTCGGGCACCGCGTTCTCTGGATGGACGGTGTTTGGCCCGGGCGACTTCTCCGAGAGTTGCCCGCCATCCCTCGATGACGACGACGAGTTGCTGGTGTGCAGCTTCGATGACGTCGGCAGGGTCCATCCAGCGGTCCTCGATCTGCTTGATTGGGGCAACGGCGAGTTCCCTCTCCTCATGCAGGCCTGGGTTCACATGGGCGTCCGCAAGTGGATGCCGTGGGAAGACTTCAGCCAGTGGGCTGCTGAGTAGTCATCGCGTGGTATTGTGTACACAAGCGTTACACAAATTCCAGGAGGGGCAATGGCTGCGACAAAGGTGGGAATGCGCGAATTCCGGGCGGGCCTGGCCGACTTCGTGGACGCTGACGCCCCGGTCGCGGTGACTCGTCACGGGCACACGATCGGCTATTTCATCCCCGTCAAGGAGGACCGGGCGGCTGATGCCGCGGCACTTCGCGCTGCTGGCGAGAAGCTCGACGCGCTGTTGCGGCTCTCCGAAGCCGATGTCGATCACGCTGTTGAGGACTTCAAGCAGATGCGCAACGAGGCCAAGAAGCAGTCGTAGTGGCGGACGAGAGACGACTTGTTCTCGACGCGAACATCCTGATGCGCGCTGTGCTCGGGCGCCGCGTTCGCCAGATCATTGAAAGCTACGTCGAGCACGCTGCGTTCTTCGCGCCCGACGTGGCTTTCGCCGACGCGCATCGGCACCTGCCGAACGTCGTACGAAAGCAGGGTGGCGAGGAAGCCGCTGTCGCCGCGGCTCTCGAGGTTCTTGAGGCCGTTTGTCGGAACGTCGTCGAGGTCGAGGCCGAGGCCTACGTGGCGCACCGCACGGCCGCCTTGGCGCGCATCGAGCGGCGCGACCCCGACGACTGGCCGATCCTGGCAGCCGCGATGGCCTTGGACTGCCCGGTCTGGACCGAGGACAACGACTTCTTCGGAACGGGCGTCCCAACTTGGACGAGCGACCGAGTCGAGCTCTACCTGAAGGCCAAGGAGTAAAGCACCTCAGAGGTCGCCGTGCGTGGCAAAAACGTGGCAGCAGAGTCGGCGGCGACCGATCGCGACCATCGCCGCCCAACGCGTTGTCGCAGGTCAGCCGCACAATGCCGTCGTTGACCAACAACAGCCGGTGAGCGTGCCGCGCTTCCCCTGGTACTACTGATCTGCCCAGGTCTGCGAGCGCGGACCAAGCACCGGCTGGTGACCGCGGAACCCGACCTCCCACGGCCACCGGCCGCGGTCGTCGGCGTAGACGAGCTGGACTGCGCGGATGTCAGATCCACACATCCCTTCGGCCATGACCAGGTGCACTATCGGCTCGGCGACGTCGACGATTTCGATCGCGGGGCTGCCGGGCCACAGGTGGAAGTCACCAGCGACGAACGCTGGAGCGGAGTGGGAGACCAACTCGTGGGCCACGCCATTGAGGAAGTGCGCCGCGGCGCGGTAGGTCATCCCGGTCACCAGCACTTCCGGAAAGCCGAACATCGTGAGACCGACGGTGTACGCGAACCCAGGTCGCCAGCGATCCCTCTCCACCCCTTGAACGAACCAACCATTCGCGTCGATCACTCCCGCGATCATGTCGAAGTAGTCGGCCTCGGTGGCATCCGGGTTGTCGCACTTCCAGCACATAAAGGTCCTCGCGTTCGTGGGTGGACCTTCAGGCTGGTTGGCTCCTCCGACAAGTTCGAATAGTTGTCCACAAGCCCGCGCGCCAGGGTGCCGAATTCGGCCCGCCAAGGGGCCGCGACTTGGAACTATTGGGTGTCGTCGACGACCGCGTTGCCGGTGCCTTCGAAGATCTTCCGTGCCTGGCGTACGCCGGGGAAGCTGCCGGTAGCGAACTCTGACCCAGCCGGCTCGCCCACCACCTGCGTCTGCCAGAGCCGAACTCTCCGTCGCGTCCCGCGGCCGTAGTTGCCGGTGACGCGGAGCAGCTTCGGCGTCAGGGCCATGCCGTTGAGCACGTCCTGCAGCCG
>DATILB010000339.1:0-4478 GCA_035477015.1 Nocardioidaceae bacterium | reverse complement strand
CGTCCCGGATGGCCGCCGAGCGCCGAGGCTCGCGGTTCGACACGACCGCCACCGTGACGCCGGCGTGACGCCCGACTGCGGGTGTCCAGGCGCTCGCCTTCGTGCCGTCATCGCTCCGGACGCAGAAGACCCGACGTTCCTCAGCCGCGGCACTCACCGCCTCGTTGACCTCGCTCTTCTGGGTAGCCGCGATGACGTACCAGGTGTCGTCGAGGTCGGTCGCCTCGAAGGCGCGCTCCTCCCAGCGGATCTCGCCGCCGCCGACGAGCCCCTCGATCGCGGGCGTCACGTGCGGGGATATGACCGTCACGTCGGCCCCGGCCGCGAGCAACCCCGGGATCCGGCGCTGCGCCACATGCCCTCCGCCTACGACCACTACCCGGCGCCCGGCGAGCCGGAGGCCGGACGGGTACGGCGGGAAGTCGCTCACAGGTCTTCCTTCTTGGCGACACCCGCGGAGTCGAAGGTCGCCATCTCGCGGAGTACGGCGCCCGCCGCCTCGACGATCGGGAAGGCGAGCGCTGCACCGGTGCCTTCGCCGAGGCGAAGGTCGAGGTCGACGAGCGGGCGGAGGCCCAGCTTCGCCAGCGCCAGGACGTGGCCGGGCTCGACGCTGCGATGCCCGGCGAAGCAGTAGTCCACTGCGAGAGGGGCCAGCGCCTGGGCGACCAGCGCAGCCGAGCCCGCGATGACACCGTCCAAGATCACCGGCACCCGACGTGCGGCCGCTGCGAGGACGAAGCCTGCGATCGCGCCGTGCTCGAAGCCACCCAAGGACGCGAGCACGTCGACGGCGTCCTCGCCACGCGGACGAGCGAGCGCATCCTCGACGACAGCCACCTTGAGCGCAAACGTCGCGTCGTCGATGCCGGTGCCGCGACCCGTCACGTCCGCGGCCGACTCGCCGGTGAACGCGGCGATGAGGGCAGCGCTGGGTGTGGTGTTGCCGATGCCCATGTCTCCCGTCAGCAGGCAGTCGTGACCCGAGTCGATGAGCTGGTTCGCGACCTCGACCCCGGCGGAGAGAGCCGCCAGGGCCTGCTCGCGGGTCATGGCAGGCCCGACGCGCAGATCCTGGGTGCCCGGAGCCACCTTCTTGTCGATGAGTGTGCCGCCGGGCGCCAGCTCCGCTGCGACGCCCACGTCGACGACGTACACCTCGGCCCCGGCCTGGCGCGCGAGGACGTTGACAGCAGCCCCGCCGGCCCGGAAGTTCTCGACCATCGCCACGGTGACCTCCTGCGGCCAGGGCGACACGCCCTGTGCGTGGACGCCGTGGTCACCCGCGAAGACGGCGACCGCGGGGCGGGTGAGCGAGGCAGGAGGGCAGGTGCCCTGGATCCCGGCGAGACGGATCGACGCCGCCTCCAGCACGCCCAATGCACCCGCTGGCTTGGTCAGCTGGCCCTGCCGTTCGGTGGCCTCGGCGACAGCGGTCGCGTCCAGCGGAGTGATGGTGGGCAGCAAGGCCGAGAGGGTCATGGTGCCCATTCTTCCGACCCGGGCCGCAAGGCTGGCACCGGGCCACCCTGCGGACTAGCCTCGCAACCGTCGTCCTCCCCCGTGCTAGGAGTCCTGATGAGTCTCGAACGCCCCGTTAGCCCCGACCCGTACGACCTTCTGCCGGCCGCTACGTCGTTCACTGTGACCAGCGCCGACGTGATCCAGGGCCAGCCGCTGAAGGACGACCAGGTCGCGGCCCACGGGAACACCTCCCCGCAGCTGTCGTGGGAGGGCGCTCCCGAGGGCACCAAGAGCTTCGTCGTCACCTGCTTCGACCCGGACGCACCGATCGTCTCCGGATTCTGGCACTGGGTCGCCGTCGACCTCCCGGCATCGGTGACCTCACTGGACGTCGGGGCCGGGGCGAGCGACGACACGTTGCCGGAGGGCGCGTTCCACGTCCGCAACGACGCCAACCAGAAAGCCTTCATGGGGGCCGCCCCGCCGCAGGGCGACCAGGTGCACCGCTACTACTTCGTGGTGCACGCCGTCGGCGAGGACGCCCTCGGCGTCGACGGAGAGGCCACCCCGGCAGTCGTGGGCTTCAACCTCGCGTTCAAGACGCTGGGTCGCGCCATCGTGATGGGGACGTACCAGTTCTGAGCCAGCCGCTCTCGACGAGCCTGGGCAGGAAGTAGCCGAGCGACTCCGCCAGGTCGAGGTCACCGAACTCCGCGGGGTCCACGAACACGATCTGCCGACCCTCTCCACAGGTGATGTCGGCATCGGCCAGGTCCACGCGGCCGACGTACACCCGCCACTCGTGGCTGGTCCGGAGCTCGTCGTGGGCCACCACGCCGTCGTACCAGAGGTCGAGGGTGCCCTCGGGGAGGACCAGACCCGTCTCCTCGAGCAGCTCCCGGTCCCGTGACGCCTCCCAGTCCTCCCCCTCGTCGACATGGCCGCCGACGATGCCCCACTGGTTCGGTGCGACCGGGGCATGCTCGTCGCGCTCCTGGAGCAGCAGCCATCCGCGCCGGTCGACGAGGAAGATCCCGGTGATCCGTGTGTAGCTGGCCATGGTGGCGAACCTACAATCCGTTGCATGAGTACAGAGCTGCTGGTCGACGTACTCGGCGAGCCCTACTTCGCCGAGGAGATCGAGCTCCAGCCCGACGACGAGGGCGAGGTCGTCGCAACCCTGATCTCGCGCCGCGCCGCAGGTAAGCCCACGACGCGCGCGGTGCTGCACGTCCATGGCTTCGCCGACTACTTCTTCCAGACGCCGATGGCGGACTTCTGGACCGCCCGGGGCTACGACTTCTACGCGATCGACCTGCGCAAGTACGGTCGCTCCCTGATGCCGCACCAGACGCCGAACTTCACGCTCGACATCACCGCCTACTACGAGGAGCTCGATGAGGCCTACCGGCGCATCACCGAGCGGGACGGCCACGATGAGGTCCTGGTCACGGCTCACTCCACCGGCGGGCTGATCAGCCCACTGTGGCTGACTGACCACGGCCGTGACGTCACCGGGCTGGTGCTGATCTCCCCCTGGCTCGACCTCCAGGGCAGCCTGCTGCTGCGCACAGCAGGCACCAAGGCAATCGACCAGGTCGGCGCGCGCCGCCCGTACCAAGCCATCCCACGCACGATCAACGGCCTCTACGGCAAGGCCCTGCACAAGGACTACCTGGGTGAGTGGGACTACAACCTCGACTGGAAGCCGATCGAGTCCTACCCGGTGTACGCCGGTTGGCTGCGCGCGATCCGACGCGGCCATGCCCGGCTGCACCGAGGCACGGACCTGCAGTCCCCGATCCTGATGCTGAGCTCCGGTCGCAGCTCCCACCCTCGGGAGATGGACGACTCCGTCTCGTGCACCGACATCGTTCTCGACGTCGAGCAGATGTGGCGCTGGGCGCCCAAGCTCGGCCGTCACGTCACCCTGGCGAGGGTCGAAGGCGGGATCCACGACCTGACCCTTTCCGCCGAGCCGGTCCGCAAGCTGGTGTTCGACCAGATCGACCGCTGGCTGACGGCGTACGTCGAGCGCGGCTAGCCGCCTAGTCGAGGAGGAAGGCAACGACCGCGGTGACGCCGACGAGGACGATCACCACGCGCAGCAGGGTCGGCGACAGCTTGCGACCGACGGTCGCGCCCAGCTGACCGCCGATGGTCGACCCGACTGCGATGAGTGCCACGATCTTCCAGTCCACGTCGGCGACCGCTATGAACACGACCGCGGCGACGCCGTTGACGAGCGCGGCAAGGACGTTCTTGGTCGCGTTGTTGCGCTGCATCGACTCGTGGAGGCCGACCCCGAGCACTGCCATCAGCAGGACTCCCTGAGCGGCGCCGAAGTACCCGCCGTAGATGCCGGCCAGGAAGACCAGCACCCAGACCCAGGCGGCGCCGTGCTCGGGCCGGTCTCCGCGCCGCGCGAGCCGCTTGTTGATCACGGGCTGGAAGAGCACCAGGAGGACGCCGACGAGGATCAGCGCCGGCACGATGGAGTCGAACGCCTCACTCGGGAGCTGTAGGAGCAGGACCGCGCCGGTGAGGCCACCGAGGACCGATGCCGGTCCCAGCCTCTTCAGCCGGTCCCGCTGTCCCTCGAGCTCACGCCGGTAGCCGTAAGCGCCACTGAGTGACCCGGGCACCAGCCCGATGTTGTTCGAGACGTTGGCGGTAACCGGAGAGACGCCCAACGCGAGCAGGGTCGGGAACGTGATCAGCGTTCCCGACCCCACCACGGTGTTGATCGTCCCGGCCGCCGTGCCCGCGAGGAACACGGCAACCATCTCCCAGAACGTCACTGCGTCGGGGGCTCCTCGGGTGCAGGAGGTGTGGGAGGCGCTGCCGCTGCCGCTGCCGCTGCCGACGTGGCCGCAGCGATCGCGTCCTGCACTGCGTCCCTCGCCGACTCGAGGGCCGAGTCGCTGGACGACGGGAGGTCCGCCACGCTCACATCCACCCGCTTGCGGGGGCCACCCGAGTCCATGGGGATGCCAGGAATCTGGCCGATCGAG
>DATILB010000338.1:0-7867 GCA_035477015.1 Nocardioidaceae bacterium | reverse complement strand
GGGAACATCGCACTGGTCTCGCGCGGTGCCTGCACCTTCGCCATCAAGGCCGCGAACGCGGCAGCCGCTGGCGCGATCGGAGCCGTGGTCTACAACAACGTCCCGGGCACGCTCAACGGCACCCTGGGCGGCGTCCAGGCTCACACCATCCCCGTGCTCGGCACCTCGCAGGCCATCGGCCAGGAGTGGGCGACGCAGGTGGCGGGCGGCTTGACCGCGCGGGTGAAGGTCGACCGCCTCAACGAGGCGCGTACGTCGTACAACGTGCTCGCGGAGACGCCCGGTGGTGACCCGAACAGCGTGGTCGTCGTGGGTGCACACCTCGACAGCGTGCCGCGCGGACCGGGCATCAACGACAACGGCTCCGGCTCAGCGGGCATCCTGGCGATGGCCGAGGCACTTGAGGGTCGCGACGTCGTCAACAAGGTCCGTTTCGCCTGGTGGAACGCCGAGGAGTTCGGCCTGCTCGGATCACACGCGTACGTCGACCAGCTGAAGGCCGAGGCTCCCGCGGAGCTCGACAAGATCGCGTTGAACCTCAACTTCGACATGATCGGCTCGCCGAACTACGTCCGCTTCGTCTACGACGGTGACAACTCCGCCTTCCCGGTTGGACCGGGTTCCGCAGAGGGTCCGGATGGGTCGGGTCTGATCGAGAAGGTCTTCCACGACTTCTTCGGTGGTGTGGGCATCGCCAGCGCCGAGACGCCGTTCAGCGGTCGGTCGGACTACGGTCCGTTCATCGCCGAGGGCATCCCTGCCGGTGGTCTGTTCACCGGTGCCGAGGGCATCAAGACCGCTGCTGAGGCGGCGACCTTCGGTGGGACGGCCGGTGCGCCGTACGACCCGTGCTACCACCTCGCCTGCGACACCTTCGCGAACAACAGCAACGGAGCGCTGAACGAGATGGGTGACGCAGCCGCGCACACCCTGCTCACCTTCGCCCGCTGGGACTTCGCCAAGGCGCCGCTGGAGAACCCGGCTGCTCCTGCTGTCCCGTGGAGTGGTCCGTCCTCCGGTGGTGAGGGCGGCGGCCTGCACGACGACCACGAGGTAGTCGCGCAGTAACCGCACTGAGTCAAGAACAGGGCCCCTCCGGACGACAGTCCGGAGGGGCCCTGCTTTTTGGAGTCAGAGGATCCGGATCGAGTCGAGCACCGACTGCAGCTCGGCGAGGTCCTCGCCATCCGCTGCGGCGGTGTGCCCCGCAAGGAACACCTGGCGCTGGCCGTCCACGTCCAGGACGTAGACACTCACGATGTAGTCGGGCCCCAGCACGAAGTAGTCGTCGGCGGCTTCGCTGTACCAGACCTGGAGTGCGTCGCCGAAGTGGCGGCAGTCCGGGGTCATGCCCTTGGGGACCCGGAGGTCGATGCGGGTCGCGGGGTGGTCGCCCAGGGTCGTCAGTACCGGGGTGCTGGTCTTCGGGCCGGGCTGCTGCTGCAGCGCGGCGACGAGGGCCTCGGTGCCCGGCCCCACTGTGACCGGAACCCCTTCGCCGTGACAGGCATCGTCGTAGATCTCGTCGACCACGACCCCTTTGAAGTTGACTGACCCGGGGGAGTCCGGGTGCTTCATGAAGTCGTGGCCGTACTGCAGGGTCCAGCCCTCGGGGACTGTGATCGTGTACTCGGTGACGGACCATCCGTCGATCGGCATCGTGTAAGTGCCTGGCTCGATCGGGACGGCTTCTTCGGAGGTCGGAGGGAGCGTGGAGGTCGTCGTCGTCTCCGCCGGCGGCGGTGCGGACTCGGCGCCGCCTCCGCACCCAGCCAGACCCACCACCAACGAGATGCCCACGACGAAGGCGTGACGGTTCACGCGGCGCCCGTGGCTTGAGTTCAGAAGGTTCATGCCCAGGAGTCGTTCGAACGGCAATAACGTTTACAGGGGAGATCCCTGGTTTGGACCAGTACGCCGGCGCTAGTCCAGCGAGGCGGTCACAGGTTGATCATGTGCCCGGCGATGCCGTGGACGGCTTCCTTGACGGCCTCGGTCAGCGTCGGGTGCGCGAAGATGTTGCGCGCGATCTCGTCGGCGGTGAGGTCCCACTGCTGGGCCAACGTCAGCGCCGGCAGCATCTCGGTGACCTCGGGGCCGATCATGTGCGCACCGAGGATCTCGTTGTACTTCGCGTCCGCGACGATCTTCACGAACCCGACCGCGTCGCCCATGCCCCAGGCCTTGCCGTTGGCAGAGAACGGGAACTTCGAGACCTTGACGTCGTACCCCTTGTCCTTGGCCTGCTGCTCGCTGTAGCCGAAGGACGCGATCTGGGGCTGGCAGTACGTCGCACGCGGGATCATGTCGAAGTTGATCTCTTGCGTCTCGTGGTCGCCGATCGTCTCGGCAGCGACGATGCCCATGGCCTCCGCAGCGTGGGCGAGCATCATCTTGCCGGTGACGTCACCGATCGCGTAGATGCCTTCGACGTTGGTGCGGCCGCGACCGTCGACGGCGATCGCGCCTCGGTCGGTCGTGGCGACGCCGGTCGTGTCCAGGCCATAGCCCTCGAGGCGCGGCGCGAAGCCGAAGGCAGCGAGCATCTTGTCGGCGCTGAGCACCTGCTCGTCCCCACCGCCGGCAGGCGCGATGGTGACCTCGACGCCCGATCCCGTGTCGACGACGCTCTTGACGGCGGTGGACGTCAGCACGTTGACGCCTAGCTTCTTGTAGTGGCGCAGGAGCTCCTTGGAGACCTCTTCGTCCTCGGTCGGCACCATCCGGTCGAGGAACTCGACGATCGTGACGTCGACGCCGAAGTTCTTCAAGACGTACGCGAACTCCACGCCGATGGCGCCGGAGCCGCCGATGATGATCGAGCTAGGCAGGTTCGCGTCGAGGATCTGCTCCTCGTAGGTCACGACGTTCTGCGAGAGGGTGACCCCAGGCACGAGTCGAACGGTTGCGCCCGTCGCGATGATGCAGCTGTCGAACGTGATCGTCTCGACCGACCCGTCGGCCTGCTTGACGTCGATCGTCTTCGGGCCGGTGAAGGTCCCCCAGCCGTGCACCTCGGTGATCTTGTTCTTCTTCATCAGGAAGTGGACGCCGTTGGTCATCCGCTCCGACACCGCCCGGCTGCGGGCGTGCGTGGCATCGAAGCTCATCGTCGCGTCACCGGAGATCCCGAAGGTCTCCTTCTCGTGCGTCAGGATGTGCGCGAGCTCGGCGTTGCGCAGCAGCGCCTTGCTGGGGATGCAGCCGACGTTGAGGCAGACACCGCCCCAGTACTTTTCCTCGATCACCGCGGCGCTCAGGCCGAGTTGTGCCGCGCGGATCGCTGCGACGTACCCACCCGGGCCGGCGCCGAGGACAACGACGTTGAAGTGCTGGGTCATGCCCAGAGCCTATTGGGTCGTCGTACCTCGGCGCGCGGGGGAGTTCAGGCCCGAGATCAGCCTCGGCTCTCAGTCGGGATCAGGTGCCATATGTCGGCCTCCCAAGCTCCGCCGCAGTCGTTGCGTTCTACGGTGCCGCGCATCTCCGTGGCGGTCGGCGACTGCCGCAGCTGGCCTACGACCAGCTGGTCGCCTGCCTGGCATGTGATCGTGTCGCTCGAGCTGACGAGGCTCAGCTGCCACGGCGAGGTGCTCACGGTCCATTCGCCGCGATCCACCGGGTCTCCGGAACCGACCAAGACTGCGTAAGTTCCGTCCCGTCCGAGCTCGAGGACATGCGCACCCCGGGCGGCCCCCCAGGCGCCGTACATGTCAGTTGTCGTATTCGCCGGTGTACCCCACTTCGCCTCAGGAACGTAGCCACCCAAGCCGGGGTTCGGCGGCTGGACCTGTTCCCACGCCGCTTCGACGAGCCGTGGCGCGCACCCGAAGGACCCGGCATCAGTCACCACTAGGTGTGCGCGACCTGGCTCGGCCAGAGAGCCACGCATGACGAGCTGATCGCCGCCGCACTCACGGGATGCTTCGTCGATGTTGATGGTGATCACGTCGCCGTCGATCGAGTACGCGCCGCTCGAAGCGGGGTTGGTGACGACCTGTGCCGTCTCGTCCATCGACACGCGCCCGTCCGTGGTGAAACGCAGGTGCCGGGTTGCGTTGTCCTCCCGCCACATTCCGGCGAGAAGCTGGGGAGTGAGATCAGGGCCGGTCAACCAGTCCGCATGTTCGTCCACCGGAACCCGGTCGATCGGCGTTGCAGACTTGTCGTCCCCGCCGAGTGTCAGGGCACCCACGACGCCGGCGATAAGGACGACCACCGCTGCGGCGCCGATGATGAAGGGCCGCGTGGACGGGCGCTTGGGTGTGGACTCCAGCTTCTCGTTGAGCTTGAGCTGTGCATGGTTTACGTCTTGGTCGGTCACGATCAAACCTCCGGTGTGGGCCTGGAGGGCTTCGATGACCCGGCGTTCCTCAGCGGTCATGGCCGGCCTCCAAACAGGTGTGCAGCGTTCGCAGTCCACGGTGCGTGTGGCGCTTGACCGAACCGTCGCTCATGCCGAGCAGCTCAGCCGTCTCCGCGATGGTCAGCTCGAGGAGGTAGCGGCAAGCCACCACCTCACGCTGACGTCGCGGCAGGCGGCGAAGGGCGACTCCAATGCGTGCCTCGTCCTCACGGGCAGTGAGGTCGATCTCGCCCCCCACCTCCACCAGAGCCGCACCGGCACGGCTCTGGAGCACCCGGTCCTTGACCAGGTCCCGCACGTTGGAGCGGCTGCGGTTCAGGACGGCGGAGCGCAGGTACGGCTCCGCAGCCTGGGGATCCCGCAGTTGGTCCCAGTGGCGGTAGAGGGAGACGAAGGCATCCTGTACGGCGTCCTCCGCAGCTTCACGAGCGCCCAGCATCGCGTAGGCGACTCGCAGAAGAGTTGCGTAGTGCCGGCGGAACAGCACGTCGATCGCGACGTCACGGGTCACCGAAGGGTCAGCGGGTACGAGCCGCACGACCTTCGGTCCACCGGGCATCGCTAGTGCCTCCTCCGGAACTTCGCTCTTCACGCCAGAGAGTCGAGGAAACCGGTCCCAGGTTGACACGAGTCGCGAAGCACGGCAGACGGGCTAGACCAGACGCCGAGAGGTCAGGAGAGGATCCGTACCGAGTCGATCACCGACTGTAGTTCGGCTAGGTCCTCAGCAGACGCTGCGGTGGTGTGCCCTGCGAGGAACACTTGGCGTTGGCCGTCCACGTCGAGGATGTACACGCTCGCGACGTAGCCGGGCCCAAACACGAGGTAGTCGTCGGCGGGCGCGCTGTACCAGATCTGGAGATCCCGTCCCCCCATGCGGCAGTCCGGGGGTATATCGTCCGGGGCCCGGAGGTCGATGCGGGTCGCGGGGTGGTCGCCCAGGGTCGTCTGCACCGGGGGGCTGACCTTCGGGCCGAGCTGCTCCTGCAGCGCGGCGACGAGGGCCTCGGTGCCCGGCCCCACTTTGACCGGGACTGCCCCTTCGTGACAGGCATCGTCGTAGATCTCGTCGATCACGATCCCTTTGAAGCCGACCCCCGTGGGGGAATCAGGGTGCTTGATGAAGTCGTGGCCGTACTGCACGCTCCAGCCCTTCGGGACTGTGATCGTGTAGTCGGTGACGGACCATCCGTCGATGGGCATCGGGTACGTTCCGGGCTCGATCGGGACGGCTTCGATTGAGTTGGGCGGGGGCGAGGTGAACGTCTCCGGCTGCACCACGACCTCGGCCGTCTTGTCATCTCCCCCGAGTGTCTGGAGGGCGACGACTCCAACGATCGGGATGATCACGGCCGCAGCCACCGCCATCGCCGTACGGCGCCCGTTACGCCGCTGCCGACTGTCGATGCGGTCCTCCACGCTGTCGCGGGCATCCCGCAGGTCTGAGTCACTGACGACAACTGCACGTGTCACTGCCGCGATGTCCCGCTGGAGTCGTTCTTCGATGCTGCTCATCGGGCCACCTCGATCCGCTGTTGAAGGGTTTGCAGTCCGCGATGCGTGTGGGACTTCACCGATCCCTCGCTGATCTCGAGCAGCTGGGCAGTCTCCGCGACGGAGAGCTCCAGGACGTACCGGCAGGCGAGCACCTCGCGCTGACGTCGGGGGAGGGTGCGCATCAGTGCCACCAGCGATCCGACCTCGTCGCGACCCACGGTCGCGTCTTCCGGACTCTTCTGCGGCTCCCGGACGAGCATCAGCGGCCTTGCGGCACGCTGGGTGACCTGACGCCGTACCCAAGAGCGGCAGCGGTTGAGTACGGCGGAGCGCAGGTACGCCTCGGCGGCCTCGGGGTCACGCAGCGACGAGACATGCCGGTGCAGGGCCACGAACGCCTCTTGTACGGCGTCCTCGGCGGCTTCCCGGCTGCCCAACATCACTACTGCGAGCCTGAGCAATGACTCGTAGTGCCGCCGGAACAGCACGTCGACCAGCTCAGCGCGATCCGGATCAGGCTCCCGGCCGCGCGAACCGATGGACAGAACCTCCCGCATGGGGAGCGCCTCCTCCGGAACGGCATTCGTCATACCCGAGAGTCGTTCGTCAAGGACTCAGGTTTACACCGGGTGCGGCTGGTTTAGACAGGTACCAGCTCGACCGCACCCACGGCGTACCGGGCCAGGATCGTGCGCGCCACCTCGGGATCGGCCCCGAGCGGAGCAGACACCGCGACGGCACCAGCCTCGATGGCGAGCTCGGCGGCCCGGTCCGGGAGGTTGCCCGGGGCCAGGAACAGCGATCCGACGGCGATGTGCCGACGGCCCTCAGCACGGAACTGGCGGACCGCCTCACCGGTGGCCGGGGGAGCAGCCGACGCGTACGCCGCCACCGTGGGCAGCTTGTGTCGCGAGCCCCAGAGGCGGGCGAGCCGAGTGACGAGCTGGTTGGCGAGCGGGTCGGACGAACCGGCCGCAGCAAGGACGAGCGCGTCGAGCTCGCGGCAGCGGGCCGCGCAGAGCGCTTCCCTCATCCGACGGTCGAGCACCTCGAGGAACACCGGCTCCATGCCCAGGATCTCGGTGGCCCGGATCTGGACGTGCGGGTGCCGAGCGGTGGCCTCCACGACGGCGGTCGGTACGTCGACCTTGGCGTGGAATGCCTCCGACAACAGCAGTGGTACGACGACGATCTCGTCGAACCCGGCGCGGACGAGCTTGTCCACCACCGTCTGGAAGTTGGGCCGGCACAGGTCAAGGAACGCAGTTTCGATCCGAAGGTCGGGTCGCATGGCGCGAACCTCTTCGACAAGGGCCTTGATCGTTTCCGCGGAACGCGGATCGCGGCTGCCATGGGCAAGCGCCACCAGAGCTGGAGCGGTCATGTTCGGCCTCCTCTCGAGGGTTGGTGCCCCGACGTCCTTGTCGAGTCTTCTGGGTGGGTGTTTCTTAGGCGTGGATGCCGCACTCCGTCTTGGCGGTGCCGGCCCAGCGCCCGCTGCGCGGGTCCTCGCCGGGAGCGACACGTCGGGTGCACGGCCAGCACCCGATGGACGGGTAGCCGTCGTACTGCAGCGGGTTGACGAGGACGCCGTTCTCGACGATGTAACGCTCGACTTCCTCGTCGCTCCACCGTGCGAGTGGAGAGACCTTGACCTTGCGCTTCTTGGCGTCCCAGCCGATCACCGGCGCGATCACCCGGTTGTGGGTCTCCGCGCGACGCAGCCCGGTCGCCCAGGCGTCGTAGTTCACCATCGCGTCCGCGAGCGGCTCGACCTTGCGCATGGCGCAGCACTTGTCAGGGTCGCGGGCGAAAAGGTCCTTGCCGAACTCTGCGTCCTGCTCGGCGACGGTCTGCTTGGGAGTGATGTTGATCAGGTTGACCGGCATCGTGGCCTGGACGGCGTCACGCGTGCCGATCGTCTCGATGAAGTGGTAGCCGGTGTCGAGGAAGAGAACGTCGATGCCCGGCGCGACCTTGGCCGCGATGTGCGCGAGCACGGCG
>DATILB010000337.1:0-6243 GCA_035477015.1 Nocardioidaceae bacterium | reverse complement strand
TTGGTGCTGAGCGGCTACTACCGCGCTACGTACGCCGGCGAACCTGCCTACGTCGGCTCTACCGCGACGGCTCCACTGATTCTGCTGCAGTGATCGCTCTGACCGGGTCCGACGGGGGATCCGGTCAGAGCGGCAGCGGGGGTGAGGCCACGGTGTGCACGCCCAGCCCTTCGAAGACCAGCTCGGCCTCCGCGAGGAGTTCGCGTCGTTGTGCAGCGTCCTCGGTCACCTGGGCGAGTGAGTGCAGGGCGAGCCCCTCCTCGAAGCGGTTCACGGACCGAGCTGACTCACGGACCTCGCGCAGCTGGCTCCGGGCCTGCTTCATGTCGCCTCGTTGGGCCGCGAGCCACCCGATCACGCGGCCGCGGGCGAGCACCGTATACGGGAACGGCTCCACCGTCACCGCCCGCGCGTCCACGGCCTCCAGATGGGCGGCGGCTCGGTCGAGGTCGCCGGCCAGGGACTCGGTCTCCGCAAGTCGGACCAGAGTGTTGAGGGAGTAGCTCACCACGTCGAGCGCGTCGAACTGCTCGAGCGCCTGCTGAAGCATCGTGCGCGCGAGCTCGAAGTCGCCGAGCCGGGCTGCGGCGAGCCCGCTGTTTGCCCGCGCCACCGCGACGCCGACGCCGTAGTGGCTCGCGTCCCACTGGGTGACGACGTGCCGGAAGGTCGCGATCGCCTCTGCCCAGTCGCCCCTGTCGGCCATGATCTCGGCGTCGTTGTTGCGTGCCGTCGCAGCCCGGATGCCGTCACCGCTGCGGTCGAACGCGTCGGCGCTGGCCGAGAAGTACTCCTGCGCCTCGGTCCAAGCTCCGCGCTCCTGGGCCTCGACGCCGAGGTTGTTGAGGGCGTTGCCCTCGTAGTGCGTGTCGCCCAGCTCCCTGAAGATGGCCAGAGCCTGCTCGCCAGGGGTGCTGTCGGGAGCGCCGGCACCGTGGGTGATCGCGACCTGCACGAGGTTGAGCCCGTGGGCTTGCGCGCGGAGGTTCCCGGAGGCCTCGGCCTCCGCGATGGCGTCGGTCGCCCAGCGACGGGCCTCCCGGTGATGGCCCAACCGGTGCTCGACACCAGACCAGTGCAGCAGGATCTCGGCCCGCTCCGAACGCAGGTCACGGCCGCCTTCAGCCACCGAGTCGACCGCGGTGAGGGCGCGACGAAGGATGCGCATCGCCTCCCGGTGGCCTCCGCGCCCCGTCGCGGCGATCGCGCGTTTCCTCAGCAGCCGGGCCTGCGATTGCAGCGACAAGCTGGCGCGCACGCTGCGGGCCGCTCTGCGGTACGCGCGGTCGGCCTCGTCGTAGCGCCCTGCTCGCTCGAGGGCGTCACCGAGGGTCTCGCAGACGGCAGCGATCTCTGCCGGGTCCACCTGGCTGGTCTGGGGCTGACGGACTCCGAGTGCACGTTGGTACGCCGCGATCGCCTCGCCAATCGCATAGCTCGCCCAAGCATGGTCTCCCGCCGCGACCGAGTAGCGCCACGTGCGCTCTGCGTCCCCTGCCAGCCAGAAGTGCTCGGAGAGCAGCGCGGCGTCGGGCTCACCGGCGACACCGGCCTCCAACAGGTCTCCCACTGCACGGTGCATGCGCCTCCGGCGCGCAAACGGAAGACCTTCGTACGCAACGTCGCGGAAGAGCGCGTGCCGGAAGCGCCACCGGTCCGCTCCCGCAGGTTCGATGAGGTCGCCGAGGGCGTCCCAGTCGCGCTGGGTCGCAGGCCGAGCATCGTTCGCGACGCGCAGGGCGTCGAGTACATCGGGGTGGAAGACGCGACCCACGACCGCGGCCTGTCGCAGGAGTACGCGGTCCTCGGGAGCGAGCCGGTCGATGCGGGTCGCGACCACGCGCTCGATCGACTCCGGCAGGTCGTCGGCGCTCATTCCCTCGCGGCTCGACGAAACGAGCTGGAGCAGGAACAGCGGGTTGCCGCCGGCCCTCTGCGTCACCGCCTTCTGCTGCAACGGATGGAAAGCTGCGCCTCCGGCGGCAAGGTCTGCCAGCTGACTCGTCTCGACCTCGGAGAGCGCGGCCAGCTTAAGGACGGTCCCCGACACCTGGTCCGCGACCAGGCCGGGCCCCTCCGGCCTGCGGGTGACGGTGATCAGCCATGGCCGCGGAGCGACGGTGGCGGCGAGGGCGCGGAAGAGCTCGAGTGAGGCGCCGTCCGCGTAGTACACGTCCTCCACCACGAGGAGGGTCGTCTGCGGCAGAGCCGCAGCGAGCAGCGCCGCCACCGAGTCGTGGATCCGGCTCGTGCGGAACTGCTCGGCCACCGCATCCGTCTCCGGCGTGGCGGCCACCTCTGCGTCGAGCGGAACGGCGAGCAGCGGGAGCATCGGGAGCAGGTCGGGTGCGATGCGCTCCACGGTCGACCGCAGCATCTCCCCGGCCGCCGTCGCTGAGTCACTGCTGGGGATGCCCAGCGCGCGACGCAAGAGCGCCCGTGCGCTGGCGTACGGCGAGAGACCGTCATAGGGCTGGCACTCGGTGCCGACGAGTACGACGATGCGCGGGTCGTGCGCGACCGCCTCGAGAAGGCGGGTCTTGCCGATGCCGGCGTCGCCGGTGAGCTCCACGACCTGGCCGTGCCCGGCAGCAGCGGCAGCGATTGCACGGTCGAGCACTGCCAGCTCCTCCTGCCGCCCGATCAGCGGAAGAGTCGACTGAAGCTGACCCCGGCGTTCCCCGGTCGGAGCACCCACGAGGTGCGCGTTGACAGGCGCCTGCTTGCCCTTGACGAGGAACGGCGCGAGAGGGGTGAGCCGGAATGTGGCGCGCGAACGGCGTACGACCTCCTCGGAGGCGACCACCTGGCCCGGAGCTGCCTTGGACATCAGGCGAGCGGCGAGGTTCACCGGGTCGCCCATGACGGTGTAGGTGCGTCGGGTGTCGCTTCCGAGGAACCCGGCGAAGACGCGTCCGCGGTTCACGCCGATGTGCAGCCGGTGCCTCGGGTCACCCGCCACCAGGTCAACAGCGAAGCGCAGTCCGGCCTCCTCGTCCTCGCCGGTGGAGGTGGGCGCGCCCGCCGTACAGATGAGCTTGATGCCGTTGGCGATCACATCGGTGTAGAGGAAGCGCAGCCGGTACCGGTCGGCCTTGGCCTGGGTGGCGCGGACCAGCGAGTCGAGGCTCTCCTCCATGCCCGTCGGGTCGGCCTCGACACGCGCGTCGGTGCCCTCGAGCTCGGCGAAGACGACGGTGGCCAACCGGTGCTCGCCACCGAGCCCCGCGAGAGCGTCGACGTCGGCGCGGATCCGTGGTGGCAGCGCGACAGCCGGGGCTTCGAGGGGAGTGGTGGGGGCAGCGAGGCGGGGGAGGGGTATTGCGCTCAGGGCCAAGACCACGCCGGGTCCATCTGGCGCGACGTACTGGTCGGCACGAAGGTGCCGGGCTACCGCTTCGCTGACGCGCACCTCGCCGGACTCAGCCGCCGCCTCGAGCTCGACCGTCGCGCTGACCGGGTGTCCGGCCAGCACCAGTTCGCGCCACTCGTCGTGACCGACCAGGAACATGTCGAAGGCGTCGGTGTGCACCCCGACGGACATCCGGAGACCCGCGCGGGCGAAGCGGGTGGCGCCGATCGCGCGTTGCATCCGAGCAGCCGCGCGCGTTGCCCGGAGGGGGTGTTCGTCCCCGTCGAACCAGAGGAGCAGCGCGTCGCCGCCGAACTTCAGGACATCTCCGCCTTCGCTCTGCGCGGCGCTGATGATCGCGGTGAAGCACCCGTTGACCATCGCGGTGAGTCGTTCGGAGCCCTCCTTGCCCTTGCCGGCAAGCCGCTCGGACAACGCCGTGAAACCGGAGAGGTCGGCCGACATCAAGGAGCCGGTCAGGCGGCGGTGGCGGGTGTCGGGCTCACGCGCCATCCAGTCGACTTCCAGGCGCGAGAAGTACGGCGCGGCGGCAGCCGACGCGTGCGTACCACCCCGGCCGGACATGACGGGATTCTGGCAGACCTCGAGGCGTGCGGAGCGGATCCCGGTTGGATCGATCCAACGATTCTGGTCTATCGTCGGGGTGTGAGAGCAATCCGCCGATTCACCGTCCGCCCGGTCCTGCCCGAAGCCTTGGTCGCGCTTGGCGAGCTTGCCGTGAACCTGCGCTGGTCCTGGCATCCCGAGACACAGGACCTGTTCGAGTCCGTCGACCCGCAGCACTGGCAGGACTCCGGCTACGACCCGGTTCGGCTGATCGGATCGGTCTCGACGGAGCGGCTCGAGGAGCTGGCCGGCGACCAGGTGTTCCTGGCCCGCTTGTCGACAGCTCGGCAGAACCTCGAGCAGTACCTCACCGGCGACCGTTGGTACCAGTCACTCGGTGATGATGCGCCGAAGTCGATCGCCTACTTCTCGCCCGAGTTCGGCATTACGGCCGTGCTGCCGCAGTACTCCGGTGGTCTCGGCATCCTTGCCGGGGACCACCTCAAGACCGCGTCCGACCTCGGCGTCCCGATCATCGGCGTCGGCCTGCTCTACCGCCACGGCTACTTCCGGCAGTCGCTGTCGCGGGACGGGTGGCAGCAGGAGCGCTACCCGGTCCTCGACCCCGACGGACTTCCCATCTCCCTGCTCCGGGACCGCGAGGGAGCCGTCACCAAGATCACCGTCGGGCTCCCCGGCGACCACGACCTGGTGGCCCGCATCTGGGTCGCCCAGGTCGGCCGCGTCCCCCTGCTGCTGCTCGACTCCGACGTCGAGGAGAACCCACAACCGGTTCGCGACATCACCGACCGGCTGTACGGCGGCAACAGCGAGCACCGGCTGCGCCAGGAGCTACTGCTCGGCGTCGGTGGTGTCCGCGCGATCCGCCGCTACTGCGAGGTGACCGGCACCGCCGCACCTGAGGTGTTCCACACGAACGAAGGGCACGCCGGCTTCCTCGGCGTCGAGCGGATCCGCGAGCTGACCGAGGGGCAAGGGCTCGACTGGGCCTCGGCCCTCGAGGTGTCGCGGGCCGGCACGGTCTTCACCACCCACACGCCGGTCCCCGCCGGGATCGACCGCTTCCAGGCGTCGCTTGTGTCGCAGTACTTCGGTGGCGACAACGCCTCGCCGGGAGCGCCCGTCGAGAGGATTCTCGAGCTGGGCAAGGAGGACTACGACGACGGCGACCCATCCGTGTTCAACATGGCGGTCATGGGCTTCCGGTTGTCCCAGCGCGCCAACGGCGTCTCCCAGCTGCACGGCCAGGTCTCGCGCGGAATGTTCGGCGGGCTCTGGCCCGGCTTCGACCTCGAAGAGCGACCGATCGGCTCGATCACCAACGGCGTACACGCCCCTACGTGGGTGGCGCGCGAGCTGTTCGAGATCGCCAGCGGACTCGGCGTCGACCTCGACGCAGACGAGCCCGAGCGGGTCTTCGAGGTCGTCGACCAGGTGTCCGCGGAGGACATCTGGGCCGTCAAGCACAAGCTCCGCGAGCGGTTCGTGGTCGACGCGCGTCGCCGCCTCAAGAAGTCGTGGCTGCGACGCGGCGCCGCGGAGTCCGAGCTGGCATGGGTCGACAGTGCGCTGAGCGCCGACGTGCTCACCATCGGCTTCGCCCGCCGCGTGCCGTCGTACAAGCGACTCACGCTGATGCTGCGTGACCCCGACCGGCTCAAGGCTCTGCTCCTCGACGAGAAGCGACCGGTCCAGCTCGTGATCGCCGGCAAGGCGCACCCCGCCGACGACGGTGGCAAGAAGCTGATCCAGGAGATCGTCCGCTTCGCCGACGACCCGGAGCTGCGCCATCGGATCGTCTTCCTCCCGGACTACGACATGGCCATGGCGGTGCCGATGTACCCGGGCTGCGACGTCTGGCTGAACAACCCGCTGCGGCCGTACGAAGCCTGCGGCACGTCCGGCATGAAGGCTGCCCTGAACGGCGGCCTGAACCTCTCCATCCTGGATGGCTGGTGGGACGAGTGGTACGACGGCGACAACGGCTGGGCCATCCCGTCCGCCGATGGCCTCGACGACGAGTCACGCCGTGACGACCTCGAGGCGACCGCGCTCTACGACCTCATCGAGAACGAAGTGGCTCCGCGGTTCTACGACCACGACGACACGGGGGTGCCGCTGCGCTGGATCGAGATGGTGCGGCACACCTTGCGCTCGCTGGGCCCGAAGGTGCTATCGACCCGCATGGTCAAGGACTACGTCGAGCAGCTCTACGCACCGGTGGCGGCGGCCTCGCGCTCCCTCAACGGCTCGTACGACGGGGCGCGGGGGCTGGCGGAGTGGAAGGCCCACGTCCGAAAGTC
>DATILB010000336.1:0-2799 GCA_035477015.1 Nocardioidaceae bacterium | reverse complement strand
ACAACGCGTGGCATCCACCTGAGCGCGGGCCGCGGCGCGCAGCAGCGCCTTCTGCAGCGCGTCTTCCTCAGAGGCCGCGCTGCAGATCGGCAGGACATCACCGACCCCGACGCGGTCGAGAGACACCATGCCGCGCAGGTTGCGACGTTGTACGTCGGACAGGGTGGCGACGTAATGGCGAGAGCCGTAGTGGTGGTCCAGGTCCGTCGGGCCACGAGGCTCCTCCGCGCCGAAGGCGACGAAGACGACGGGCAGCCGGGTGCGAGCACCCGAGATCGCCTCGGCCACCGCGAGCAGCACTCCGATCCCCGACGCGTTGTCCTCGGCACCGGGCGCCTGCGGCACCGTGTCGAGGTGGGCGCCGACGATGAGGTGCGGCCGGCCGGGGCGGAAACTGTCGGTCGTGGCGATCACGTTGGCGGACCTCCCGGAATCGACCGGGACACCCCACGAGTTGCCGCCCGGTACGTCGAAGGCCTGCCGGCGTACGTCGTACCCCAGCTCCCTGAACCGGTCCGCCGTCCAGGTGACTGCGAGCCGGAAGGCGGGGCTGGTCGCGTGCCGCGGACCGATCGAGCCGGCCAGGTGCTCGACGGCCTGGACGGCGGTGGCCACGTGGAAGGCGGCCGGGTTCGCCGGGGGCGTCGTGGTCGGAAGGGTGGGGGAGGTGACGCTCACCGAGGGCAGCGGGTCCGGCTCCGCCTCGGGGTCCGCATCGCACGCCGGGAGCGCGAGGAGAAGAGCACAGCACGCCAACCATCGCGGCACCTTCCCATCGTGCCCTACCGTGCAACCTGTGCCAGCGTCCTGGAGTGCCCGTGTCCGCTACGTCGAATGCGACCAGCAAGGTGTGGTCTTCAACGCCCACTACCTGACGTGGGCCGACGAGGCCGCGACCGAGTGGTGGGCCTCGGTCGGGCTGCCCTGGGACGCCCTCATCACTCGCGGCGCAGAGGCAATGGTCAGGTCCAGCTCGCTCGAGTGGACCTCACCCGCGCGTTGGGGCGACACGATCAGCGTCGTCGCGGAGATAGACAATGTCGGGCGCACGAGCTTGACGCTGCGCTTCACTGTCACCGCGGGCGACCGGGACTGCTGCACGATTCTGACTACCTACGTCTGGGTGACCCCGGAGGGGCCGGCGCCCTGGCCCGACGACGTTCGCAGCGTGCTGGACGCGGCCTGACCGACATACTGGTGAGGTGGCTCGACTTCGCTATCTGATCGGGGCGGTAGTCCTGTGCGCCGTGGTCGCGGGCGGAGTCGTGATCGCCCAGACGTCTGGCTCGGACAACGAGCCGCGCGCCGAGCCTCGCACGAGCAATACGGTTCCCCCGAACGACGACGTGCCGGCCGCTTGCCGGGAACTGATAGTTACCCCGGCGGAGCGGGCCGTGGCCGATGACCTCACCCTTGGGTCGGCGAACGTCGTCACCATGAGCGACCCGGACCGGGCCGGCGCGGTGACCGTCAGTGGGGGTCTCATCGCCTCAGTCGGAGAGACGACGTCCGCCGCTGTCGACCTCGAGGGTGCCACCGTCCTCCCCGGCTTCATCGACTCGCACTCGCACTGGTTGGGCGACAGTGACATGGTCGGGAACACCAAGCCGATGGCGATCGCTGCAGCGTTGGCGGCGGGGTGGACCAGCATCAGCGAGATGTTCGTCAGCGACGAACGGCTCGAGGAGCTCTGCGCCCTCGAGCTGGCGGGCGACCTTCGCGTCAAGGTCGGCGCCTTCCTTCCTGTCAACTACCAGCTCCAGAGGTTCGGGCACCCTTACGAGGCGTTCGAGCCCGGGCAGGTCCTCGGGTCGACGCTGTTCCTGCAAGGCGTCAAGCTCTTCACGGACGGTGCCGACGACGGGCTCGGGTACCAGACGAAGCCGCCGAACCCCGCCGTTCAGGGGACGCTCTTCTGGAAGGGCGACGACCTCGCGAACGAGATCGTGGCGGCTGACCAGGCTGGGTGGCAGGTGGCGGTCCATGCCACCGGCGACGCCGGGCTCGACGCGTTGCTCGAGGCCTACGAACAGCTCGGTCGCGAGGCCATCCTCGAGGGGCGCCACCGCATAGAGCATCTGACGACTGTCCGGGATGACCAGGTCGGGCGGATCGCCGCACTCGGACTCATCGCGTCGATTCAGCACTCGTGGTTCCACGGCGATACCGCCGAGACCCTCACGCGGTGGGTGGGGCGTGACCGCGTCTCCTTCACGGGCCGCTGGCGCGACTTCGTCGACGCGGGCATCCCGTTGACCGGGGGCACCGACCACCCCTGGTCGATCGCCGGCGAGGTCGGTGACTCGATCGCGGCGATCGCCCACGCCACCACTCGGGTAGGGACGAGTGGCAAGCCACCTCCCGCCTGGATGGCGTCGCAGCGACTGACTGTCTGGGAGGTGCTGCGATCCCTCACCGTCGACGCGGCGTACGCGCAAGGCACCGAGGAGTCGATGGGCACGATCGAGGTCGGCAAGGCCGGCGACCTCGTCATCCTGTCCGCCGATCCGACGCAGGTGCCTCCCGGGGAGCTCGCCAGCATCAAGGTGCTCGCGACGATCGTCGACGGGCACGTGGAGTACTGCGCCGACACGGTCCCGGACGACCTGCGGCCGCGCTGCCCGGCATAGCTGGAGCATGCCGCGAGTCGTGGGGCTCGGACGGCCGTCAGGACCGCCTTGCATTGCGAGCGGAACGCGGCAGGAGCGGGCGGTTCACCCCGCCGGTCGAGCCGGGACGTCGCCGAAGGCGGCGACCGTGCCGAGACCACTGGTGACGTAGGAGCCAACTCGCCGTGGC
>DATILB010000335.1:0-6587 GCA_035477015.1 Nocardioidaceae bacterium | reverse complement strand
TGGCCGAGGCGATCTCGGGTGCTCGCACCCGGCTGCCCGTCGTCTTCGTCGCCTTCGGCGCGGAGGAGCCTCGTGGCGAGACGGACCTGGACCACCACTACGGCTCTCGCCACTACGTCGCCACCCTGTCCGACGTGCAACGTCGCAACCTGCGCGGCATGGTGTCCCTCGACCGCGTCGGGGTCGGTGCTGTCCTGCCGATCTGCAGCGCCGCCTCTGAGGAAGACGCACTGCAGAACGCGTTGCTGCGCGCAGCGGCTCGCGCTCACGTGGATGCCACGCGTTGCGAGAACCGCTCGAGCGACCACTGGTCCTTCGTGCGCGACGGGCTCACCGGCGTACGAATCGGAAGCACGCCGTACGCCGAGTACCACAGCGCCGCCGATGTGCCGGCCGTCGTCAACCGAGCCCAGCTGGCTCGGGCCGGCCGGACCGTGCTGGCCTGGATCAGCGCGCCCTGAACGGACCGGTGCTGGTCCGCCAGATGTCGGACAAGATCGCCGTTGCTTCGGCTCCGTCGACCAGGTGCGGAGCAAACGAGCCGTCCATCCGGTACGGCACCAGCGCGATCGCCTTCAGAGTCGCCCCCCAGAACGTCGCCTCCAGCACCACGCCTTGCTGGGTCTCGGTCATGAAGTCCATGTCGAACACGAAGTTCCCCAGCGAATGAACGACGACCGCACGCCTGACCCGATCCATGCCTTGCACCCAGTGCGGGTGCCCGCCCACGACCAGGTCGGCGCCGGCGCTCACCAGCCGCATGGCCACCTGCCGCTGGATCGGTTCGGGGCGGTGGGTGTACTGCGTGCCCCAGTGCGGCATCACGACCACGACGTCGACACGGTGGTCGAGTCGCTGCACCAATCGGGCCACCTGGGCCAGGTCGTCTCGGTTCAGCGGACCGGTCCGCGGCGGCATCCGCACAGACAGCGCACCCGGCGCCTCGCGCGTCGCCATCGGCGTCTCACCGATCGCGTTGAACCCGACGAACCCGAACGACGTGGTGCCGACGCGTACGACGGCCGCGCGACCGGCAGCCGCCAGGTCAGCGCCTGCGCCGAAGGGTCGGATCGAGCTGCCCTGCAGTCGACGTACCGTCTCGAGCAATGCAGCATCTTGGTAGTCGCCCGTGTGGTTGTTGGCAAGCGAGAGTGCGTCGAACCCGGCCGACTCGAGGAGCGGGATCACCGATGGCCTGGCCGCGAACGAGTCACCGCCCTGTTGGGGTGCTCCGTCGTCGGACAACGTGCTCTCGAGGTTGCCGACCGTGACGTCGTACCCGCGCAGCAGCGGCGTCAGTGGCGCAAGTGCTCCCGCAGGGTCCTGGACGCCTCGGCTCAGCATGATGTCCCCGACCAGCCCGAGGGTCCTGGGTCGGGGCGCGACCGGCCCGGGGACGGTGAGTGGGTAGAAGGCGGGGTCTCGGATCGGGTCGAACCCGGCGACGACGACCGCGCGGACCGTCGGTCCGACGCCGGTCGCAGGCAACACACCTAGGGTCCCCGGGTCGCGCTCCACCTCCCTGAGCACAGCTCGCGTCGAGCGCACGCGGACGGCCCCCGTCGCTGGCACCCCGGGCGCCGCCACGACGCGCCACTCACCAGAGCCGGCCAAGACTTTGCGCGCAGCGGCGAGGCTCATCCGGACCGGCGGAACGGTCAGGTGCGTGACCAGTACCAGGGGCTGCCGCGAGGACTCCGGCGGCGGGGACTCGACTGCGCCCGGGCCGTCGGGGGCTGGGGATGCGGGCTGCTCTGCGGTGCATCCGGCGATCACGAGCAGCAGCGTCGCGACTGCCGTCCGCCTCATCGCACTAAGTTAGCAACCATGCCTCAGGCGTTCCCGGTCGTCGCGGCAATGGCCTTCGCGCTCTCCGGCTGCACGTTCAGCTCGGTGGACCCCGATGCCTCGGTGCACATCTCGGGTCGAGCACTGGACGCGTCAGGCAAGCCGCTCGCCGGCGCACAGGTCCTGCTGCTCAAGGAGGCCGACATGGGCGAGGTCGTCTTCGGCGGCGTACTGGTGCTGGGCACTCTGTCGACCGTGTGCCTCCTCCCCGAGGCGCCGGCCATCTGCGACAGCGCGCACAGCGTGACCGCGGACTCCGAGGGCCGGTACGAGTTCGAGCTCAAGGGCTCGGACACGCAGGGCACGCTGGCCACGGAGTCCACCCTCAACGTCGTCCTCTCGGATGGATCTTCTGCGAGCAGTACGGCGCTCAGCTTCACGGTGAAGGACACGAACGTCACGCTCCCCGATGCCCGGATGGCGCGGCTCTCCCCACGAGTGTCCGTCCGCTCCGACCAGATCGAGCTGACCTGGTCACCTCTGCCAAAGAAGGCCGGCTCCGACGCGACGTACTCCGCCCGGCTCTTCGAGTCCGACGAAAGCACGGCTCTGTGGACCCAGCCCGCAACTGGCTCACGAGCGAGCATCGACGCCCGGATCCTCGAGGACCTACGCGGCACGATCGCTGTCGGCGGCATCACCATCCTTACCGGTGGCACGGGCACCGGTGAAGTCCGCGCCCACTACATGTCCTCGCGGCTGTCGGTGCGCGGGACCTCGCAGGCGCCGCCGTCGCGCGGCCGTCCGTGTGCCGCAGTGACCGGGACTGCAACCGCGAAGACCGGCCGGTTCTCCTCCGCCTGCGGTGTGACGGACGGCGACCTGTCGACCCCGGCTCGGCTCAACGGACGCGGCGTCGTTGCTGGCGTCGTCGTCGACCTCGGTGTCCGGCGTCCCGTCGAGCTGGTCGTGCCACGCGGCTTCGCGGGCCAGTTCCTGGTGGAGATCTCGGACGACGGCACGACGTACAGAACGGTCGCCACGAGCTCCGGCACAGCCGTCGCGCTTGTTGTTCCGGGACAACCCACCGCACGTTACGTGCGACTTCGATCGCCCGCGGGGCTCGATGAGAGCCTCAGCAGCGAGCTCTCGATCTGGTGAAATCCGGCTGTGGCCAGAGACCCAAAACTGTCGGACCCTCCCTCTAGGTTTGGTGTTGCAGGGGTCGAAGCCAGCACGTTGGACAGGGGGAGTCCTTGCTTACGACCTTTCATGAATCTGCACCACCCGTGGCACCGGGGTTGATCGCCGCGAGTGAGCGGGAGCAGGTGATCCAGAACGCTGCTCGAGCCCGGCAGTTGCAGTCCGTGCATGACCTGGCTGTCTGCTTCGGTGAGGACCCGACCTCGATGTCGCCGTCCTCCGAGGTTGGTCTCGAGATCGGCGGTGTGCTGGGGGTCAGTGAGGTGACGGTCTGGGGCTGGCTGACCAAGCACCAGCAGCTCACCACGTGGTTGCCCGGGGTGTGGGCGTTGTGTGAGTCCGGTCGGCTCGACCTATGGAAGGCGCAGGTGTTCCTCGATGCCGCCGACACGTTGGCTGACGACGACGAGATCGCCTTGTTCAGCGCGGACGTCGATGCCTACTTCGCCAAGTACGACGACCCCACCACGGCCGTGGTCCGGCTGACTCGGGCCAAGCTGCAGCGGGCTGCGCAGTACCGCGCAATGAAGCGGCGACGCAAAGACAAGGAGGTCACCTACGCCGAGGCGTTCACCAAACGGCGGGCTTGGTTTCGGCCCGACGAGCACGGGATGGGGTCGCTCGGGGTGCGGACCGCAGTCCATGACCTGATCGCGGCCGACTACCGGCTCACTCTGATCTCCAAGAAGCGCCTCGAGTCGGACGATCAGAACCGGACGCTGGACCAGATGCGCGCCGACACGATGGTCGATCTGCTCATGGGTCGCCTCGAGGTCACCGCTCTCAATTCCGACCTCGAGGACGACGAGACCGCGGACGGCGAGGACCCGGCCAAGACCTTCGGGTTCTCAGAAGTCGGTGCTTTCGCCCGGCCGGTGATCAACGTGACCGTCCCGATCAGCACCCTGATGGGTCTGGACGACGCACCGGGTCTGTTGTCGGGAGACATCACGATCCCCGCCGACCTCGCCCGAGCGATCGCCCTCGGCCCGGACTCGACCTGGTACCGGCTGCTCACCGACGCGGGTGGCCGGTTCGTCGAGCTGTCCACTACCTCGTATGCACCGACCGCGGCGATCTGGCGCACCGACGTGGCCCGGGACCGCACTTGCGTCTGGCCCGGCTGCTGCCGACCCTCCGTGGTGTGCGACATCGACCACCGAGTCCCGTTCCCGCATGGGGAAACCTCGACGTGCAACACCTGGCCCCTCTGTCGACGACACCACCTCGCCAAACACGCCGCCGGCTACACCGTCGTCATCGAGGACGACGGCAGCTACCTGTTCACCACCCGCAACGGGACCGAACTCCGCACCCGCGCCAGCTAGCACAAACGCGGGCTACTTGCCGAGTTCGGGCAGGAACGCCGCGAGCGTGGCGGTCACTAGCGGGGTCAGAATGCTGAGCACCGCGAGCGGATTGCGGATCAATGTGACGTCCAGGTTGAGCACCGACTCGAGCTGGCTTCGGTTCTCGACTTGGGTCTTGTCAGCCGAGTTCGCCTTGTTGATCGGGTAAGCGCGATCGACGAGGCGACGCGCGGCAGCCCTCCACGACAACAGCATAGGAATCACAAGAACGGCAACCAGCAGCGCGAAGAACGCTCCGTAGAGCAGCACGTCGGTAGTGGGGAACGACTCCGCAAGCTTTTTCGCGTCGTCGTCGGTGTCCGCCAGATCCTGCGAAATCCAGAGGTTCCTCAACGCACCGGTTGGTAGCAACGCGATCACGACGAACACAGCAAACGCGAGCGCGCACGCCATGATTGCGTCCCACACAACGAGAAGCCTTGTGATGCCTTGGTCGACGTCGTCGTCGCTGGCGGGCCGAACGAGGCCTGTGCTCCTGTGTACCAACCAGGTCAAGGCCACCCAAGGAAATGCGCAAGCAACTCCGATAGCGGCGACGGCACCCAACCGCTGGTCCATCGGCTCGAGTCCCGTCGCCCAAGCGCGCTTCTCACTGACGATCTGACCAATGAGGACAATGACTCCGAGGACGAAACCAGCAGCGGCTATCGCATAGCCCCTCACCTTCCCGGCGACGCCATCGTCGTACGGCTTCTCGTCTCTCTGGAATTGATACAACTTGACGCCGCCCCCGACCAGGAGCGCTAGTGCAGCTGCCTGCCCAGTCGCGGCGACGACCTTCCAGACTTGCCATTCGCGGGCTCCAGCGGAGAGCGCACTGCAGCCCTCACATGACGACGGCGGGCTGTTCTCAACTCCTAGTCCAAGGAGTACGTATGCGACAGCTACAAGCGCGAGAAAGCCGAACGACTGGGTCACAGCCGAGTGCTCCGCAAGCAACCCGACGGCCTTGCGCTCCGTTGTCCCCGTTGTAGCTCCTCCACTCTTCACGACTTGGCACCGGCACGTCGCTTGGCCTTGTTGTCGCCCTGGCCCGTCTCGTCGACGCTCCAGCCCTGACGCACGAGCGCGTCTATGACTCGGTTGCCGGCAGCTGAATCGGCTCCCCCGCCGGGACTCGGTGCGGAGGTTGCTGCTGCGGCTGCGGGTGGCGCCGCCGCAGCGGGCGGCATGCCTTCGACTGGCTCGTCAGGCACGTGGACTTCTGCGGTGACGATCTCCGGTGGCTGATCCGCGATCTCGGTGACGCCTTCGACCACCGCGGCGGCTGACGTACCTGGAGGCAGGTTGGGAACGTAGGAGTAGCCGGGCTTGAGGGTCCTTGTGCCGAGGATGCGCAGCAGCACGGAGGTCATGGTGGGGTTGTCGTCGTCAAAACCACCATGGGTCGAGGAGTCTGACTGTTGATCGGCGGGACTGGTGCTGGGTGACCAGACCAGAGTTGCGTCCTTGAGGGACTCGACCGCCGCCTTGTACGACGTCTTCCCCACCTTGCTTTCCGCGAACCGTGCCATGCCGATGAGCGGAACCTCGCTGGCATCATCTTCGGTTGGCTTCTCGAAGGCGTGCGATACCAGGTACAGCAGTGATTTCCGATAGATCGCAATACCGCGTGCGCCGCAGGTGTCGTCGAGTTCCCGAGTGGGGTTCATGCCGAACGCCGTGAATTTCCTGATGTCACCTTGCTTGAGCCGCGGCAGGACGCTCTTCATCCACTCGTCCGTGCGGATGGCTGCTGCCAAGTAGGTGAGTGAGTCGACGGGGATGCCGGCAGCCTTCAGCTGCTTGATGATGCCGACCAGGAAGATCGAGCCGGCACTGTGCCCGACGAGGTGGATCTCGGCCGGACCATGTTTGTCGAGATACTCCTGCAAGGCGGTCACCGTGAACGAGCCACCAGGGATTGTGTGGTCAGGAGCACCGCGCCAGTCGTCTGGCAACGGATCGGCGGCCCGAGCCGCGTTCTCCTTCATCTCGTCCCAGCACCACTTCAGGGTTCGTTTGGCAATCTTCTCGATCATTCGGTCGACTTGCTCGAAGAGGTTGAACGTGAAGCCGCCGGCTGGACTGCGCTTCCCGATCAGGTCGGACAGCTGGTTCTCGAGGGTCTCGGTGACGCCGGTCTGCCATGCGAAGGTGATCGGGTAAATCCGGTTGCTCAGCCACCAGTTGAGCTGCCGCTGTGCGATGTCGAGGCCTGTCGACTCGCTGTTCAGACCACCGTGC
>DATILB010000334.1:0-4661 GCA_035477015.1 Nocardioidaceae bacterium | reverse complement strand
TCACCTTCACGTCCTCCGGCACTGCTGCGGTCCACCTTGGGCTGCTCGGGCTGGCAATCGGGGCGTCTCGGACTTCACGCCACATTGCGTACTCAGCTGTTGAGCACTCCTCCGTCTTCCACGCCGCTCGGTGGTGGGAGTCGGTCCACGGCGGTACGTCGGAGTCGGTCCCGGTCGATCACCTCGGGCACATCGGGCCGCTCCCCTCGGCCGGCGTCCTCGCCGTACAGCACGGCAACCCCGAGGTCGGCACCTTGCAGACCGTGGACCCGGGCGAGGTTCCTTGGTTCATGGACGCCTGCGCCACCGCCGGGCGTGTCCCGCTGCCCGAGGGCTGGTCGGCCGCCGCAGCCTCTGCTCACAAGTGGGGCGGTCCAGCCGGCGTCGGCGTACTCCTCGTCCGCAAGGGGGCCCGTTGGCGGGCGCCGTTCCCGACGGACGACCGCACCGACCCTCGAGTGAGCGGGTTCGAGAACATCCCCGCGGCGCTGGCTGCGGCCGCAGCACTGCAGGCCATCCAGTCCGAGGACCCGGGTGCGCGGCAGCGCGTCCTGACCGACCGCATCCGAAAGGCGGTGGCCGAGATCCCCGATATCGACCTCGTCGGCGATCCTGACCGGCGGCTCCCCCACGTCGTGTCGTTCTCCGCGCTATATGTAGAAGGCGAGGCGCTGGTGACCGAGCTCGACCGGCTGGGCTTCGGAGTCGCCTCCGGCTCGGCGTGTACGGCGAGCGCACTCGAGCCGTCCCACGTGCTGGCCGCGATGGGCGCACTGACCCACGGCAACGTCCGGGTCTCGCTCACCCGCACCGCCACCGAGGACGACGTCGAGTCGTTCCTCGCCGCACTGCCCGACGTGATCGGGAGGCTGCGCAATGTCGGCTGAGCTCGAGCTCGACCTCCGCGGGCAGCGCTGCCCGACCCCGATCGTGCAGCTCGCCCTGCACATCGAGGACGTGCCGGTGGGCGGCGTCCTCGCAGTGGTTGCCGATGACCCCGCGGCCAGGCCCGACGTACAGGCGTGGTGCCGGATGCGCGGTCAGGAGTACGTCGGAGAGGACACGGCTGATGACGGCGTGCCGCGGTTCCTCGTGCGGCGGCTGAGTTGAGCGTTGACCCGATATCGGTATGGGGAGAGTGACCTAGAGGTCACGCCGCGCATACCGATGTCGGGGCGAATCAGGGCCGAGAGGTCTGGACGTGCTTGGCGATCTCGGCGGCCGGCTCGTCGCCGTACGCGTCGGCGAAGCGCTTGATGAAGGCCTCCTGGTGGAGGGTGTACTCCTGGGTGCCGATGCGTTCGACGACGTACACCGCGAGGAGGCAGCCGAGCTGCGCGGCCCGCTCGAACGACAGGTCCCACTGCAGGGCGGCCAGGAAGCCGGCTCGGAAGGCGTCGCCGACACCGGTGGGCTCGACCTTCTCGATCTCGGGCACGGCGGGGACGGTGATCGAGTCCTCGCCCTTGCGGTCGATGCGGACACCCTCGGCACCGAGCGTGACGACCCAGGTGCCGACGCGCGCGAGCACGTCGTCCTTGGTCCAGCCGGTCTTCTGGGTGATCAGGGAGGCTTCGTACTCGTTCGAGAAGAGGATCTCCGCGCCGTCGATGAGGTCGCGGATCATCTCGCCGTCACCCCACGCGAGCTGCTGGGACGGGTCCGCCACCAAGCGGTAGCCCCGGTCGCGGCACTCCTGCGTGTGTCGGAGCATGCCCTCGGGGTCGTTGGGCCCGACCATCACCCAGTCGACGCCGCCGAGGCGGTCCACGATCGGCTTGAGCTCGATCTCCCGCGCCTCAGACATCGCACCGGCGTAGAAGGACGCGATCTGCGCCATCGTCGAGTCGTTGGTGCACACGAAGCGTGCCGTGTGCTTGCTCGTCGATACGTGCACGGACTCGCAGTCGACGTTGTGGCGCTCGAGCCAGGAGCGGTACTCGACGAAGTCCTCCCCCACAGCGCCGACCAGGGTCGGGTGCAGGCCGAGGCTGCCGAGCCCGAAGCAGATGTTCGCGGCGCAGCCTCCCCGGCGTACCTCGAGGTCCTCCACGAGGAAGGACAGGGCGATCTTGTCCAGCTGCTCCACGACGAGGGAGTCGGCGAACTTGCCCGGGAAGGACATGAGGTGGTCGGTGGCGATGGAGCCGGTGACGAGCAGCGACACAGTTGATTCCTGACGTACGACGAGGGAACTCGCGAACAATACCCGTCAGTATCGTGGAACTACCGCTCGGTAGCGTAGATCGGGTCATTCTGCGGGCCTACCTTGGATGCATGAGCTACGAGCGCACGGCGTACGACGACGCCTCGACACCCGCCGAGATGGCGTCAGACTCCAAGGCGGTCGGCGTTGCGATGCATCTTCCGCGCCAGGTCCACCGCCTCGCGAAGAATGCGCTCGACGCGATCCCCGAGGGCCTCGTGCCACCGCCTCCCGCTCCTGTCCGCAAGGCCGGCCTCGCGGTCAGCGACGCTGCCGCCAAGCTCGCGGGTCGCTTCTTCGACTAGGGCGTGTGTCCCTATCCTCTTCCGAAGCGAGCGGCGTGAGGCGCGTGCGATCGCAAGGCGGAGGAGGGAGGCGGAGGAGGGAGGCGGGCCGGTGGCCCGTCGACTGACGACAACGCAGCGAGCGCGCGTGGATCGCGTCGCGTAGCCGGAAACGGGATAGGGAGACACGCCCTACGGAGTCGCCGGCTCGACCTGCTTGGCCTTGCTCGTGACCAGGGCGATCCCGAGGATCAGCTCCGGGGGGAGCAGAACGACTGGAATGAGGGGCTCGTCACCGCCGGACCCGACCAGGGTGACCGCGGAGAGCACGAGCAGAGCCAACGCGATCAGGGCCGCGACTGCGCTGGCCTTCGGCCGCCACCCGGTGCTTCGCAGGCTCCACGCTGCCGAGATGAAGGAGAGCGTGATGAGCAGAGACGCAACGGAGACCAAAGGCACGGTGAGGACGTCCAGGTCCCGCGTCAGCGGAGGCAGGTCCTGAGGGTCGAACGCCAGCCCGAAGTTGAGCAGCATGTAGAACCACCACACCGCCGCGCCCAGCCAAGCCAACGGCACGGCCCACCGGTCACCCGTGACAGCAGCGGCTCGGCGGATGGCCATGACGAAGATCGCGGGTGCCAGGAGCAGAGCAACCGAGCTGACGTTGATCCAGGGGTGGTCCTGGCTGATCTGGGCGAGTGTCTCGGCGGGCAGCTTGTTGACGGGTGTGTCGGTCGCCTCCGCAGCGTCCTCGAGCGCGGTCTCGTAGTCAGCTGCCAGGCTGAAGGCGAGGACGATGTAGAGGACCCACGTGCTGGCCGCCCACAGGAAACCCGATCCCACGCGCTTGCGGGCCGCGAGGTCTGGACTTGAATCGGTCATAGGTGCCTCCTACAACGAACGTAGTCAGCGGGCGCCGACCGCCGCAAGGAGGAACCGTTCGATCTCGGCAGCCGTCGAACCTCCATGACTCGATCTCGCCTGCTTCTCCCCCTCGCCGCTGCGCTCGCCGTGCTCGTTCTCGTCGGCGGGATCTGGTGGGCGACCGCGGGGACCGGCGACGAGCCTGAGGCGTCTCCCGCAGCCAGCCTCGGCGACACGTATACCGACCCTGATCCTGGGCCTGATCCTGGGAAGCCTGACGACGGCGGCGGCGCACCGGGCAACCCAGGCAGCGTCGACCCGGGCGCCCCAGACCCGAGTCCGGCTCCTGAGCCCGACCCGGTGGACGACCCCGGCAGCCCGGCCCCAGGTTCGATCGGCATCGACAGCTACGTCCTCCGCGCCCCGGACGTCCTGGCGCTCAACTACACGATCGGCGTACCCCAGTGCTATGGCCAAGTCACTGACGTGATCGTGAAGGAGACGGACGAGGAGGTGTACGTGCAGCTCGTGCACGAGGCGGCCAAGTCCAACGGCGACCTGGCGTGCATCGATCTGGCCCTGCTCAAGAGCATCAACGTCGAGCTGGGCGCCCCGCTCGGCGACCGCGTAGTGAAGGATGCGGCCTTCACCGACAAGAAGGTCGACCGCACGGACACGCCCTACGCAGGCTGACCCTCACGACGCAGGAAGGCCCCCGCATCGCGGGGGCCTTCCTCACTTTGGGTCTAGGTGTGGCTCAGTGGAACGAGTCACCGCACGCGCACGAGCCCGTGGCGTTGGGGTTGTCGATCGTGAAGCCCTGCTTCTCGATCGTGTCGACGAAGTCGATGGTGGCACCGTTGAGGTACGGAACGCTCATCCGGTCGACGACGACGTTGACGCCGTCGAAGTCGATGACCACGTCACCGTCGAGGGTGCGCTCGTCGAAGAACAGCTGGTAGCGCAGACCCGAGCAGCCACCCGGCTGAACGGCGATGCGCAGCGCGAGGTCGTCGCGGCCCTCCTGCTCGAGCAGGGTCTTAACCTTGCCGGCGGCGGTGGCAGACAGGTTGATGCTGTCGGCGCGAACCTCGTTGTGGGTGTGAGTCTCGACCTGCTCGGTCATGCTGGCGGCCTCCCAATCAGGCGCTCGTTGGTGCGTACTACCTCGTTCAATGGTCGCACACTCGCGTCTATTCCCCATATCGCCCTTGTCACTCTGGGGTCACCTAGACCAAGTGCGTGCGACTCGCTCAGCCAGCTCAGCCAGGCTCGCCGCGGGGTCGGTCAGGCTCCGCTCCTCCCCC
>DATILB010000333.1:0-7285 GCA_035477015.1 Nocardioidaceae bacterium | reverse complement strand
GCCGGTAGAGGCTCATGCCGATCGTGTAGCCGACGAGCGACACCAGTGCGCCGACCGCATCCTCGTCCGACACCCCGGCACGCACCAGCAGTTCGAGCAGCAGCTCGCCACGAGCCATCGCGGTCGGACCCTCCAGCGGTCGCTGCGCCATGACCTGCGCGAGGGCCGGGTGCTCGAGGTAGAGCCGGTGGAAGGCGACGAAGAAGCGCAAGAGCTCCTCGTCCCAGGCGCCGTTCGCGTCGGGTTGGGGGAGCTGCTTCATCGACTCGTCCGCGATCAGGTCGAGCAGCGCTTCCTTGCCCGGCACGTGGTGGTAGATCGCCATCGGCGTGACGGCGAGCTCGGTCGCCAGCCGGCGCATCGTCAGCGCGTCCAGGCCCTCGGCATCCGCGATCGCGACCGAGGTACGCACCACTGTGTCCACGTCTATCGCCATGGGGAGATCCTCCCTTGCATGTCGTCTCCTATACAGCGTATAGTCGAATTCTAAGAAAGAATAGATTCAAGGGAGATTCCGATGACCACCGTCGCCACCACCTGGGGACCGCTCGCCGAGCCCATCCACTCCGACGCCGCGGGACCGGGCGACCCGGTGTGGAAGGACAACGCGTACCTCTCCTTCTGGGACGTCGCCGGCGGTGTCTTCGGCAGCGTCCACGTCTCGACCTCGCCCAACGGCGAGGGTGCCCGGCGAGCCCGGTGCAGCGTCTCCGGGCACGGGGTCGTCGTCGAGGTCGTCGAGGACCTCGAGCCCGGCACCTTCAGCAGTGACTCGATCCACTTCGACCTCGACGGAACCGTCCGCGTCGACCACCCGACCCTGCAGGCCGAGCTCACCTACCTGCCGCTCTACGCGCCCGCCGACTACGCGGTCACGGGCCTCATCCCCGAGCTCGTCCCGGGCAAGCCGCTGCAGCACTTCCAGCAGGGCTGCACGGTGACCGGGACGGTAACCGTCGGCGGATCGACGTACAACCTCGACGCCGAAGGAATGCGCGACCGCACGTGGGGTTTCCGCGACGAGGTCGCGCAGTGGGTCGAGTACGCCGGCCTGATCGCAACCTTCGAGGGCGCGTTCATCACGGCGATCAAGTTCGTCTCGAGGACTGGCGAGGTCGCGGGCGACGGGTTCTTCGCGACCGCCGAGGGCGTCCAGGTCATCGAGCGGATCCACTTCCGTCGGGATGCGGCCGCGCGCTTCATACGCGCGACCCTCGAGCTCGCCGATGGATCGACGCGCACCGTCAGCATCACGGCGCGCGAGACCGGCTTCTGGGTGCCGATGGGCGCTGAGTCCGATGGTCCGGCGTTCGGCACGTACGACGACTTCATGCAGCTCGACCTCGACGGTGCACCGGGCGCCGGACTGTTCGAGCAGGGCATCATCCACCGGGCAGCCTGAGGAGCAGCGGCATGGCACTGATCAACACCCTTGACCCCGCGACCGTCGCGAGCCGGCTCGCCGCTTGGCTGCCCAGCGTCATCAAGGGCGCCGAGGACGTCGTCATCTCCGACGTCCAGGTGTCCGCGAGCAACGGCATGTCGAGCGAGTCCGCGCTGCTCGTCGGGGAATGGACCGTCGACGGCGTACGCGAGACGCGCGGCCTCGTCGCCCGAGTCGCACCCACTCAGGGCGGCCTGTTCCCGTCGTACGACCTCGAGCGCGAAGCGAAGGTGATGACCGCTCTCTCGGTCGGGACCGACGCGGCCGTCCCGAAGGTCGTCGCTCATGAGCGCACCGGCGAGGTGCTGGGTGCGCCGTTCCTGCTTGTCGAGCGGGTGTACGGCGAGGTGCCGGCTGACGATCCGCCGTACACGATGACCGGGTGGGTGCTCGAGCTCTCGGCCGAGCAGCAGGCGACTCTGTTCGACAATGCGCTGCGTGTCCTCGCCGATATCGCGAAGGCGGACTGGAAGGCGCTGGACCTAGGCTCGCTCGCACCGACGACCGAGGGAGCGACGCCGACCGACCAGCTCCTGACGTATTGGCGCGACTTCTACACGTGGGCCGGTGCCGGTCGCCGTAGCGCGACGATCGACGCGGCCTGGGAGTGGCTCGACGCCAACCGTCCCTCGGCCGACAGCAACCCGGTCGTGTGCTGGGGAGACGCACGGCTAGGCAACCTGATGTTCGGCCCCGACCAGCAGGTGACCGGTGTCTTCGACTGGGAGATGGCCCAGCTCGGCCCGCACGAGTTCGACCTCGGGTACCTGCTCTTCACGAACCGGGTGTGGAGCGACGGCCTCGGTGTACCTCTGCCCGCGGGCTTCCCGGAGCCGGCGGCCGCAGTCGCACGCTTCGAGGAGCTGAGCGGGCTCGAGGTCAGGGACATCGACTGGTGGGAAGCGTTCGCCGGTGTGCGCTGCGCGATCCTGCTGATGCGCGTCGGCTGCCTCTTGATAGAGCTCGGCGCGATGCCTGCCGATGCGCCGATGCCGATCGCGAACCCAGCCTCGGTCGCGCTCGCGGCGCTGCTCGGACTGCCTACTCCGGGGACGGAGACGGGCTGGATCACCGGCAGCCGATGACCTCTGGCAGGATGAATTTGTGTTCGCCAACCTTCGAGACGTCGGTGGCCTGTCGCTCATCGGCGGCGGGGTCACCCGGCCCGGTGTCCTGTATCGCGGCGACGTCCCAGCGCCCGAGGGGAGCACGCCGGAGCTGAACGGCTGGCCTCCCTCGCTCGTGGTCGACCTCCGAAGCGATGAAGAGGCGGAGAAGCGAGACGTCACTTGGCCAGGCGCAACGCAGCGGGTCGGCCACCCCCTCCACGACGCGCTCGCATTGGCGGCACTCGGCCCGGGTTCCGACCTGGCTGAGCTGTACACGGCGATCCTCGACGGCTACTCCGAGCGAGTGACGGCCCCGCTGTCGGCGATCGCGGCGGCCGAGGGTCCGGTGCTCATCCACTGCACGGCCGGCAAGGACCGCACCGGGATCATGGTGGCCGCACTGCTGCTCGCCGCGGGTGTCGAGCCGGACGACGTACGCCGTGACTATGCGCAGACCAACCACGCCGTACCGGCGATCCAGGCGCGGCTCGCCCCCGAGATCGCCAAGCACGGCGTGACGCTCGACAACAGCTGGTGGCAGGCGCAGCCCGCTGCGATCGAGGTCGTGGTCGACCGGCTGACCGCCTGGCCGGGGGGTCCCCGTCAGTGGTGGCTGGACCACGGTGCTTCGGAGAGCGACCTCACGCTCTGGGCGGAGAAGCTGCGGGGGGAGTAGACGATGCCCAGGTCGCCACTTTTTCGTAGACCTCACTGAAGAGTCGTTCGGTCGGCTTCGGTCCACATTCGGCGAGGACCTCGTCGAAGCCGTCGCCCAGCTCGACGCGTGCACGAGCGAGTCGCGAGTCGATGTCATGCTGCTGGCGAGGCGCCACTTGCAGGTTGCTCGCGGTTGCCAGTCTCGCCGCACCGGACGTGAAGATCGTCGCTGCTGCGAAGTCTCCGTAGGCCTCAGCCACCTGACCCGCGTTCCTGATCAGGTCGAAGAGGGTCAACGGGTCCGCAGCGCCTTCGTGCAGCGAGAGGGCCTCCTCGAGCGCGTCCGCCGCGCGTTGCCTGTGCTCGGGGCGCTTCGAAAGGGCCTCGGCACCGAACTGCAGGACGGTCGTCAGCAGGTACCTCTCACCAACCGAGCGGGCGGTCTCGATGGCAGCGGCGCATTCCGCGGCGCCTTCGTCAAGCTCACCTGCCTCTGCGAGTGCCAGCCCGAGCGTCGCTCTCAGGAACGCGGCGTGATACGGCTGATCGAGCTCGGCCAGCAGGGCTCGGGTGTGCTCGATGGCCCGGTCGAACCGGCCCAGGTCGAGGTAGGTGATTCCGAGGTTGACATCAAGGATCCCGAGGAGCGGATCGCCCGGTGGCAGCAGAGCTCGCGCTGCCTCGAAGTGTGGAATTGCAACGGTCGGGCCGGACAGGTCGCTGAGCGTGGTGGCGAGAAAGTACTCGACGGTGCCCTCCGCGCCGGGGTCCCCGACTTCGCGCGCCATGTCGAGAGCCGTGTCGAGGGGCGCTATGGCGTCGCCGCCGAAGACGGCGCGCAGATCGCCCAGGCCGACGAGTGCGTCAATGCGTCCTGATGAGGGTTCGTCGGGCGTCTTCGCAAGAAACGCTTCTGCCCAGTGGATTCCTTCGCGTCCGAACCCCTCACCGATCCACAGTCTCCGCAAGAAGGTGCAGGTTCGTTGGCCCACGAGCAGATCGCCTCCGTCGAGCCCCCAGGTCAGCGCGGCGCGGAAGTTGTCGATCTCCACCCGCATCGACTGGGTCCAGAACGAGGATTCGGAGCCGCGGGCGCCGTGGTACCCGTTCTCGGCGTGGTCCCGGCACCACGCAAGGTGCCCGTCGGAGACCGGGATGGACTCATCCGCGGCGGACAGCTTGTCGCTCGCGTGGGCGCGGATCGTCTCCAGCATGCGGTAGCGCGGTGCCAGTCCCTCCGAGTCGAGGGTGACGAGGCTGCGGTCCACGAGGCGCTGCAGCAGGTCCAGGATCTCTACGACGTCGAGGTCGCCATCTGCGCAGACTCGTTCGATCCCCTCGAGCGTCGCGCCGCCGTGGAAAACCCCAAGGCGGCGGTACAGGACGCGCTCAGAGGGCGAGAGAAGGTCGTGACTCCACTCGACCGCGGCCATGAGCGTGCGGTGCCGATCGGGCCCGGTGCGTTCACCGGTGCTGAGCAGCCGGAAGCGGTCGGCCAAACGTTCCAGGATCTGCGCCGGCGTCAGCAACCGGGTGCGTGCGGCCGCCAGCTGCATGGCAAGCGGAACACCGTCGAGGCGCTCGCTGATGGCCTCGATGGCCTCGCGATTGGACGCGTCCACGATGAAGGAGGGATTCGCCGCCCGGGCACAGGTTTCGAACAGCTGCACCGCGTCCGGACGCTGGAGTGGTTGCAGCGCGATCGTGGCTTCCCCGGCAATCAACAACGGCTCCTGGCTCGTGGCGAGCACCCGAACGTTGGGGGTCGCGCGGAGGATCGAGTCGACGAGCTCCGCGACGGCGCCGACGACGTGTTCGCAGTTGTCGATCACCAGGAGCACCGACTTGGTGCCCAGATAAGCAGCGAGGGTGCGCGCGATCGGTTCACCGGACGCCTCATGGACGTTCATCGTCGCCGCGACTGTGGTGCCGACGAGGTCGGGGTTCGACAGGGCAGCAAGCTCGGCAAGCCAGACGCCGTCGGGGAAGCGCCGCAGCAGCTCGCTTGCCACGGCGAGAGCCAGGCGCGTCTTGCCGGTGCCACCGGTGCCGGTGATCGTGACGAGCCGCTGCGAGGCAAGCAGGCCCGCCACGTTCGGCACCTCCGTATCACGACCGATCAAGGGGGACAGGTGCAGCGGGAGGTTGTGCGGGACGTTGTCCAACGACGCGACCGGCGGGAAGTCGGCGGGAAGCGCATCGTGGCAGAGCTGGTAGACGTGCTCGAGCTCGACAATGTCGCGCAGCCGATGCCGACCAAGATCACGAGCTGAGGCGCCCTCCGGAAGCCCCTCGCTGACCAGTTGCATGGTCGCCCCGGTCAACAGGATCTGCCCGGGGTGGGCGATCCCCCGTAGCCGCGCGCACCTGTTGACCGCTGTCCCGTAGTAGTCCCCCTCCCTGAACTCGGTCTCGCCGGTGTGCACGGCAAGACGCACACGGATCGGGCGCGGCGTTTTCCACGGCTCGGACAGGAGCCTCGTTTGGATGCCAAGCGCCGCTGCCAGGGCATCCGCTGCTCGGCCGAAGACGGCGAAGCGACTGTCCCCTTCCCCGCGCGGTCGGACCACAGAGCCACCGCACTCCACGACCTCGGAGTCGATGATCTCGTCATGCCGTGCCATCGCCGGGCTCATCGTGTCCGGCGACTCCTCCCACAACGCCGTCGAACCTGCCACGTCGGTGAACAAGAAGGTGACCGTTCCGGACGGCAAGGCCTCGCTCCGCACACCCGAAGCGTAAGCGGTGGTGGGCGAGGCATGGGGGGAGTGACGCAGGCCAGCGGGAGAAAGGGGTGTCGTGCCGAGCCCCTCAGGTCGAGGCCCAGTAGGCGAGGTGGGTCTCGTGCAGCCATTCGTTTACCCAAGCGCGGTCCGGCTCGTCAGGCACGGTCGAGATTTCAGTGAGCTCACCCAATCTCGCTTCAGCTTCGTCGAGTTGGGCTAGCACAATCTGGAGGCTTTCCTCACCCCGACGAACGGCCCGCAGGAACGATCGATGTGGCTCGGGAACGGGGAGCGTGATGCGACCAGTGGTGAGCAGCTCGACACCTTGGAATCCAAGACGAAGGGCGTGCATGGCGAACTTTGTGTCGTAGCCATGCACCGCCACAAGCTCGGGCCGATTCGTGTGCGCGCCCGGCGCCCCCACCATGGCTGCACGCTGTGACTGCAAATACCCGAGGAAGCGCCGGCCAGCCAGCTTCGAGATGAACCGGTGTGCATTGGCGGCCAGCTCGCTGCCTGCCTCATTGCGGAAGACGACCTCATCGTCGGGCACGAACAGGACCAGCAGCACGGTCGGGTTGCCGGCCAGCGCCAATCGACACCACTTACGTGCCGAGTACACAATCACGTCGAGATCACCAGCGCCTGAGCGATTGGCCAAGCCGCCGGGCTCATCCCAAACGGTATGCCGCTCATATTGCTCGAACGGCACCGCTGCATCGGACAAGATGCCTCGCGGAACGGTCGCGAGTCCGGTCACGAACTCCGCCGGCTCGAGGCAGATGCCCATCTCGTCCCGGTCGTCTTGACCACCGATCGCGGTGCCATGAACGCCGGAGCCAACCTGGGTGCGAAGGATCAACCCACGTTCCGCCAAGAATCGTGCTTCCTCGGACGCGTGTGGATGATCGAAGCCTGCGGGCAGGGCACGCTCACCCAGAATTACGCGTGGCTTGCTCACTCACCGAATACTAGTAAGACGTCGAGGAACCGGCGGTTGAACCCGCAGCACTGTTACACGGCGCCAGAACCGCATGTCTCCGCCGCCGAGTCGCGGCGGTGTGCAGCACTTGGCGACCATGCCTGTACTGGGTGAGGTCTCACTTGCCGCCAGCGCAGTGCATGTAGGAGTCGAGGTGCCATCCACCGGTCCTGGTCCGCACGAGTTGGGCTAGTGCATAGAGCTCGCCATCAGTACGACGAATTCCGATGAATGTGCGTGTATCGCGGATCGGCGGCTCAATTTGAAGGATGTAGTCGGAAGCATGATTCCCGGACAGCTGCGGAGTGTCGAAGAACGCCTGGGCAGCCGCTTTCATGCTTGCCTCGCTCGTGGCTTCGTAGGAGTA
>DATILB010000332.1:0-4374 GCA_035477015.1 Nocardioidaceae bacterium | reverse complement strand
CACACTCTTCGTCCGCGAGACTCGAGACCACGCCGACGCCGAGGCCAGAGCGCACGTCCCCCAAGCCGACGGCAGCGACGCCCTCCTGCACGCAGACCTCACCCAACGCGAAGTGTTCGCCCAGACCAGCCTGCGCGAGCCGGCCCTCTCCTCGGCCTGCCAGGCCGGCATGGTGAACAACCTCAACGACGGTCTGGCCTGGGGTCTGTTCCCGCTTCTCTTCGCCACCGCGGGGCTCTCAGTGAGTCGCATCGGTGTGCTGGCTGCGCTGTACCCGGCCGTGTGGGGACTCGGACAGCTCGGCACTGGTGCACTCTCCGACCGCATCGGCCGCAAGTCGTTGATCGTCGGCGGCATGCTCATCCAGGCCGTGGCGCTCGGGGTCGTCGCAGCCTCGGATACCTTCGCTCTCTGGGCTCTCGCTGCCGTTCTGCTCGGAGCAGGGACCGCCATGGTCTACCCCACGCTGCTCGCCGTGATCGGCGACGTCGCCCACCCCGCGTGGCGGGCACGGTCAGTGGGCATCTACAGACTGTGGCGCGACGGCGGCTTCGCGGTGGGTGCCATCCTGTCCGGCGTCGTAGCGGACCTATGGGGGGTGCGTGCAGCCGTGTGGACCGTGGCCGCGCTGACCGCGATCTCCGGCGCTCTGGTAGCGGCGCGAATGTACGAGACCCGACGCCTCCCCTGATCGCCTATGGGTCATATTCAAGAGATCTCTTGACAGAGTTCCGCCGGATGATGCTTAATCAAGCAATGTCTTGAATATCGACCGCCATTCAGGAGGAAGCCATGACAGTCACAACGAACCCGAACAAGGCGCTCTGGGAGAAGGGCGACTTCACCCAGGTCGCCGAAGCCATGCGCGCCAGCGGAGAAGCCCTGGTCGCTGGCCTGGGCATCGCACCCGGAACTCGCGTCCTCGACCTCGGCTGCGGGGACGGCACCACCGCTCTGCCAGAGGCCAGGCTCGGCGCAGACGTGCTGGGAGTGGACATCGCCGGCAACCTAGTGGCCGCGGGCAACCTGCGCGCCACCGCAGAAGGGCTGAGCAACCTCCGGTTCCAAGAAGGCGACGCCTCCCACTTGGACGACCTCGCAGACGACTCCTTCGACCTGGTCGTGAGCATCTTCGGAGCAATGTTCGCTCCACGCCCGTTCGACGTCGCCAAGGAGATGGTCCGTGTGACTCGACCCGGCGGACGGATCGTGATGGGCAACTGGATCCCGGGTGACCCGACCCTGGTGGCTCAGATCCTCAAGATCTCCGGCTCCTACTCCCCGCCGCCTCCGGAGGGCTTCATCAGCCCGATGACGTGGGGCGTCGAGGAGAACGTGGTCCAGCGGTTCACCCAGGCCGGTATTCCGGCGGACCACGTCAGCTTCTCTCGTGAGACCTACACCTTCGAGTACCCTGCCGCTCCGACGGAGCTGCTGGCTGTGTTCCGGACCTACTACGGGCCGACCATGAACGCCTTCGCCGCAGCAGAGGCTGACGGTCGGACCGAGGATCTGCAGCGGGAACTCGCCGCGCTATTCACGAGCCAGAACGCCAGCCAGGACCCCGGTACGACGGCGATTCCAGCGACCTATCTGCAGGTCTCGGTGACCGTATGACCATCGCGGCAGTCGAACGACGCGGTATCCGCATCGACGTCAGCCAACTCTCTCGGCAGGTCAGGGTCCGCAACCGGGACCAGTTGACGCTTCTCGACGCTGTGTCTCTCACTGTCTCTGCCGGTGAGCTGGTCGCCATCGTCGGTCCCAGCGGCGCCGGCAAGACGACGCTGCTGGAGGCGGTGGCCGGGATCGCCCCGGCAAGCTCGGGGTCGGTCCGCTTCGACGGGGTCGACGTGTACGAGAACCTAAACACCTTCCGCAGCGTGCTCGGCTACGTCCCGCAGGACGACATCATCCACGCCGACCTGGCTCTCGAACGGACGCTGCGCTACGCGGCACGTCTGCGGCTCCCGTCCTCGACAACCGCGGCGGAGGTCGATCAGGCGGTGCGTGACGCGCTCGACGCCGTGGGCCTGACCGACCAGGCCGAGGTCCGGGTGGGCTCGCTCAGCGGCGGTCAGCGCAAGCGCGCGAGCATCGCCGTCGAGCTGCTGACCGACCCGCACGTGTTCTTCCTGGATGAGCCGACATCGGGCCTCGACCCGATTACGAGCTTCGAGTTAGTCGGCCACTTACGCGAACTCGCCAACCGGTCGGCGACGGTCGTGTTCACCACGCACTCGGTCGACGACCTCGCGGCCTGCGATCGCGTCGTGTGCATGACGCGCGGTGGGCGACTCGGCTTCGTTGGCACGATCGATGAGGCCCTCGAGCTGTACGGCGTCAGCTCAGTGCACGAGCTCTACCGACACCTGACCGATCCAGACGGTAATCACCAGGCTGCCGTGACACCCGCTATTTTGCCGGCGCCCGACGTACGTCAACCGTCGGTGAACCGGCGACCGGTGGCTAACGGGCTCACGCAATGGGGTGTCCTGACCCGGCGGACGCTGGAGACGTTGGTGCGCAACCGCCTGACGCTCGCGATCCTGATCGGATCTCCGGCGATGGTGATCGGCATGTTCGTCATCCTCTTCCAGCCGGGCGCGTTCGACTTCGAGGACCCTAGTCCGAGCTCGATGGTGATGATCGGGTTCTGGGTCGTCTTTGCGGCGTTCTTCTTCGGCCTCACCTACGGCTTGCTGCAGATCTGCACCGAGCGAGCGATCCTGCGCCGCGAGCACCTCGTTGGTCTCCGGCTCGGCGCCTACGTGGCGTCCAAGGTGACCGTCCTGGTGCCGTTCGTCCTGCTCGTCATCGTGGGCATGCTGGGCATTCTTCGGCTTCTGGACCGGCTACCCAGTCGCCCGTTCTCGACGTACGCCTCGATGGGCACGGAACTGGCACTGTGCTCAATCGCGGCTCTCGGACTCGGACTGCTCACCTCCGCGTCGGTCGGCAACGTGCCGCAGGCGACCCTGGCCCTACCGATGCTGTGCTTCCCCGCCGTGCTGTTCTCCGGCGCCATCCTTCCGGTGGACCTGATGCCGGGGACCGGCGCAGCCCTGAGCACCATCATCCCGACCCGCTGGGCGTTCGAGGCGATCGGCAGCGACCTCGGGGCGCGCCACATCCTCGCCGAAGGAGGCTCACCACTCGGGCCGCCGCTGCTGCAGTCCTACGGCGACGCGGGCACGATGGCCATCGGTACCTACTGGCTGATCCTCACGGCGTTCGCAGTTGTCTTCCTGGTCGCCACCTGGGCGGTACTGGTCCGCAGCACCCGCAAGTCACAGCGCTGAACCCGCCCCTGTTATGCGCATGCTCGAAGGTACGGTTCGGGAGTGACCCCACTGACCATCACTCAGGCCGCCATGCCCCCAGGCCTGCGTCTGCCGGACACGCTGCAGGCAATCCTGCTCATGCGCTACCGACCGACCGTGATGCGTCGACTCCACAAGCAGCACGGCGACGTGTTCTCCGTACGGATGCCGTACGGACCGCACGGATCCATGGTCACCGTGGTCGCCCTGGCCAATCCCGACGACATCCGGCAAGTATTCGCCGGCAGTGTCGCCACCTACCACGCAGGTGAGGGCAACTCGAGCCTGCTCGACGTGATGGGGGAGCACTCCCTACTCCTGCTCGACGAGGCCCAGCACGCGCGCGCCCGCAAGCTGCTCACCCCAGCCTTCACCACCGGAGCCCTGAACAGCTACCGACCCATGTTCGCCGACCTCGCTCGTGCGGAGATCGGGCGATGGTCCAGCGGCGAAGAGTTCGCAGCCATCGGACGCATGCAGGCGATCACCCTGGAGATCATCCTTCGCGTGGTCTTCGGGGTCACCGATCCGCAGCGGCTGGACGAGTTGCGGCCGTTGGTCATCAAAATCGCCAACCTCGACCTGGTGATGCTGCTCGCCTGGCGGTACCCCAAACTCCAGAAGCTGCCGCCCTGGCGTGGCCACGCCGCCGCCCAACAGGAACTCGACGACCTGCTGTACGCCGAGATCGCGGCACGCCGCGCCGACCCGACAACCCCGGAGCGCGACGACCTGCTCTCGCGACTCCTTCGCCCTAGCGACGACGGCGACGTCCTCACCGACGCCGAGCTCCGCGACCAGCTGATCACCTTCCTCCTCGCCGGCCACGAAACCACCGCCACCTCCCTGTCCTGGGCACTGCATGAGCTCGCGCACCATCCCGAAGCGCTCAGCCGCGCGCAGCAGGCAGTCGACAACCCGAGCCGCGAGGGCGACCAGTACCTAGAAGCTGTCATCAAGGAGGCCATGCGCCTGCGACCCGTGATCTTCCAGGCCACCCGAACGCTCACCGAAGACACCGACGTGGCCGGGTACCTGCTCCCTGCCGGTG
>DATILB010000331.1:0-1977 GCA_035477015.1 Nocardioidaceae bacterium | reverse complement strand
CTGTCCTTCCTGGGGGACTGCGGGTCGTGACCGAGGCGATGAACGGCGTTCGGTCGGCGAGCATCGGCGTCTGGGTCGGCGTCGGCTCGCGTGACGAGGCGCCCTCTCTGTCGGGCGCCTCGCACTTCCTCGAGCACCTGTTGTTCAAGGGCACCCCGACCCGGTCCGCGATGGACATCTCGGCCGAGCTGGACGCGGTGGGTGGTGAGTTCAACGCCTTCACCGCGAAGGAGTACACCTGCTTTCACGCACGTGTTGTCGACGAGGACCTGCCGCTCGCGGTCGACGTCCTCGGTGACCTGATCACGTCCTCGCTGATCGAGGCGGCCGACGTCGAGGCTGAGCGTGAGGTGATCCTCGACGAGATCGCCATGCACGACGACGATCCGGAGGACGTCGTCAGCAACCTCTTCTCGACGGTGGCGTACGGCGACAGCGCACTGGGCCGACCGATCGCTGGCTCGGTCGAGACGATCAGCACGCTCACGCGCGCACAGATCACTCGCTACTACCGCTCGCGCTACCGCGCCGAGAACATCGTGGTCGCGGTCGCGGGCAACGTCGACCATGCCGCGGTGGTCCGACAGGTGCGCACCGCGTTCGCGGGCAACGGCTTCCTCGCCGATCCGCTCGCGCGCCCGCTGCCACCGCGTCGGAGCCCCCGACTCAAGAAGGCGGCTGCCGGTTCCCTGACCGCGCAGAAGCCCTTCGAGCAGGTCAACCTGGTCCTCGGCTTCAACGCCTTCCATCGCACCGACGACCGGCGCTACACGTTGGGCATCCTCAACGTCGTGCTCGGTGGTGGCCCGTCGTCCCGGCTCTTCCAGGAAGTTCGCGAGGAGCGAGGACTGGCCTACTCCGTCTACTCCTTCGCCTCGCACTACACCGACGCCGGCACCTTCTGCGTCTCGGTGGGCTGCCTCCCGTCCAAGCAGGACGAGGTGCTGGCCGTCGTCCGCGCTGAGCTGACGCGGCTTGCGCACGAAGGCATCACGGAACAGGAGCTGCTCCGGGGCAAGGGCCAGCTCCGCCGCGGCCTGGTCCTCTCGCTCGAGGACTCGTCGTCGAGGATGTCGCGCATCGCCAAGTCGGAGCTCCTCTACGACGAGCTCCCGAGCATCGACGAGGTCATCCGCCGCGTCGAGGCTGTGACGCTGCACGACGTACACCTGATCGCGAGGCAGCTCTTCAGCCAGCCCGAGACGCTGGCCGTCGTTGGGCCCTCCGGCTCCTAGCCGGTTGCGCCCAGGATCGGCTCGGACTCGCGGATCCCCTCGTCGCTGGGCGCCGTGCCCTCCTCGAACACCTTTGCGGCCTGCTTGGCCCGCAGAGCGAGGTGGGCCCGCGCCGGCGGGTCGTAGCCGTACAGCGCCTGCGCCTCGCTCGGGGTCATCGTCACAGGGTTCGTCGGAGGCACTCCGAGCAGGACCGGTGCGACGACCGGAACCGTCATCGGGGAGAGCATGCGCAGTGCGAGCAGCTCCGCGCGACGGTTCAGGTGGGCGAGGTGGAAGGCGATCCACAGCACCGGACGCACCAGCAGGTCGACGATCCGCCACTGACGAAGGCCGGCCATCCGACGCATCCACTGGGGCATCGTCGAGATGGTGCCGGCGCGGAGGACCTGGCCGACCACCCACGCCCCCGGGCGTAGCACGAGGGGCATCGGGGGCATCATGATCTCGGCCCGGAGCAGGTGCGCCATCATCTTCTGCGCGGCCTCGGAGCCGGCCAGCTTGGGCCGCATGTGCTCGAAGTACTCCGCGATTCCCTCACGGGTACGCGGCACGTCGGCCGGGTCGCAGGTCTGCAGCTCGGCCGCTCGGGCGCACTCGTCCCAGTAGCGACTCTCCTCCTCCGCGGACAGCTTGCCGGGGCCGAAGCGTTCGTAGGCGAAGAGGATCGAGTGCCAGGCAGTGAGGTGGATCCAGAGCTGGGACTGTGGGTCGTTCGCGTCGTACTTGTTGCCCGAGAGCG
>DATILB010000330.1:0-10433 GCA_035477015.1 Nocardioidaceae bacterium | reverse complement strand
CTGCGCAGCCGGTAGTTGAACGGGGCCGCGAATGTCTGCGCGGCCCGGAACCGCTCCGCCAGCTCGTCGACGAAACCGGGGCCCGCCCCGGGCGGCCGCGTGAACGTGCCGAGTGCGGCGACGTGCTGCGGCAGCTTGGCTGAGTCGACGATCAGGAACAGCCGTTCATTGACACCGATCTTTGGCATTCAGGACACCTCGACTATGGGCAGCCGCAGCGCGCCGGGGGCGGCGCCCGGGACTGCGGGGTTCTTCGGTGCAACGGGGTTGATGCGCCGGTAAGCCGTGCCGAGTTCGGGCCGCTGATCGGCCTCGCCCTTGTTGGGCCACAACGCCATGGCTCGCTCGGCCTGGGCGGTGATGGTCAGCGACGGGTTAACTCCGAGGTTGGCCGAGATCGCGGATCCGTCGATGACATGCAGCCCGCGGTGGCCGTAGAGCCTTTGGTAGGCGTCGATCACCCCGGTGTCGGGGGTGTCGCCGATCGCGCAGCCGCCCAGGAAGTGCGCGGTCATCGGGATGTTGGCGACGTCGCCGAAGCTGCCGCCGGGGAGCCCGCCGATCTTGTCCGCCACGCGGCGGGTCGCCTCGTTGCCGACGGGGATCCAGGTCGGGTTGGGTGCACCGTGACCGGGCCCGGAGGTGAGCCGGTAGCCGAGCCGGGTCTTGCGGCCGGACACGGTGATGGAGTTGTCCAGCGTTTGCATGACCAGCAGGATGATCGTCTTCTCGGACCAGCGGCGTACCGAGAACCAGCTGAGGTAGCGGGGATGCCGGGCCATCGCGCCCAGCCAGGTGACCCAGCGCGGCCACCGCTTGCCGCCGTCGGTCAGGGCTGTCTGGAGCAGCCCCATCGCGTTGCTGCCCTTGCCGTAGCGGACCGGCTCTATGTGGGTGTGCGCGTCGGGGTGGAACGACGAGGTGATCGCCACGCCCTGGGTGTAGTCGGCCTGGGCGCTCGTGGACGTCGCGCCGAGGATGGACTCGGAGTTGGTGCGGGTGAGCTTGCCCAGCCGCGCCGACACCTCGGGCAGCACGCCGGTGTCGCGCAGACGATGTAGCAGCTTTTGGGTGTTGTACGTGCCCGCCGAGAAGACCACGTGCGCCGCGGTGAACGCGCGCGCGTTCTTCTTCCGCCGGGCCGAGCGGCCGGTGCGGACCGTGGTCACCGCGTACCCCCCTTCGGGCAGCGGACGAACCTCGGTGACCGTGGTCAGCGGGTGCACGTCAGCGCCGTTGTTCTCAGCCAGGTGCAGGTAGTTCTTGTCCAGCGTGTTCTTGGCGTTGTGCGGGCAGCCGGTCATGCACGAGCCGCAGCCGATGCATGTCCGGCGCGCGGGTCCCGCGCCGCCGAAGAACGGGTCCTCGACCTCGGTGCCCGGCTCGCTGCCGGGACCGCCGAAGTACACGCCGACCGGGGTGGCGTGGAACGACTCGCCCACTCCCATGTCGTCGGCGACCTCCTTGACGACCTTGTCAGCTGCGGTCATCAGCGGGTTGACGGTCACGCCGAGCATGCGTTTGGCCTGGTCGTAGTAGGGCGCTAGCTCCATGCGCCAGTCGGTGATGCGCGACCACTGCGGGTCGTCGTAGAACGGAGCCAGAGGTTCGTAGAGGGTGTTGGCGTAGACCAGCGACCCGCCGCCGACGCCTGCCGCGGCCAGGATCACCACGTCCTTGAGCAGGTGGATCCGCTGCATCCCGAATAGGCCGAGCTTCGGCGCCCAGAGGAATCGACGCAGGTCCCAGGAGGTCTTCGGAAAGTCGGCTGCCTCGAACCGCCGCCCGGCCTCGAGCACACCGACCCGGTAGCCCTTCTCCGTCAGCCGGAGTGCCGAGACCGACCCGCCGAACCCGGAGCCGATGATGAGTACGTCGTAGTCGTGGCTCATGGTCACTTCAGTCCGGATCGCTTCATCAGCTTCAGCACCGCGGTGACGGCTTTGGCCCACAGCCCGTAGGCCATGCCGGTCGGCGGTGCGAAGCCGAGCAGTCGCTGGTGGGCGACGGTCTGCGCCTCGGTGTACTTCAGCAGCCCCTCGGCGCCGTGGCGGCGGCCGAGGCCGGAGTCGCCCATGCCACCCATGGGGGCGTCGAGGCTGCCCCAGGCAGCCGCGAACGCCTCGTTGACGTTGACGGTGCCGGCGTGCAACCGGGCGCCCAGTGCCCGTCCGCGGGCACCGTCGCGGGTCCAGACGCTGGCGTTGAGCCCGTAGACGGTGTCGTTGGCCAGTGCCACGACCTCGTCGTCGTCATCGAACGCGTAGATCGATACCACCGGGCCGAACGTCTCTTCCCGATACAGGCTCATGCCGGGCGTGACGTCGGCGAGCACGGTCGGGTCGTGGAACAGCGGACCGACGTCGGGCCGGGCCTTGCCGCCGGCGAGCACCGTGGCTCCCTTGGTCACCGCGTCGTCGACGTGCGCGACGACCGCGTCCAGCTGGCTCATGCTGGTCAGTGAGCCGACGTCGCAGCTGTAGTCGTACTCGGTGCCCAGGTGCAGCGTCTTGACCCGGGCGGTGAAACGGGCGACGAAGTCGTCGTAGATGCCTCGGTGCACGTACATCCGCTCGATGGAGATGCACAGCTGGCCGCTGGAGGAGAACGCACCGCGCACCGCGCCCGCCGCCGCGCGTTCCGGGTTCGCGTCGTCCAGCACGATCAGCGCGTTCTTGCCGCCCAGCTCCAGGGACGCGCCGATCAGCCGGCGTCCGGCGTCGGCAGCGATCTGGCGTCCGGTGGCCGTGGACCCGGTGAACATCATGTAGTCCGCGTTGTCCATCAGCGTCGAGCCGATGGTGCGCCCGGACCCCAGGACGATCTGCCACAACCCGGGCGGGAGTCCGGCCTCGTCCATGAGCGTGGCGGCCCACAGAGCGGTGAGCGCGGTCTGGGTGTCCGGCTTCTGCACGACCGCGTTGCCCGCCAGCAGCGCCGGGATGGTGTCGCCCGCGGCGAGGCTGAAGGGATAGTTCCAGGGCGAAACGATGCCCACTACACCCTTGGAGTGGCGCAGTTCGGTGGTGTGGGTGAGCAGTGGGAACGCGCCCCGGCGGCGTACCGGCTTGAGCAGCGCCCGTGCCGTCCGGGCGTAGTACCGGGCGGTCAGCGCCACGTCGCCGACCTCGAGGAACGCGTCGCGGCGGGTCTTGCCGTTCTCGGTCTGGATCAGGTCGAGCACCTCGTCCTGGCGCGCCAGGACCAGGTCGTGGAAACGAAGCATGACGGCCGCGCGCTCGAGGACCGGAGTGTCCCGCCACTGCCGCTGGGCACGGCGCGCGGTCTCGAACGCCGTCATCACATCGTCGGGCGTGGCTATGGGCAGGTCGGCGATCGGGGTCTGGGTGTACGGCGCGCGTGTGGTGACGCGTTCGGCGTCCGGGCGGGCCGTCGCGCGGGCGATCAGGCGATCGACCAGTTGAGGGGTGAGCGAGGCGGGCAGCCCCCCTCGCAGCAGGGTGAGATTGGTAGCGGACACAGGGTCCTCCTTCAGTGCGGATTGGGTCGTGGTCGCGCGGAGGAAGTCACCGCAGGCTCTATAGGACTGTCTTGGCGATTCAGGCGTCGTAGTCGACGGTGAGCGACGGGGTGGTCGGGTGCGATTGGCAGGTGAGCACGTAGCCGTCTTCCACGGCGGCCGGCGACAGGGCGAAGTTCTGCTCCATCGCGACCGACCCCAGCAGGACCTTGGCTTTGCAGGTGCCGCAGGCTCCGCCGAGGCAGGCGTACGGCGCCTCGAGCCCGGCCTTCAGCGCGGACTCGAGGACGGTGTCGCCGGCTGCCAGCGAGACCTCGTGCTGCTGGCCGCGCAGGCTGACCGCGACCGTCGCCGGGGTGAAGTCGTCGGCGACCTTCGCCTTCTGGTAGCCGTGGAAGAGCTCAACGTGGACGCAGTCGGGCTCGGTGTCGCGCTCGAGGAGCAGGTCGCGAAGGTCAGTCACCATCTCGACCGGTCCACACAGGAACCAGTCATCCACCGAGGCCGCGGGCAGGTCGGAGTCGAGCCACTGCTCGAGCCTCGGACGGTCGACGCGACCGCGCAGGTGCTCCGGGTGCCGCGGATCGCGGGAACGCATGTGGATGATCCGGAGCCGGTCTGCATAACGTGCCTCGAGGTCGTCCAGCTCCTCGCGGAACATCGTGCTGTCGGCGTCCCGGTTGCCGTAGACCAGCGTGAAGCGACTCTCGGTCTCGACGGCGAGCGTCGTCTGGAGGATCGAGAGCGCGGGCGTGATGCCGCTGCCCGCGACGAGCGCCACGTAGTGCTTCGTGGCGAGCGGGTGCAGCGGTGTGCCGAACGAACCGGTCGGTGTCATCAGGTCGAGGGTGTCGCCGGCCCGCAGCTGCTCCATCGCGAACGTGGAGAACGCCCCGCCGGGGATGTGCTTGACGGCGATCGCCAGCGTGTCCGAGGTGGCCGAGGAGCAGATGGAGTAGTTGCGCCGGACACCCTCGCCCCCCAAATCGGTGCGCACGGTGACGTGCTGACCGGCCTCGAAGGAGAACTGGTCACGCAGGTTGTCTGGCACCGCGAAGCGGATCAGCACACTGTCATCGGTCAACCGGTCGACGTTGGCGACCCGGACCGGGTGGAACACCGCGGCATGGGCGGAGGAGCGCTTCGGCATCCGCACCGGCAGGAGTCGGGCGAGCTTGCCGTTCAGCTGCTTCCAGTCACGGTACTCATCGGCGTCGAGCTGCTGGCCGAAGACGGTGCCGATTGCGGCATCACGCTCGAGGTAGGCCTCCTCGTTGCGGCGCCAGGTTGCGACGTAGCGGTGGAACGGGATCGAGGGGTGCAGGTGGTGAACGAGGTGGTAGTTCTGCGAGAGCAGCAGGGGGGTGAGGATCCATTCAGAGCCGACGCGGTTGCGGGTGGCGCGGTAGCTGTTCTCCTGCTGAGTGTCCTCGAGGTCGTGGTGCGGCAACCAGTCGAACCACCAGGCCAGGACGAACATGGCGACCCGTGCGGGGATCAGGTAGATCACCGCGGCCATCCACAAGTGTCCGGTGAACGCAGAGGTGACGATCACCGCGACAGTCATCACCATCAGGAACGAGGTCTCCAGCACCTCGGCTCGGGGACGGCGCTTCACGTTGCGCACCAGGAAGGTCAGGTAGGGCACGTCCATCAGCGGGAACCGAACGGGAAGCTGCCACCACGGAGAGCCGCTGACGAAGTGGTCGGGATCGTTCTCGTCGTCGTTGGTGTTGCGGTGGTGCTCGATATGGATGAACGCGAACGACTTGAACGAGATCAGTGGCGAGACGAAGAGCATCGCGACCCGGCCGAAAGCCACGTTGACCCAGCGGTGGGTGCTCACCGAGTAGTGCGCGGCGTCGTGCAGCACGGTGAACAGCACGAAGATCGCGGCCGCACTGAGCAGGACAGTCGCCGGGACAGGAAGCCTGTCGGTCAGCGCCGTCCAGGTGGAGAACGCGAAGACCGCGATGGCACCGGAGAAGATGCCAACAACGGGCCAGGAGATCGTCGGGACCCCTTCGCCCGGGTCAGGAAGCGCATGACGCGAGGCTGCTGGCGCGGGTTGCTGTGTGGTTGCTGACATGCCATTCAAGGTACGAACGGCACACCATCGATACCAGTGGTGCCGAGCCCATGTCCGTGTGCGCGCAGCACATGTACCGGGTCAGGTGCGGTGGGGTTCCGAGCCGAGCACCACTGCGCCGAGCACATGGACCAGCCGCAGCGCCGCATGCAGCTCGGCAACACGCTCCGTAGCGGGACGCCCTCGACGTTCCTCTGCCCGGCGCATGCGCTGCAGCACGGTGTTGCGGTGCACCCCCAGCTCCTCGGCCGCGGCTGCCAGCCCTCCCTGTGCGTCAAGCACTGCCAGCAGCGCCCGCCGTTCCTCTTCCTCCCGACGCCCCTGGACCGCCAGGGCACCCAGCTCAGACGCGACGAAGGCACGGGCAAGGTCCAAGTCCCCGCTCATCGCGTCCACCAGCGCGATCTCGGCGTACGACGTCACCGGAGCTCCTCGGCCGGAGAGCTCGATGATCCGACGGCCGCGTTGCGCCTGGGCGTGGGAGTCGCGGAAACCGGCAGCGCCCTGCGCCGGCGTGCCGATGGAGATCCGCACCATCTTGGGGATCTGGTCGGCCAATGGCGCGAGGTCCTCGAGCGTCACAACGGGAGCGCGCGTCGTGGAGACCCAGCCCCACAGTGCCTGGGCGCCGTCCGGGACGAGCAGGGGATGAGGGGAACCGAAGAGAGCACCAACCGCCGTCCCCACGCGCGCGAGGTCGGCGTCATCGCGATCGGTCCAGCACACGAAGGCGGTCTGCCATCCGGTGAGCCGGTGGGACAAAGTTCGTTCCGCACGCCCGAGGTCGATCTGGTCGCCGGCGATCAACCCGCGGACCGCATCGGTCCTGGCCGCGCGGACTCGGTTCTGGATGCGGTCGAGCTCGGCGACGTACTCGGCGGCGACCTCGCTGGAGATGCGGTCGACGTATGCGAAGGCGTATTGGTGCAGGTCGGCCACCACCGCAAGGGCGAGGGCCGGGTCGGGCACCACGCCCGTGATCGCGGTGAGGATGCGCTCGCTGAAGTAGGCGTGACCGACCCGGTAGAAGCGCAACATCACGTCGACGCTGTAACCACGGGCCGCCATGACGCGTGCATGCTCCAGGGCCGTGACCGGCGCCGTCGCGGCGCTCACCTCGATACCATGCCGGACCATTGACAGCGCTGCCTCGAGGTTCGACGAGCACGACCCGAGCGTCAGTCCGCGGAGTTCGTCATCGGCACCGGCCTCCGGGACACGTTCGAGGATGTAGTCGAACATGTCATCGGCGTACGCCGTCACGTTCCCCAGCAGTTCGGCGGCCGTGCGGCGCATCTCGGTCACGACCGACTCGGGGAGGTCTGCCGACTCCCCCGCACTCACACCCATGCCGGCAGACTATCGAGGGTCACAGCAACAAGGGCCTCTCGAGGCGATCAACTGGCTGCGTCCGAGTACGAGATGACTCGCCAGATGATCTCGGCCATTGAGCTGGCGATCTCCTCTTGGCGACGTTCGTTGCGCAGCATTTGATGACATGAGCGCTCGAACATCCAGGTGAAGATCTCGGCGATGGTGGTCGGGTCGCCGGTGCTTTCCGGCATAGCCGTCCATCGAGCGCGCAGCTGAATGGCCGCGGTCTCAGCGACGTGCAGCATAGCCCCACGCCAGGCAGTCGAGATGGCGTCGTCGTACTCGGCTACCTCGATGATCGCTGCCAGGACTGCCTGGTTCTCGGCCCACCGCGCGACGATGAGGTCGAGCATGATGTCGAGGGTCTCGCGCTTCATGCCGGGATCGGCGAGGACTTCCGCGCCGATGTACTCGCGCCAGGAGAACAAGTCCTCTGCAAGGGCAGCGACCAGCTCAGTCTTGTCGGTGAAGTGCAGGTAGAAGGTCGCCCGCGACATCCCTGCCTCTCGAACGATCTTCTCCACGTTGAGCCCCGAGACCGATGCGCCGCCGGTCAGGAGCCGCTTGGTGGCGTCAAGCAGCTCGGCCCTGGTGGCGGCGCTCGTGCGGCGGCGATCTTCGACTGTCACTCGAATATCTTGACACACCGTCTACGTATAGACACACTGTCTACATATCTGGTGTGTAGGTGTCCATCGAGGAGGTCCCAGGCATGAGTGCAGAAACGGCGGCGCTCGATGGCAGCACCCCAGGGCCACCGATCGAACCGGGAGGCCCTTACAGCAGCCGGCTCTCCTCTGTTGTCGCCTACGTGCCTGGTTCGGTGCGGAGCACCGTGGGAGACGCTGGCGGGATCAGCCACCTGCTCGTCACTGTGATGTGGAGCGCGATTCGGCACCCGCGGGGATATTGGGGCGACGTGATCGATGAGATGCACTACACGATCAAGCGGTCCTGGATCTCGATCTCTGCGGCTCTCTTCGGGTTCCTTCTCGCCCTGTCCGTGCCGAGCATGCAGTTCGTCCAGCTGGCCGGCGTCGGCGAGCTGTACGGGCCGCTTCTGCTGACTCAGACGACCCGAACGTTCACTGTCTGGGTCGCGACTCTTCTGATCGCAGGAGTGGTCGGAGCCGCCATCACCGCAGAGCTCGGGTCGCGCAAGGTACGCGAGGAGCTCGACGCGATGAAGGTCATGGGCATCGACCCGATACGGACGCTGGTGCTCCCGAGAATGGTGTCGGTCTCCCTGATCACCATGCTGCTCGCTATCCCAGCCGAGCTCATCACCATCTTGTCAATGCAGTTCTCCACCAGCTACATCGGCGGCATGACGGCAGCAGAGTTCTACAGCTTCTTGTGGCTGAGCATGAGCACCACCGAGGTGGTCTCGATGGTCATCAACTGCCTCCTCGCCGGCCTCCTGATCGGCGCGGTGTGCTGCTACAAAGGACTGCACGCCACCGGAGGGGCGATGGGCCTGGGGAAGGCCGTGAACCAGGCCGTTGTGATCTCGTTCGTTGCACTGTTCGTCATGCAGCTCGGCTACAACGCAATCATCTTGGGCTTCTTCCCGGACCTGGGGACGTTCCGATGACGGCCGTCGCCGCACCGCCGGTCTCGCGCCGGTCCGGCGCCCGCGACTTCTGGGCCGCCATAGGGGCCGGTGCCACGGCCCTTGCGGTGACGACGTACGCCCGCTGGGTTACCTCGAGCGACTTCTCGGCGGCGGACCGTGGCCCCGACCACTACGACCACCTCTGGGCACTGCGCGCGATGGAGGTCGTGAGCGTGCTCTTCGTCGCCGGCTTCCTCTGGTTCTGTCTGCTACGACCCCTCGTCCGCGAGCGCAGGTTCACCTTCGACGGGAAGCTGCTTCTCGGGCTGCTGATCGCATACGTGGTCGACCCGACCTTCAACATCTTCAACCACGCGTTCGCGATGAACGCCTACTCGGTCAACGTCGGCGCCTGGGGAGACCTGCTCCCCGGGATGGCGGCTCCGGGACAAGGCCGCCTGGCAGAGGCTCTGCTGTGGGCAGCACCGCTCTACGTCTACTGCGGAATCGCGGCCGCCATGTTGGGCTGCAAGGCGCTGGATGCGATGCGTCGCCGGTTCCCGACGTCGAGCAGCGTGAGGTTGTGGGCCGTGCTGTACGCGACGTTCGTGGTGGGTGACTTCTGCTTCGAGTTCGGACTGTTCGTCGCTCCCCAGCTCTACGTCTTCCCAGGTGTGAAGGGTGACTGGAGCCTGTTCGCCGGCACGTTGCACCAGTTCCCGATCTACCACTCCCTCCTGGCTGGCGTTTTCGCCTGCGCGATCACGTGGCTGCGTGACTCGCGTGACGAGTCGGGTCGATCCGCGGTCGAGCGGGGCGGCGACCGACTGAGCGGCAGGGTGCGTGAGTCACTCTCGTTCCTGGCGATCACCGGCTACGCGACCTGTGCGGCCTTCCTCGGCTACTTCGCGCCGTTCGCCTACCTCTCGATGCAGGCCGACACCTACACCGATCTGCCTTCCTACCTGGCGCCTGCCGCCTTCTGCGGCGATGTCGGCACGCCGGAGTGCCCCGCCCAGTACCTCCACCGGCTCAAGCAGTCCTACGAGAAGGATCAGTGATGTCCACAGTCATCCAACGTCAGCGTCAAGAGACCACCGTGACGCAGAAGACAACGCGGCCCATCACCTGGTGGGCTGCCCTCGGCGCGGGCTTCCTGGCGTTCGCCGCCTACCTCATCGTTGCGTGGCTCGCGAGCGGTGAAGCAGAACGAGTCACGACCGGTGACAGCGAACTGCCGGCAGCCATGGAGGTCGCGCTGTTCGTCCAGCAGTGGGGACTGCTGGCCGGAATGCTGCTGCTGATCTGGTTCAAAGCCGTCAAGCCACGGCTGCAGACCGGGTCGTTCACGTTCGACGGCCTGATGATCCTCACGTTCGCGATCATGTGGTGGTCCGACCCCTTCTACAACTACTTCACGCCCGGCTTCAACTACAACGCCTACTTCGTCAACCTGGGCTCGTGGGTCGGGCACGCCCCGGGGTGGATGTCACCCAACCCCACGGAGATCCCGCAGCCTCTGCTGTGGCTCCCAGGCGTCTACACCTGCGCCTTCTTCCTGATGGTGCTCCTGGTCAACTGGATCTTCCGCAAGACCCGTGAGCGCTACCCGCACATGAGCATCGTCAGCATGTGGTTCGTCGCGTTCGTGCCGATGGTGGTCGCAGGCCTCGCCTGGGAAGCCGCGTTCATGGTGATGGGCTCCCACCAGTACGGATCCTCGATCCACGAGGTGACCCTCAACCCGGGCCACTACTACGCCTTCCCGCTTTACCAAGGCATCACCGCCAGCCTTCTCTACACGACCTGGGGCGCGATGCGGTTCTTCCGTGACGAACGTGGCTACAGCTTCGCCGAGCGCGGCATCGAGCGCCTGAACGTCTCGCCAAACGCGAAGGGCTGGATGCGGTTCTTCGCGGTCTCCGGAGCCATCA
>DATILB010000329.1:0-4155 GCA_035477015.1 Nocardioidaceae bacterium | reverse complement strand
CCGGTGCGACCCGAGGTGATCGCCAACGGCCTCGACGTCGACGCGTACGACGGACCGCGGCTGCGGGACGGCCGCACCTTGCTCTTTCTCGGCCGCATCGACGAGCGACGCAAGGGCCTCCAGCAGCTGCTCGACGCCTGGCCGGCCCTCCGGGAGCGGCGTCCCTCGGCCCGGCTCCTGGTCGCGGGTCCTGGGCGTGCTCCCGCTGTGCCTCGCAATGTCCAGGTTCTCGGCGAGGTGACCGAGGACGCGAAGCGGCAGCTGCTGCGCGACGCCGATCTCGTCGTCGCGCCCAACACCCACGGTGAGAGCTTCGGCCTGGTCCTGGTCGAGGCGATGGCCGCCGGAACGCCGGTGCTGGCCAACGCGTTGCCCGCCTTCGCGGACGTCCTGGGCGGCGGACGCTTCGGGACGCTGTACGACGGCGACCTCGTGCGCGCTGCTGCAGAGCTCCTCTCCGACCCTGTTCGGCGCGACCGGCTGGCCGCGGCGGCCAGATCAGAAGTGGGCCGCTACGACTGGGAGGTTGTCGCGCCGTCCATCGAGGAGGTCTATCTCGACCTGGTCGACGGCGCCGAAGCGACAGCCGTCTGATACCCGTTACTCCTGACACCCTGGTACGCCGTAGGCTGGGCTCAAGCCCGAAACCCGTAGAAAGCAAGTGCGTGAGCGAGACTCCTGAGACTCCCCAGACCGGCCCGATCACCGGCACCAGCGGCGTGAAGCGCGGCATGGCCGAGATGCTCAAGGGCGGCGTCATCATGGACGTCGTCACCCCCGACCAGGCCAAGGTCGCAGAGGATGCCGGCGCAGTCGCCGTGATGGCGCTCGAGCGCGTTCCGGCAGACATCCGGGCAGCCGGCGGTGTCGCCCGCATGTCGGATCCCTCGATGATCCAGTGGATCATGGACGCGGTCTCGATCCCGGTCATGGCCAAGGCGCGCATCGGTCACTTCGCCGAGGCGCAGGTGCTGCAGTCCCTGGGCGTCGACTACATCGACGAGTCCGAGGTGCTGACTCCGGCCGACTACGCCAACCACATCGACAAGTGGGCGTTCACCGTTCCCTTCGTCTGCGGTGCGACCAACCTCGGCGAGGCGCTGCGTCGCATCACCGAGGGTGCGGCCATGATCCGCTCCAAGGGCGAGGCGGGCACCGGCGACGTCTCCAACGCGGTCACCCACATGCGGACGATTCGCGGCGAACTCCGTCGGCTCCAGACGCTGCCCAAGGACGAGCTGTACGTCGCAGCGAAGGAGCTGCAGGCGCCGTACGCCCTGGTGGCTGAGGTCGCCGAGGCTGGCAAGCTTCCGGTCGTGCTCTTCACCGCCGGCGGCATCGCCACCCCGGCTGACGCGGCGTTGATGATGCAGCTCGGCGCCGAGGGTGTCTTCGTCGGCTCCGGCATCTTCAAGTCGGGCAACCCGGCGCAGCGAGCCGAGGCCATCGTCAAGGCCACGACGTTCTACGACGACCCCGACGTGGTCGCGAAGGTCTCCCGCGGGCTCGGCGAGGCCATGGTCGGCATCAACGTCGAGGAGATCCCCCAGCCGCATCGGCTCGCCGAGCGCGGCTGGTGACACTCGCTTGAGCACGGGGCGCGAGAACGACGTTCGCGAGTTCACACGGTCCTGCGTGCGATCCGGGCTGCTGACCGCCGAGGCTCTGTACGACGAAGTGACGCTCGCAGTGCGCTCCGAGCTCCCGCATCTCGCTTCACAGGCCGACGTGCTGGCGCGCGTCTGGATAGCGGAGTTCACCCGCGAGGTGCAGGCAGAAGCCGCTGGGTGGCCGGACGTGACCGACCACGACCGACTTCAGGCCGCGTTCGGCACCCTTGAGTCCGCGGGGCTGGCCGTGCTGCAGGGGTGTGAGGACCATTGGGCAGCCAAGCGGCTGCTCGACGAGCGCCCAGTGCGCGGGGTCCTTTGGTTCACCCAGCCCGACGTCTGGCACGCGATCGACGAGGGCATGCTCGAGATCAACGTCTGGCACGGGTCGACCGCGAACATCGCGCCTGGGGACGAGTTGCTCGACGAGGTGGTGGCAGCGTTCGCCGGGCAGCGCCTCGAGGCGCACTACGACGAGGGTCGGGTGGAGGTCGCCGCGTTCTGGCGGCGTCGTCTCGCCTGATCTGACCTACCCTCAACCATTCAGGGCCTGCGGTCGTCTCATAGGTAGGAGGTGCCTATGAGATCCGCTGCGGACGCGGGCGCGTTCGAGGAGTTCGTAGTCGTGCAGACCCGGCGGCTGCTCGGTTTCGCGACCGCTCTGACCGGGAACCCGCACGACGCATGGGACCTCACCCAGGAGGCTCTGGCCAGGACCGGCGAGCGCTGGCACAAGGTGCACAGCAACCCTGCGGCCTACGCGCGGACGACGATGGTCCGTCTCAATGTCGACCGGATCCGGCGGCTGCGCCGCGAGCTCCCGTTGCTCCGGGCTCCCGAGCACGCGGTCGAGCTCGAGCTCGACGGGATCGACCCGTGGCTGCTCGACGCGCTCGCGTCTCTGTCGCCACGACAACGCACAGCCCTGGCCCTTCGCCATCTCGAAGACCTCGACGTCGCGCAGATCGCGGCACGGATGGGCTGCTCGGTCGGTACGGCGAAGAGCCACCTGTCCCGGGGGACCGAGAGGCTACGAGCTTTCGCCGCTCGACTGGCTCAAGAGGAGGCACCGTGAACGACGAGTTCCTCGGCCCTGCGTACGAGGCCCTGAGCAACGGGGTGACTCCGCCGCCGGACGCCAACGAGCAGGTGGCGAAGCGGATGCTCGCCCGGCGTCGCATCCGGCAGCTGACCGCTGTCGCAATCACCACCGGTGTGGTGATCGGTGCGGGCGCAACCGCGTCGCTTGTCCTGGGCGACGGTCGAACGTCGACGGGACCGTCGACGGACGTGCCCGCGGTGAGCTGCCCCGACGGCCGGGTGATCCGGACACCGGAGCGGGACTCCGTCAGAGTCCCTGCGCTGGACAGTCCGGACGATGCGGCGCGCGCCTGGGCGGGGCCCGCTGCGGGTCGGGTCGAGGTGCGCGACGGCGTCGGTCTGCTCCTTCGGGACGATGGCACCGTCAGGGCCACGATGACCCTGACGTCGACGCGGACCGACCTCGAGAGGAGTGAGCCCACGGCATGGTCCGTCAACGGATCCGAGGTGTGCTCCTCGGAGACCTCCCTCGCGAGCTTCACCGGCGAGGGGCTCCTCGAGTGTGCGGAGGACTCTGTCGTCCAGACGTCAGTGCGGCCCCCCGAGACACCGGGCAGCCTGACCGCTCTGGAAGAGGCACGGTCGTTCTCGGACCCGACGACCGACGAGACGGAGCTACAGCCCACCACCGGGTCCCGGTCTGGGGACCTGACGGCGCTGCTGGTCAGGGACGGCACCGTACACACGGTCCTGCGCGTGGTGCGGCTCGATGACACGTGGCACCTACGCGGGCTGGCGGCTTGCTCCTCGGAGCTTCCCGGACTCCGGCCGGTGAGTGAGACGTTCAGGCTGCTCGTGGGGCACTGCTGGGTCGAGCCGGTGACGTACGACGGCGGGGAGTGGGACGTAGTCGAGGAGGACCAGTTCGGGTGGGGCGGCGGCATGCCAAGGAGCTGGGTCGGCATCGGGACCATCACTCCGGCACGCGAAGGAACTCTGAGGTACGTCGACGCCGGTGGGGTCGAGCTCCGCCTGGTGAGGGTCGGGGATCCAAGAGCCATCGAGCGAGGCGGCTGCGACTGAGCCGGTCACCTGGTCGTTCCCGTTGGTTCACCGACGGCTGAAAACCTCGCATCGTGAGACACGGCTGGATGGACTCGCTGCGCGGGCTCGCCATCGTTCTCGTGGTGGTCTTCCACGCGGATCTCGAGGTGGCGGGTGCCACCGGGTCGCAGCTCGGAGTCGTCCACGACGTGTGCGAGCTGCTGGGCCCGGTGCGGATGCCGCTGCTGATGTTCCTGTCCGGGATGCTGCTGACGCGGTCGCTGGCGAAGGGGCCCCGGACCTACGTCGTCGGCAAGCTCGAACAGATCGCCTGGCCGTACGTCGTGTGGTCGCTGCTCAACCTCGCGCAGCTGAAGATCCAGGCGGTCGTCGAGGGCCGCGAGATGGGGTGGGGCTGGGTCTGGCGGCTGGCGTACGACCCGCCTACCTATCACTGGTA
>DATILB010000328.1:0-12347 GCA_035477015.1 Nocardioidaceae bacterium | reverse complement strand
CACGAGCGCCCCGACGAGGATGAAGACGACAAGTGCGCTGCGCCCCGGTCGCCGAGGCGCGCTCTCTCCACGCTCGGCGCGGCGCTGCGCGACGTGGGCGTAGTCCTCGTCGAGGGAGGTCTTGGTGATGTAGTCGAGCAGGCTCGCCTGCGGCGGGGGGACTCCCACCGGGGATCGTTGCGGCCGACCGTCAGGCATCCAGGACCGGGGCCCTGCGGTCGTGGTCGGCGAGGAGCTTGCGGACCTGCCAGGCATACAGCAGTCCAGCCCACCAGTAGAGCGCAGTGCCCCACACGGCGAAGGCCCAGCCGAACACCTGGGCGAGTGTGGCGACCACACCCTCGCCATCACCGAGCAGCAGCAGCGGGAAGGCGTAAAGGAGTGCGGCGGTCGCGGCCTTGCCCAGGAAGTGCACGGGCAGTGAGGAGTAGCCCCGCGTGCGGAGGAACGGGACGAGGGTCCACAAGAACGCGTCCCGAAGTGGCAGCAGCACGGCCCACCAGACGGGGATGATGTCGCGGGCCGCGAACGCCACCACGGTCGAGAGGATGTAGAGCCGGTCCGCGACCGGATCGAGGATCTCCCCCAGCTTGGAGGTCTGGTTCAGCTTGCGGGCCAGGTAGCCGTCGAGGTAGTCGGTCACCCCGGACAGCATCAGCACCACCAGGGCCCAGCCATCGGCCTCGACGACGAGGATGAGCCAGAGGAAGAGGGGGACGCCGGCCAGTCGGACGATGCTGACCATGTTCGGGATCGTCCATACGCGGTTGCTGCGAGTCACCTCGTCCCGCCTGATCAACCCACGTCCCTTCCAGCGCCACTGCTTACTCCCCCAACCCTAGTGGGCGTGCGCGCGCACCCGACGCGACCCACCGCGTCGTACGACGGAGAACGGGGGGTCTCCCCGCCCCGGACATGAGTGATGGCCGCGGTTCCGAGGAATCCGCGGCCATCAGGGCCTGGCGGGCTGCGCGGGTGCGGCCCGGGGCCAGTGCCTTTCGGCCAGTGGGGGTGAGCCGAACGGCGGGGTCTCCAAGGAGCGCGGGGGGTGAGCTCCTTGGACATTCGCTCGAGGAAGGGGGGGTAACCTCGAGCGAAATCTGTTCAATGCGGGCTAGCCGTTGTGTACGGCGCGCCCGCACCTGGGGCAGTGTGCTCTTGCGCAGATGTCGAGCTGCTGGCCACAGTGGCAGGTGCTCGACACCGACCTTCTTGCCTTAGTGACTGGCCGACGGTTGCCCGTCGCAGTCGGGTATCCCTTAATGCTCACGAGAACGACCTCCCAATCAACTCTCGCGCGATCCTTTGTGATCTGAGCAACAGGTAATCAGAGTCGGGTTTACGTTCCAAGTGCAATACCGGACTTTAGTCCCTTCTGTTACCCAACATCAGCCGAACGGCTGATATGACCCCCCACCCTTCCGGGCGGGGCACGGCTAACCTTCGTCCCCCTTCCACTTCCACTGGGAACAATGGCCGCCATGCGCCGCTCGATCACCCTCACCGCCGTGCTCGCGACGATCGCGGCGGTGGCCACGACCTCGGGCCCCACCAGCGCCGGCCCGGTCGCGGGTTGCCGGGTGTTCCCCGCAGACAACTGGTGGCGCGCGGACGTGCGGTCGCTCCCGGTCCACGCTCGGTCAGCTGACTGGCTCTCGCACATGTCGACCGGAGTCGACCTGCATCCCGACTTCGGGCCGTCGTACGGCGACGGGCCGAACTACGGGATTCCAGTGACCATCGTCCGTGGCTCGCACGCCAAGGTCGCCGTGCGCTTCCTCTACGCGTCGGAGAGTGACCGCGTGCGCTACCCCCTTGGCCCGGACACCAGGATCGAGGGCGGACGCAACTCCGGCGGGGACATGCACGCGATCGTCGTGGACCGGGACCGCTGCAAGCTCTACGAGACCTATGCCACCCGCTTCCGCAACGGTCGATGGGTCGCCGGCTCGGGGGCCGTGTGGTCCCTAGGAAGCAACCGCCTGCGTCCCGACGGGTGGACGTCCGCCGATGCGGCCGGACTGCCCATCCTGGCCGGACTGCTGCGGTGGCGCGAAGTGCGCAACAACAGGATCGACCACGCGATCCGCTTCACGACGGACATCACCAGCGACCACCATCTCTGGCCAGCTCGCCACCACGCCGGATCCCGGAGCAGCCTCGACTACCCCCCGATGGGTGCACGGTTCCGGCTGGCGGCGGCCTACTCGACCGCGAGCTTCAGCCCGTACGCGCGCAACGTACTCGCGGCGATGAAGAAGTACGGCCTCGTGCTCGCCGACAACGGCTCCCCCTGGTACTTCCAGGGCGAGCAGAACAGACGCTGGCCGGAGTCCCTCATCGAGGAACTGAAGCGCATCCCGGCATCCGCGTTCGTCGCCGTGGACACCTCGTCGCTCAAGGTGTCGAACGAAAGCGCCGCCGTGAACTAGGCCGCGGCCTGCAGCAGGGTCGTGCCGCAGCGGGGACAGTGTCGCCCGATGCAGATGTCGAGGTCCTGCCCGCAACCGCAGACGGCGGGAGCAGTGCGAGCGAAGCCGGTGGCTGCCTCTCGAGTCGAGGTCCAGAGGTGCTTCTCCGTGGTCATCGTGCTCACCGCCTTCCGGTGTTGGTCTCTTGCACGTATTGACTCGCGAAGCGCTGAGGACTCACTGAGCCCCGGGCCTCCACCTCGAACGACCTAGACCACCTCGAAGTCCGCGGGGTCGAACTGCGCCTGCCGCGCGTACTCCCGCTGAAGGGCGGGCCAGTTCGTCGTCACGCGGCCGTTGGCCTCGCGGTACCACGACGAGCAGGCGGTCCAGACGCTGCTGCTGAGCTTTCCCTGCGTCTTCTCGTCGAAGGCGTCCTCCACCTCGGAGCGGACCATCAGGGGCCCTTCGGACGCGACCATGTGGTCAACGAAGTCGCGCAGATACCTGTTCTGGGCCTCGAGGAAGTAGATGATCGATCCGCCGCCGGTGTTCGTGTTGGGGCCGTACAGGATGAAGAGGTTCGGGAAGTTCGGGACCGTCATCCCGAAGTACGCGCGCGCTCCCTCGGACCACTGGTCGTGGAGGTCGACTCCCCCCAGGCCCTTGAGCGACATCGGTGCGAGGAACTGCGTCGCAGTGAACCCGGTGCCGTAGATGATCACATCCGTCTCGTGCAGCACACCATCCTTGGTGAGCACGCCCTCCGCCGTGATCTCCTGGATGTCATCGGTCACGACGTCAACGTTGGGCTCAGCCAGGGCCGGCAGGTAGTCGCTGGAGAACAGGATGCGCTTGCAGCCGACCGGATAGTCCGGCCAGACCTTCTCGAACAGACCAGGCCTCGCCTTGGTCTGCCGCTTCATGTGCAGGCGGCTGAGGGTGTGCACCACCTTCGCCAGCGGCTTCGAGTAGATGAACGCGATACTGAGCGACTCGGTGACGCCGTACCAGGTGGCGCGTTCGGCGAGCTGGGTGAACGGCAGCCGCTCGAACACCTTGTGGTGCACGTCACGATACTGCGTGTCCGGCCTCGGGATGATGTACGGCGGGGTGCGCTGGAAGAGCTCCAGCCGAGCGACCTCCGGCTGGATCTCGGGGACGAACTGGATCGCACTCGCGCCCGTGCCGATGACGGCTACGCGCTTGCCCTCGAGCTCGACCGAGTGATCCCACTCGGCGGAGTGGAAGCTCGGGCCGGCGAAGGTGTCTCGGCCCTTGATGTTCGGCCACGACGGCCGCGAGAGCTGCCCGACGGCCGACACCAGGACATCGACGACCAGTGGCTCCCCGTCCATGACCTCGACGGTCCACTTCCGCGAAGTCTCGTCGTAGGCCGCTGCGGTCACCTCGGTGTGGAAGCGGATGTGGCGTCGTACGTCGTACTTGTCAGCCACGCCTTTGAGGTACTCGAGGATGGCGGGCTGCTGGGAGAATCGACGCGGCCAGCGCGGGTTGCGCTCGTACGAGTACGAGTAGAACGGGGAGGGCACGTCACACGCAGCGCCGGGGTAGGTGTTCTCCCGCCACACTCCGCCGACCTCGTCCGCCTTCTCGAGGATCGTGATGTCGGTGTAGCCGGCCTTCTTCAGCTGGACGGCTGCGTCGAGCCCTGCGAAGCCGCTGCCGATGATGGCGATCGACGGTGCGGTCATCACTGCTCCTGCAGGATCACGCGGGCGCACAGCTCCGGGTCGTCGGAGAAGGGGGTATGGCCAAGACCCTTGAGGTCAACGTGCCGCGCGAAGGGCATCAGGTCACGTGCGCGGGCGCTCTGGGTGCGGTGCGGCAGCACAACGTCGCGCGTGCCCCAAGCGATCGTGACCGGGATGTCCGGCAGGGAGCCGAGGTCGTCGCCCACGCTGAGGGCATAGTGACTGAAGCTGTTGCGCGCGGCCGGGAAGCCCTTGGCCTCGATGATCCCTCGAATGTGGAGCACGGCGTCGCTGGTCGAGACCTGCGACGGCCTGGCGATGACAGAACCCAGCAGGGCGGCCTTGAGCGGAGGAATGGCGGCCATCCGGTCGATCGCCGGCGACGCTGCCATCCCGATACTCCGCAGGACCGTCAGCACCGACTGCGTCCAGATCCGTCCGGGCGTGTGCCAGAAGCCGATCGGTGAGAACGCCGTGACGCGTGAAGCCACTCCACGTCGCCCGAGCTCGAGGGCGATGCCACCGCCCATCGAGTTGCCCACGACATGGGGGTCTTTGACGTCCAGGTCGAGCAGCAGGTCAGCCAGCCAGGAGGCGTAGCCCAACGGGCCGGGCTCGACGTCCGAGGTCAGGGGTTCGACCCCGAAACCGGGCAGGTCTACCGAGATGACGTCGTGGGAGGCCGCCAGCAGGTCCAGGACCGGTTCGTAAATCTCCCAACGACTGCCGAGGCCGTGCACCAGCACGATCGGGTCCCCGGCACCACGGCGTTCGAACGAAACGTCGGTCATGCCCTCATCCTGTCTCGTGTCGGCCTAGGCCGCACGTGCTGTCTCACTCTCCTGCTGAGGTCGTTTCATGCCCTGCCGAGCCCGCGGGTGGATGCGCACGATTTCGGGGAGCAGGGGCCACGTCGTACGAACGGAGCGTGCGAACACCCGGAAAGCCAGCTCGTCACGCCGGTGCCATTCCAGCCCCAACGTCTGTCGCGCACGCGGAGGCAAGGTGGCGTTCGTCAACCAGAGGTTCGCCCGGAGTGCGGGGCGGCGGATGATCCACCAGAGCGGGCCTGGGACTCCGGGGAAGGCGGGCAACGTTCTCGGGTCCACCTCGAACGCCCAGTCAGTGGTGACGTTCCGCTCGAGCACGGTCTCCAGCATCTCGTTCCAGTACGCCGAGAAGTCGGAGTAGTTGTCGATCACGGGGCGGTCAGACAGCCCGTATCGTCGCCACCAGGTGACGCCTTCTCTGACCAGCTGGTCCTTCTCGTCCTCCGTGAGTGGCGTGCCGAAGAACCCTTGCGTCGCGATGATGAGCTCGATGAACGTCGCGTGGGTCCACCAGAAGACCTCCGGATCCAAGGCGTGGTATCTGGCGCCGTCGGCGTGGGTGCCCTTGATGTCCCGGTGGAAGTCGCGCACCTCGCCACCCGTCCCGTCCCCCGGTGCGTCGTACACCACCCCCAGAATGGGTGGCAGCGACCTGACCAGGCGGTCCGACGGGTCGTTGAAGAAGTTCGAGTGGTCCTGAAGTGCGCGCCCCACGGCGGGATGCATGTTCTGCAGGGTGCCCACCCTGCCGAACAGCAGCAGCTCGCGCATGTCGCCGAAGTGCTGCCAGGTGAGGGAGCCCGGTCCGATCGGTGCTGAACTCGGCTGCGACATGATCTCCGCCTTCCGTGCAACGTTGCAACGTCTTTCGATGTATCGTTGCACATGTTCCATCGCCGATGGCAATAACGTGTCGCAGGACACGACTAGGAGTCCTGATGAGCCAGACCGCAGATGAGACGATCCTCGACGCCGCGCTGGACCAGTTCGCACATCTGGGGATCCGGCGGACGACGACCGACGACATCGCGCGGAAGGCGGGGGTCAACCGCACCACCCTGTACCGGCGCCTCGGCAACAAGGAAGAGATCGTCCAAGCAGCCATTCTGCTGGAGGTCCAGCGGTTCATCGAAAGGATCCGTGAGTTCGTCGGGACTTTCGACTCGCCCGAGGAACGCGTTGCGGCCGGCTTCGCCAAGACTGTCATCGACATGCGTAGTCACCCGTTGCTGCAACGTTCCCTGGCTCTCGAGGAGTACGACACCCTGGCGGCACTGACCGTCGGCTCAGCGGATGCCTTCGCCTTGGGTGCGGGATTCATCGAGGACATGATCAACCAGACGAAGGACTCGTTTGGGCTGCTGGAGCAGGCGACCGACCCGATGCTTCCGGGGCTCCTTGCCAGGTTGATCCACTCGCTGGTCCTGGTGCCCGATGCGGAACCGCGGCTGGTGACCGAACGCGAGCTGCGGGACTTTGCCTCGAAACTCATGCACCTGGTGCTGGGTTAACACCCCTTCCACACTGGCGCGCGCTTCTCGGCGAAAGCACGGACGCCCTCACCCGCGTCCTCTGACATGACTGCCCTGCCCGCGAGTTCCGACTGCATCGCGAACTCCTCCTCGCGGCTCCAGTCCGCGTGCTGCTCGATGATCTCCTTGCTGACCTCGATCGACAGCGGGGCGTTGGCCACGATCTGCTCTGCCAGCTCGAGAGCGACGTCGAGCGCCTTGCCGGGATCGGCGAGGCGGTTGACCAGGCCGAGCTCCGCCATCCGGGTTGCCGGCATCGGGTCGCCCGTGAGGGCGAGTTCCATGGCGATGTTTCGCGGCAGCCGCTGGGCGAGTCGCAGCACTCCCCCGGCCGCGGCTACCAAGCCACGCTTCGGCTCGGGGATCCCGAACTCGGACTCGGTCGAGGCGACGATCAGGTCGGCGACGAGTGCGAGCTCGCAGCCACCGGCGAGCGCATGGCCCTCGACAGCGGCGATGACGGGCTTCTTGATCGGCACGCCCGCGATGCCGAGCGGCCCCCGCTTCTCGGTCAGCGCGAAAGCCCCTGCAGCCGCGGCCTTCAGATCCATGCCGGCGCAGAAAGTGCCGCCGGCCCCGGTCAGCACCGCGACGCGGGCAGTCGGGTCCGCTTCGAAAGCGTCCACGACCCGCTCGAGGAGCTCGGCGGTCGGGAGGTCGATCGCGTTGCGACGGTGTGGGCGGTTCAGCGTGATGATGCGCACGGGACCGCGGTTTTCGACCAGGACGGTCGGCTCAGGCACCGCCGGAAGCGCCTGACGCTCGCGATCGGTGACAGCAAGGGCATTGGCGTCCACGATGACCGACCAGCCGAGGGCGTCGGAGCTCTCGAGCTCGGCGATCACGTCGACTTGGGTCGACCGGAGCAGCACGCGTGACCCGTCCGGCGTCACTGCGCTGACGATGGCGGCTTCCGGCCCGTTTCGGTCGTACGCGACGGTGTACGACTCGACCACGGCCGGACCGGCGTACGACGACAGGACGGGACGCGTGGGCGCCGGGTCGACCACCGGGTGCAGGGAGCGGTACGGCGTCACTGGCGGCTGGGCGGAGTAGATCCCCAGCGCGTGCTTGGTGACGTACCAGCCGAGCGAGGTCGAGAGACCGTAGGCACTCGGGTCCTGACGCAGCCGCTGCACCAGGCTCGCGACCGCGTGTCCGCCGTAGTTGTTGCCTGGGCCGCCGGCAAAGGTGAGGCCACCGGTGACGGACAGCGGCCGGTCGAGACCGAGCCCGAGCTCGGCGGCGGCGATCTGCACAGCGACCGGGAAGCAGGAGTACAGGTCGACATGGTCGATGTCGTCGATCGTGAGGCCTGCATGTGCCAACGCGGCCTTGCCGATCGTGCCGATCGCCGGGGACGCGGCAAGGTCGCCGCGCTCGGAGACGAACCACTCGTCGTACGCCGCGGCGCCGGCGTGCAGGAAGACCCACTTCTCCTGCGGCACACCCGCCGCTTCAGCGGCCGCAACGCTCGTCAGGATCAGGCCGCTGGCCAGGTCGACCTGCAGGTTCGCGCACAGCAGCTTGGTGTACGGCGACGACACGAGTCGGTTGTCCTCGGTCGGCTCCCCCAGCTCCTCAGGACTGAAGGCCTTCGGCTGCCAGGCGTGCTCATTGCGTGCCGCGACCTCGGAGAGTGACGACCACAGCTTGGTGATCCGGTCACGGTGCTGGTCGACCGACAGGCCGAGCTTGCCGCGCATCGCCTGCTCCATCAGCGCGTAGACGTAGATGGGTGCCATCAGGCCGGCCTTCGACTCGGCGTCGTTGTTCGCCTCGCGCTCGCTGCCGATCACCTGCGTTGGCTTCACATCACGGTTCTGGGTCGGCCAGGCCGGCTGGTCGGGTGACGACGCCAGCGTTGCCCCGGCTTCGGCGCCGCAGACCAGCACCACGGACGCTTCGCCGGACGCGATGGCCTCGCCGGCGGTGTTGATGAGGACCTGTCCCGCATCGCCGCCGAACCTGGCCGACTGCACGGTCGCCTTGGGCGAGGCGCCGACTGCCGCGGCGACGAGCGCGCCTTGGTCGCGGTAGGTCCAGGAGGCGCTGGCCACGGCGTACACGGAGTCTGCGGCTTTGAGCAGACCTGCCACCCCACTGTCTGCCTCGGCCAGACGGAGTGCCTCGACTGACAGCGTTGCGGGGTCCTTCGCGGCGTCGGGTCGTCGCTGAGCGACCTGACCGGCGCCGACGATCACTGGCGTGTTCGGGTCCAGCCGGCGGCCGGACACGTGGTGAAGCACCTTTCCCGCTTTGGCGGGGCCGACCTCCGTGGTGGCGACGATCTCGGCCAGTCTGGCCAGCGATGCCTCCATGGTCTCGTGCACGTTCTTCGCGACCGACCCGCCCATCGGGCCCTTGATCGGGTCGCCGCTCAGGCCGACGTCCGCCCACAGGCGCGACCCGTCAGCGGCCGGCTGGACGCTGAACCAGATCCGCATCACCAGGCCCATCGGCCCGGCACCCTCGATGGAGATCGTGTCCGAACCGGCTTGGACGACGGTCCAGGAGATCTCGGCCGGGATACCCATCATCTTCACCTTCTGGACGAAGGTGCTGCCCTCCTCCGCGACGGCCGGCGGCTCGCCGCGCCACCCGGCATGCATGCCCATCCAGTCGGGCAACCGGCCGAAGTCATCGAGGAACGCGCGGACTGCCTCAGGAGACGCCGCCGTGTCCGTCGAGACAGTCACCGACCGGTCGAACGCGTCCAGCCCCTCCGGCGCGACGCGATCCCCGTCGTACGCCGGAGCTTCGGCACCGCCTCGACGCGTGGCGAGCAGCCCGCGTGCGATCTCAGCGACGGCCGCGGGGTTCTGTCGCGCCCAACGCGCCGTGGCGCGGGCGGAGCGGAGCTGCTTGCGGACCGTACGTGCGTCCATCGGTGGGCCTCCCGGGCTCGACACAGAAACAGTCCAAGCGTACGGTATTTGGCATGACAGCAACACCCGTGCGCCGAACTCAGGAGGAGAGGCGTGCAACAACCCGCGCCAAGCTCCTGGACGCCGCGGCCGCCTGCCTGCTGGAGCGGGGGTACGCCGCAACGACCGTCGGCGAGGTCCAGGAGCGGGCCGGCGTGGCCAGGGGGACGCTGCTCCACCACTTCCCCACCAAGGTCGACCTGATGGTGGCCGCAACCGGCCACGTGACGGCCCAACGGATCGAGGGGTTCCGCAAGGCCGCCGCCGCCATCCCCGAAGGCGACGACCGTCTGGACGCAGTGATCGACCTGGCCTGGCAGGACCTGAACGGCCCGGTCTTCTTCACCGCACTCGAGCTCTGGGTGGCCGCACGCACCGACGCCGATCTGCGCGCCGCTGTGGCCGCGCTCGAGGAGGAGCTGTTCCGCTCCATGCGCGAGAGCTACGCCGAAGTGCTCGGTGACTCGTTCGGCGACGCGACCTACCCCATCGAGTTCACGATCGACCTGCTGACGGGACTGTCCATCACCACGATGGTCAGCGGTCAGCTCGGCCCCCGCCAACGTGTGCTGGACAGATGGAAGAAGTCACTGCGGATGCTGATAGAAGAACAGTCATGAGTGCCCTGGGTCGGATGACACGTCACGCGCAGAACCTCCTTGAGGTCGCGAGGTACGGCGGCCTTCAGACCGGCGAGGAACCGGCCGCGTTCGAGGTGATGGAGCGAGGGCCGCACCACCGACTGCGCAAGTACTCCTTCGACCTTCCGGACGACGCTCCCGCCGTCCTGCTCGTCCCGCCACTCATGGTGAGCACCGAGGTGTTCGACGTGTCACCTCAGGCGAGCGCGGTCCGCACCCTGGCCGGTCTCGGCGTTCAGCCGTGGATCGTCGACTTCGGCTCGCCAGAGCACGAGCCAGGTGGCCTCGAGCGCACCTTCGAGGATCACGTCCTCGCGGTCGACGCCTGCGTCACCCACGTCCGCGAAGCCACCGGGGCCGACGTCCACATCGGCGGCTACTCGCAGGGCGGGATGTTCTGCTACCAGGCTGCTGCGTTCCGGCGTAGCAAGGGGATCGCGAGCATCACCGTGTTCGGCTCCCCCGTCGACATGCACGCCAGCCCGCCGTTCAAGATCCCCCAGCCGGTGGCCGAGGTCGGTGCCCGGCTAGCCGGCAACACCCTCGCTAAGACGGCGATCCCTGGATGGATGACCCGCACTGGCTTCCGCGCACTGGACCCGGTCGGCTCCCTCACCGGCCGCGTCCGGTTCCTGCTGAGCCTGCACGACCGAGACGCGCTGCTCCCCCGCGAGGGCCAGCGGCGCTTCCTGATGAAGGAGGGCTGGGTCGCGTTCCCCGGACCGTCACTCGCCTACGTGCTCGACCAGTTCGTGATCCACAACCGGATGCTCGCCGGTGGGTTCGAGGTGGCCGGGCGTGCCGTCTCGCTCGCCGACCTGACCGTCCCGATCCTGACCTTCGTTGGCGAGGTCGACGAGATCGCCCAGGCTGCATCCGTCCGGGCCATCCGCCGGGCCGCGCCTCGCGCACGGGTCTACGAGATGGCCGTCCCCACCGGGCACTTCGGCATCGTGGTGGGCGGCACGGCGATGCGGACCACCTGGCCGGTCGTGGCGTCCTGGGTGAAGTGGCGTGACGGCCTGGCCGACCAACCTGAGCAGATCGTCGAGCAGGAGGCGGTGGAGGCGGTCCAGCCGCTCGGCCGTCTCGAGCTCAATGTCAGCCTGGCAACGGAGTTCGCCGAGGCGACGGGTCGACGGCTCGTGGAAGCGACCTCGCACCCCATCGAGCGGGCTCGCAGGCTGGCCGCCCCTGTGGCTCAGGTGCCCCGGATCGGCCGCGTCTCCCGGATGAAGTCGTCGACGCGTGTCTCGCTCGCGCTCGAGTTCGACCGGGCATCGTCACGCAATGCCAAAGAGGTGGGGCTCCTCTTCGAGGGACTCGTGTACGACTACGCCACGATCAACTACCGCGTCGACCGACTCGTCCGCGGCCTGGTGCGACGAGGTGTCCGTCCCGGGGACCGTGTCGGGATCCTCATGCACCCCCGCCCGACCGGGCTCGCCCTGGTCACCGCCCTGAACCGCATCGGCGCGGTCGCCGTACTCATGAGACCGGATGGTGACGCAGCTCGTGAGGCCCGCCTCGGACGCGTGACCCTTGTCATCGCCGATCCGGATCATGACGACGTGGTTCCCCCAGGCATCCCCCACGAGCTGCTGCTGCTGGCTGGCGGCGCGCTGGCCCCGGAGGGTGTCGGCGACCTCGAGATCCGGTCGAAGGATGCTGAGCCGATGCCCGACTGGTTCGTCCGCAACAGCGGCCGGGCCGGCGACCTCGCGTTCGTCGTGTTCACCGGGTCCGGCGAGAACACCAAGGCCGTGCACATCACCAACGGAAGGTGGGCGCTCACGGCGTATGGCGTGGCGACCTCGGCCGCCCTGTCGAGCAAGGACACCGTCTTCACGGTCTCGCCGATGCACCACCCCGCAGGTCTGCTCACCGCGATCGGCGGGGCCGTCGTCGGCGGCGCGCGCCTCGGCATGGTCAGCGAGCTCAATCCCGCCACCTTCTGGGACGAAGTCCGCCGGTACGGCGTCACGGTCGTCTCTTACACGTGGACCGAGCTGAACCTCCTCGTCGATGCCCCGCGCAGCCCGGCCGAACGGGACCACCGCGTGCGCCTCTTCATGGGCTCGGGCATGCCTCGGGGGCTTTGGCGCAGGGTGCAGGAGCGGTTCGCCCCGGCTCGCGTGTTGGAGTTCTGGGCATCGAGTGAGGGCGGCGCGATCCTCGGGAACGTCACTGGAATGAAGGTGGGTTCCGTAGGCCGCCCGCTGCCCGGCGGTGCCATCGTGCGCCTGGCGCAGTTCAACCGTGACACCGGGGAGATCGTGCGAGACAACGCC
>DATILB010000327.1:0-8482 GCA_035477015.1 Nocardioidaceae bacterium | reverse complement strand
CTCAACGCCCAGCGGGTCGGACCGATCGGTATGTCGGAGGAGAAGGACGCCGACGAGCTCGAGGCGGAGAAGGACCAGGAGCTGCCGCCGCTGCCGCCGATCCCGTTCCAGCAGGAGCCGTCCAACGGCATCCCGCGTCGTAGCCAGCGTCCCCCGGGCGAGTGGTGCCGCCTCAACGGCATCATCCCGCCGCCGGGATCGTTCCAGGCTGGCAACGTGGGCCTTCAGCCCGGCTGAGCCCCACAAAAGCAAACGATCCGGGTCGGCCCCTAGGGGCTGACCCGGATCGCTTTTGTCGCTAGTGCGACTCAGATCGCGCGGACCTTGGCGGCCTGGGGACCCTTGGGGCCCTGGGTGACCTCGAACTCGACCTTCTGGTTCTCTTCGAGGTTCTTGTAGCCGGTGCCCTCGATCTCAGAGAAGTGCACGAATACGTCCGGGCCCTCTTCCTGAGCGATGAAGCCGAAGCCCTTCTCGCCGTTGAACCACTTCACAGTTCCCTGTGCCATGTTGTTGCCCCTTTCAAGAGCGATCGGCGCCACTCCGTGTGGGGCCGAGTAATACCGCGTCCGTACGAGACGGACCGAAGTCTTGGTGAAGGAAAATCCAAGTCGAGACACCAGTCTCGAGGAGCGCGCAGAGCGCGATTTCGCAAGAAGGCTAGTACTGCGACCCGGCACGATCACGGGTCTTCACGTCAAACGTTACTTCATGCGGTGTCCAAGCACGAATTCGGCCACGCTGAGAGATGCTGACGGGCAGGCCCGACCTCTGCCAGCCTGAGCACATGGCGGACGACGATCACACCACTGGCAGCCACGGTCACCGGCTGGATCGCGAGCTGAACGAGCTGCTTCAGGAGCTCCGGGTGATCCAGGGCGGGATCCTGCTGCTCGTGGGCTTCCTGCTGGTCATCGCCTTCAGCTCAGGCTTCCAGCGCGTGACGGACTTCCAGAAGGTGATCTACTACGTGACCCTTCTGGTCACCGGGATCGCCGCCATCGTCGTCATCTCGCCGGTCGTCCACCACCGGCTCGCCTTCCGCAAGCACGACAAGGAGCGCATCGTCGTACGCGGGAACCTCATGTTGCTGATCGCAATAGTGCTGGCGTCCTTCTCGATCCTGGGCATCACCGTGCTGGTCTCCGACGTGCTGTGGGGCTCGTCGGTCACGATCACGTTCGGCGTGCTGACGTTCCTCCTCACGGTCGTGATGTGGCTGGTGCTCCCACTCCACTCCATCTGGAGCTCGAACAGGCTAGAGCCCTAGGGCCCTCGCCTGTTCGCTCGGTGGGTTTCTACGGTGCAGGTACGACGCCCGCGGACGCCTGAGCCATGCCGCACTCGACACCACCATCGGTCCATGAGACCGCCAGGCCCGTGAAGCCCTCGTCGACACCACCACTACTGGTGATCGTGAGCTCCCTACCCGGCTCGCGGAGTGGGGAGTCCGCCGGGATGGTGATGACAAACTCGTCGTCAACGACGGTGCTCGTCATCGGCGGTGAGGTGACCACGTCGCCGAAGCCGCACACGTCGCCCGCGGCTGGCTCTCCGACGGTGAGGGGGCCTTCTCCACCCGGAAGCGGCTCGACGTCTGCACTCCCGAAGTCGCCGAGGTCGCCGGGCGCGTCGTAGTCGACGCTGGCCTGGATGCCATGGTCGGCCAAGGCCTTCTCCAGGCCCTCGGTGTCACTGAGCTCGTGGATGCGTACGACGACGTCCCCGTTGGACGCCTCGTCGACGGCGAAGGCTGCCGACGGTTGGAGGACGGACCAGCCGAAGGCGGCGGCGACCGCAGCGGTCACGACAGCTCCGGAAGCGCCGAGCGTGCGGCGAGTCGTGCGCCGGGTCGGCGCGGGCTGCCGCTGCGCAACCGTGGTACGCAGCTCCTGCAGGAGCGTGGTCTCGAACGAGTCGAGCTCGGGTGGGTGGTTCATGGTCAGACCTCCTGGGTCAGGGTCGCCAGCGGTGCCGGCAGGGGATGGGATACGACGAGGGACTTGATCCGGGACCGGGCCCGGTGCAGGCGGACGCGCGCAGTGCCCGGCTTGAGCCCCAGGACGGCCGCGGCCTCCTGGACCTCGAGCCCGTCGAGGTCGACCAGCTCCACGATCGCGCGATCGCGTGACGAGAGCTTCGCCACGGCCGACATGACCAGGCGGGCCTGCCGCTCCGTCGCCAGCCGTTCCTCGATCCGGCCGAGCGCGTCCTCCTCGAGGACCCGCCTGCCTCGGACCCGCTGCAGCAGGTCCTGGTGCCGTCGCTGCCGTCGCAGCTCAGTCGCGATCACGTTGCGCCCGATCCCGTAGAGCCAGGCCGCGGGACGGCCTCGCTCAGGGCGGTAACCGGCGGCCGATCCGACGGCGGCGAGGAAGATCTCCGCGGTCAGGTCTGCCGCAAGGTGTGGGTCGTCCACCCGCCGCGCGACGAAGCGCTGAACTGCTTCGACGTGCTGCCGGTAGAACGCCTCGAGCGCATCGGGGTCGCTCCCGATACGGCTGACGGACCCCGAGTCATCGGCGCCGTCATCCCTCTCTGTCATCGATGTCATGCCCCTACTTGGGAAGAACGGCCGGACGCGTTACACGTCATCGCGCTTCTTCAGCTCGTTGATCGCCCAGATGCCGGACTTGATGTGCGTCGTCATCGCCGCCCGGGCGCTCCGAGCCGACTTCGCCTCGATGGCCGCCGCGATCAAGTCGTGCTCGTGCAGCGCCAGCTCGACCGCCTCGGGAAGCGTCCCCGTCGCGCGACGGGCCTCTGCCAACACGTCAGCCATAGGGGAGAGGATCCTCGCGAGCATGCTGTTCCCGCTCGCCTGCGCTATCGCGGCATGGAACGCGATGTCGGCCTCGAAGACGTTCTCGCCCATCTCGTAGGCGACGCGGAAGTGCGTGAGGGCCCGCTTGATGGCGAGGAGGTCCTCCTCAGAACGGTTCCGGGCGGCGCGCTCGGCCGCGGCCGGCTCCAGGACCAGTCGTACGTCGTACAGCTCGTCCACCGTGCCGTCCCGGAGGAGACGCGAGATGGCCGAGGTGGCGAGGACGTTCTCGCCGGCGCTCTCGAGGACCCGGGCGCCCAGGCGAGGTCTGATCTCGACGATGCCGAGGGCCCGGAGTGCCTGCATCGCCTCGCGCACAGTGTTGCGGCCTACGCCGTACTCGACCATGAGCTCGGTCTCCGTCGGCAGCTGGTCACCGGGGCCGAAGTCGCCGCGCGAGATGCGTGCGAGCAGCTCGTCGGTGATCGACTTGCTGAGCCGCTCAGCCAATGACTGCTCCTGGTGCCGGGGTCAAATCTTCGCCGAGGCCTTGACGAGACTCAAGCCTATACTCATTCTATTCATGGGATGAATGGTATGAACAGCTTCCCCGACTGAGGGGCGGGGCCAGGCGGCGACTGGGAGGCGCCGTGGTCCCGCTCCCTCAGGTCCTTTCTCAGTGAGTGCCGACGCGCCATGCTGGCTCTCGACGACGAGCAGGGCGGCGTGGGAGGACTCGAGAGATGAAGATCGGGCTGGGGCTCTACCGCCACCTGCTGACCGAGGACAACCTCCGGTTCGCCAAGCAGGCCGGAGCCACCCACATCGTCGCGCACCTGGTCAACTACTTCAGCGGTGGTCCACGCATCCCCGAGTCGACCGGCCGGCAGTCGGGTTGGGGTCCGACCCATCGAGTCGGCAAGCCGTGGACGCTGCAAGAGATCGAGGAGACCAAGACCCTCGTCGAGAAGCAGGGCCTGGTCCTGCACGCGGTCGAGAACCTCGACCCCGGCCACTGGTACGACGTCCTGCTCGCGGGACCGAAGCGGGACGAGCAGCTCGAAGCCGTGCTCGAGAGCATCCGGCTGCTCGGCGAGGCAGGAATCCCTCGGCTGGGCTACAACTTCTCGCTGGCCGGAGTCTGGGGCCACCGCACGGGTCTGTATGCCCGAGGCGGTGCCGAGTCGATCGGGTTCGACGCGGAGGCGCTCACCGAGCAGCCCGAGATCCCCGTCGGCCAGGTCTGGAACATGGACTACGGCGAAGTCGGTGACGAGTCGATCGGTGCAGTGTCTGCCGAGGAGGTGTGGGAGCGCTTCGAGTACTTCCTGCGGGCAGCGGTGCCGGTCGCCGAGCGGGCCGGCGTACGCCTCTGCGCGCACCCCGACGATCCGCCGCTCCCGGTGCTACGCAACACCGCCCGGGTGCTGACCAGTGAAGCCGCGCTCCAGCGGCTGGTCGAGGTGGTGCCCAGTCCGAACAACAGCCTCGAGTTCTGTCAGGGCACGATCTCGGAGATGGCCGACCTCGACATCTACGAGGTCATCGCGCGATTCGCCGGCCAGGACCGCATCGGCTACGTCCACTTCCGCAACGTCGTGGGGCGGATGCCGAGCTACCACGAGGTGTTTCTCGACGAGGGCTACGTCGACATGTTCAAGGCGCTGCGCACGTACGCCGAGCACGGGTACGACGGCGTGCTGATCCCCGACCACACGCCGCAGATGACCTGCGACGCCTCCTGGCACGCCGGCATGGCGTTCGCCTTGGGCTATATGAAGGCCGCTCTACGGGCGGTGGAGGAGCGATGAAGAGCGTCCAGGTCTTCGACCAGCCCGATGTCGTCATCCCTGCGGAAGCTGTGGTCGGCGAGGGTCCCGTGTTCGACCAGCGCACCGGACGACTCTGCTGGGTCGACATCACCGAGGGCTGGATCCACGAGAGCGATCTCGCCGCAGGTCGGACGGAGTCGGTCCACCTGGACACGATCGTGGGTGCGGTCGCGCCGCGCGAGAGCGAGCCCGGCTTCGCCGTCGCCGTGTCCGACGGCTTCGGGTTCGTCGTCGGGTCGGACCTCACGATCTCGGACCCGGTGCTGGCGGATCCACACCGACGGATGAACGACGCCAAGTGCGACTCGGCCGGGCGGCTCTGGGCAGGCAGCACCCACCTGGAGTTCGTCCCCGGAGCCGGCGCCCTGCACCGGTGGGACGGGAGCTCGCGGAGCGTCGAGCTGGCGAGTGGGTTCACCCTCCCGAACGGGCTCGGCTGGAGCCCCGACGACCGCACGATGTATCTCGTCGACAGCTTCGCCGGGCTGCTTCTCCAAGCCGACTACGAGCCAGACGAGGGTTTGGTGGGGGACTTCGGATCGCTCTGCACGATCGCGCCTGGCCTGCCCGACGGGCTCACGGTCGCCGCCGACGGCACCATCTGGGTGGCGGTGTGGGAGGGCACCGAGGTGCGGCGGTTCAGCCCGGACGGTCAGCTGATCGGGATCGTGCCGATGCCGGTCAGCCGGGTGACGAGCTGTGCCTTCGGTGCTGACGGCACGCTCTACATCACGACCGCTCGCTTCAATCTCACAGATGAGCCGCTCGCCGGCTCCGTCTTCGCGCTCGCGACCAACGCGGCAGGGGTGCCAGTGTCGCCGTTCCGAGGTTGACCGGCCCTACTCGTAGACGTAGTTGTAGGTCACCAGCACTGGCACCGGCCAGCTGAGGTTCACCGACACCGTGGCTGTGTTACCCACCAGCTGCTCGGGCACACCCACCCTCATGTGGCGGATCGGCGCTTCTGCCGTCTTCCCGTCCCTCGAGTGGGCACTGGTCTGCACCGACACACCCGTGAACACCGTTGTCGACAGGTTGGGCGACATCGCCAGGTTGGCGCCCGTGACTCGCCCCCAGACGGAGATATCGAACCCGGAGACCGCCCGGCTGTCCGGCACGTCCCATGACACGACCATCGATCCGAGCGACGGGTCGGCCCAATGCGCCTCGCCCTGCTCGGCGAGGACCGTCCAGCCGACTGCCCTGAGCCCCAGGGCGTCGATGGGGGTGCCGTCCTTCGTGATCGTGATCCCCGTCCGCCTGGCGACTCCCGACATGCGAGCCGTGGGAGTCGCGCTGGTCGACGGTGAGTCCGACGGCGTCGGCGTGGTCCCGGTCGGGGTGTTCGAGTCCGACGCGCTGGGCGACCCCGTCTGTTGCGACCCGCCGAGGCGTGGCGGGTCCTCGTCACAGCCGGCAGCAGTCAGCAGGAGGGTCAGCAGGAGGACGACGGTGCAGCGAATGACGCGGACCATGTGCCACCTCCACCAGGGCTCAGCTCATGCTGCGCTCGTGTGCGGGCGGTGGACATCGCTCATATGGTCGAACTCCGTCGCCAACTGGCCGACCCTCAGAACGATTGGCGCAGGAAGCGTGGCGCCAGCGCGGCGCCGACACCCTGCAGGTGATCGACGATGCTGTCCGGGTCCGCGTCGATGAGCCCCGATCGCCAGGCCAGCATCAGCTCGACGAAGCCCCCGATGCCCACCAGCACGTTGATCCGGAACGCCTGCTCGTCGACGTCCGGGCGCAGGTAGGGCCGGGCCGTCGCGATCATCAGGTCCGTGCTCATCTGCACGGTGTCGCGGCGACGCTGCTCCAACGCCGCGCTCCCCGCATGGTCGCCGAAGATGATCTGGCTCCTCGCCGGGTCGTCGGTGATGTGGTGCACGACCGCGCTGAGGGCGGCCCGGAGCTGCTCCAGAGGTGACAGGTCCCGGGCGGTCGTGATGACGCTGAGCAGCATCGTCAGCGTCTCGTCGCGCATCTGGTCCCAGACAGCGACGAGCAGCGCGTCGCGGTCGCTGAAGCTCTCGTAGAAGTAGCGGTCCGTCAGCCCCGAGCGGGCGCAGACCCCGCGCATGGTCACCGCCGCCCAGCCCTGCTCCTGCCAGATGGCCAGCGATGCGGCCACAAGGGTGGCGCGCCGCTCGACCCGACGCTCTTCGGCGGTCTTGCCGCCATAGCGCCGGGGAGACACGCGGGCCGTTTTCACAGACACATCTTGACGGCAGGTGCCCTCAGAATGCAATCTGAGGGCATGCGCCTGCAGAAACAACGGACGCGGGGTTCCGCCGCGGTCGTCACTGGGGCGGGGAGTGGGATCGGCCGGGCGTTCGCCCGCGAGCTCGCTCGCCGTGGAGGCCGAGTCGTGTGCTCGGACATCGATGTCGAGTCGGCCAAGGAGACGGTGGCCCTCGTCGAGGAAGCCGGTGGCCAGGCAATGGCCGCCCTGTGTGATGTAGCGAGTGAGGACGACGTCCGAGGCCTCGCGTCCACCGCCGAGCACTGGCTCGGGCAACCACCTGACCTGGTGGTGAACAACGCCGGCATTGGTGCCGGTGGCCGCGTGGTCGGCGAGGCGTCGCTCGAGGAGTGGCACCGCACCCTGGACATCAACCTCTGGGGAGTCATCCACGGCTGCCACGTCTTCGTGCCGGCAATGCGGAAGGCCGGCCGTGGCGGCATCATCAACGTCGCGTCGGCAGCCGGCTTCGCTGCGGCGCCGCGCATGGCGGCGTACAACGTGAGCAAGGCCGGCGTGATGAGCCTGTCCGAGACCCTTGCCGCCGAGCTGGCCGGCACCGGCGTCAAGGTGACAGTCCTCTGCCCGACCGGTGTGCGGACCAACATCCTCGACAACACCGACCTCATCGAGCCCGGTGCGGCGAAGGCGGCGAATCTCCTGATCAAGTTCGGCTTCTCACCCGAGCGGGTCGCACGCATGACGCTCGACGGCCACGACCGCGGTCGCCTGTACGTCGTACCGCAGCCGGATGCGCAGCTGATCTGGGCGACCAAGCGGCTGCTGCCCACGCCGTACAACCGAGTCTCCGGCCTGCTCGGCCGGATCGCACCCCTCGACTGACAGGAGAAGGACGATGGCGTTCGACTTCGACGACATGCTGCAGACGATCAAGGACAAGCAGTGGTCCCTGGCCGACATCGACTGGGACGCACCCGGCGCCGAGACGATGACCCCTGAGCTGCGCCGGAAGATGCAGCCGTTCATGGCCGACTTGGTGTGGATCGAGCACGTCGGTGCTCGTGGCTTCGCATCGCTGGCGAAGAAGGCACCGACGGCCACCATCCAGGAGATCTACGAGTACTTCCATGCCGAGGAGCAGAAGCACGCGAACGCCGAGCTCGCCCTGATGAAGCGTTGGGGGATGCTCGACGCGGACGGCTCGATGCCGGAGCCGAACATCAACGTCAAGATGGCCATCAAGACCCTCGACACGTACGGCGACACCCTGCCGCTCAGTGGCCTGGCAGCTCTGATCCCGTTGCTCGAGTGCGCCCTCGACGGAGCACTGGTGAAGTTCCTGCTCGACGAGGTGGACGACCCGGTATGCCACCAGGTCTTCAAGCACATCAACTCCGACGAGGCGCGGCACATCGCCGTCGACTTCCAGGTGCTCGAACTGATCGGCGCCGGACCGCTGTACAAGCTGGCCATCGAGACGGTCGGCAACCTGAAGCCGCAGGTGATCGTCGGCCTGATCGTGGTGTTCGTCCCGCTGATCAACAAGATGCGCGACAACATCGTCGCGATGGGACTGCCCGAGCAGAAGCTCTACAACGCGGTGAAGCGCTACGGCACGATCGGGTCGCGAGGTGAGCACACCTGGCGGATTCCGGCGTACCACGTCCTCCGGAGCCAGGC
>DATILB010000326.1:0-7273 GCA_035477015.1 Nocardioidaceae bacterium | reverse complement strand
CCCAGATCCGGGGAACGGCGAAGAAGATCGTCGGCTGCACCTCGCGGAGGTTCTGCGGGACCGTGTCGATCGACTCGGCGAAGTTCACCTGGGTGCCACCGACCGCGTTGTACCAAGTCGTGAAGAATCGCTCGGCAACGTGGCACAGCGGGAGGTAGGAAAGCGTCAGGTCGTTCAGGTTGGGCCCCGGGTTGAAGAACGCATGCTCCTCGACGACGGTCTTGACCGCGAACTCCACGTTGGCGACCGACAGCATGGCGCCCTTCGGCGGCCCGGTCGTCCCGGAGGTGTAGACCAGGGTCATGACGTCGTCGGGCTGGGCGGCGGCCATGAGCTCGTCCACCGCGCGAGGGTTGGCGGCCCGGTGCTCGGCGCCGAGAGCGAGGAAGTCCGCCCAGTCGAGGAGCCGCGCATCGTCGTACGACCCCTTGATGCCGCGCGTCTCGACGTACAGGACCCGCTCGAGCTCAGGAGTCTTCTCGCTCACGTCGAGGACCTTGTCGAGCTGCTCCTGGTCCTCGGCGAGGTGGACCTTCGCACCGCTGTGGCTGACGAGGTACTCCACCTCGGCAGCCGGGTTGGTCGGGTAGAGCCCGACGGCGGTTGCGCGTACGGCGACGCTGGCCAGGTCGAGGATGAGCCACTCGGGACGGTTCTCACTCTGGATGGAGACCCGCTCGCCCGGCTTCACCCCGAGCGCGAGCAAGCCGTGCGCGGCCGTGACGATCGAGTCCCAGTAGCTCGCCCAGGTGATCTCGTGCCAGACGCCGAAGTCCTTGTGCCGCATGGCGATCGCATCGGGTGACGCCTGCGCCCGGTCGCGGATCCGTGTGACGACGGTGGTGATGCTCATTCGGCCACCTCCGTCTCGAGGTCTCCGCCGAGGTAGGCACGGATCACGGCCGGGTCGCGCTGCACAACCGACGGGGTGCCGGTCGCCACCGGGGTGCCGAAGTCGACCACCAGGATGCGGTCGGCGAGGTCCATGACCAGTCCCATGTCGTGCTCCACCATGATCATCGAGATCTGCAGCTCGGTGCGGATGTCGTTGATGAAGCGGGCCATGTCCTCGGTCTCTTCGAGGTTCATGCCCGCGACGGGCTCGTCGAGCAGCAACAGCTTGGGCTCCATGGCCAAGGCCCGTCCGAGCTCGACGCGCTTCTGGACGCCGTACGGCAGCAGGCCGACCGGCAGCTTGCGCCACGCCTCGAGCTCCAGGAAGTCGACGATGTCCTCGACGACGGCGCGGTGCTGAAGCTCCTGGTTACGCGCCCGGCCAAGCCAGGCGAACGCGGAGAACGGGCCGTAGGCGATGTGCTGGTGGCGACCGAGCATGAGGTTGTCGAGCACGGTCAAGTTCGAGAACAGCTCGATGTTCTGGAACGTGCGTGCCATACCCAGTTTGGCGATCGTGTGGGTCTTCAGGCCGATCAGCTCTTTGTCGTTGAGCATCACCGAGCCCTGCTGCGGGCGGTACACACCGGACAGCACGTTGAAGATGCTGGTCTTGCCCGCGCCGTTCGGCCCGATGATCGCGAAGAGCTCGCGCTCGCGTACCTCGAAGCTGACCCCGTTGACCGCCTTCACCTTGCCGAAGGACAGCTGGACGTTGTCGAAGGTCAGGACCGTTGCTCCGGTCGACTCGCTCATGATGCCCACCGCTTGCGGCGTCGGTAGTGCTTGACGTTCCGGAAGGACTGGGCGGCCTCGCCCTCCTCGCCGAGTCCGAGGTAGAACTCGCGCACGTCCTGGTCCGCCAGCAGCTCCTTCGCCGGCCGGTCCATCACCACGCGTCCGGTCTCCATCACGTAGCCGTGGTGGGCGATCTGCAGTGCCATGGTGGCGTTCTGCTCGACCAGAAGAACGCCGGTCCCCTGCTCGTTGATCTGGACGATGATGTCGCGGATCATCGCGACGATCTTCGGTGCGAGGCCGAGGCTCGGCTCGTCGAGGAGGAGGTAGCGCGGGCCAGACATCAGTGCGCGCCCCATGGCGAGCATCTGCTGCTCGCCGCCGGAAAGGTAGCCGGCGGTACCGCTGCGTCGCTCCAACAGGATCGGGAAGAGCGAGTAGACCCTCTCGAGGTTCTCGGCCAGGTCGCGCCGCGCGGTGTGCGCCCCGACGCGCAGGTTCTCCTCGACCGTGAGCTCCTTGAAGACACGCCGGCCTTCGAGCACATGCTTGATGCCGCGTTTGGCCAGGCCGGAGGGCTTCAGCTCGCCCACCGACTCGCCGTCGAGGGTCACCGAACCCTTGCGGATCTCACCGTCATGGATGTCGAGCAAGCCCGACAGTGCACGCAGCAGAGTCGACTTGCCGGCACCGTTGGCACCCAGCAGTGCCACGATCTTTCCGTCGGGAATATCAACGGAGACTCCCCGTAGGGCGAGCACGACATCGTCGTACACGACCTCGAGATTCTGCACGCCGAGCAAGGGCCCCTCCCAAGAAGACCGGTTGTGAATCACGGCAAGTGTGATGAGGCACACCCTTACGCAGGGCTCGCGGCCCGTCAAGGATCTAAGTGAAATGTCGCTAGTTCGATATTGGCTGCCAGGCCGGTGACAGCGGCGATCTGCTCAGTCGCTACTGTCGTGCCATGGCGGAACACGCGTCGATCACCAGCTTTCGGGCCGCTCTGGCGGCCGTCGGCGGCACCGGGAGGATCGTGGTCCTGCCCGACTCCGTGCACACGGCGGCGCTCGCCGCGGAGGCGCTCGGCTGCGAGGTCGGAGCCATCGCGAACAGCCTCGTGTTCGACGCGGACGGCGGTCCAGCGCTGATCCTGACAAGCGGCAGTCACCGCGTCGACACCGCCAAAGTCGCTGCGGAGCTGGGCGTGGCGAAGCTGAAGCGAGCCACTCCGGAGTTCGTGCGCGAGCACACCGGCCACGTCATCGGTGGCGTGTCCCCCATCGACCATCCGCGCCCGGTTCCGACGTACCTCGACCGTGCGCTCACGCAGTACGACGAGATCTGGGCCGCGGCGGGACACCCTGCCGCCGTGTTCTCGACGACGTACGACGAGCTGCTGGCCATGACCGACGCCACCGAGCTGGACGTGAACTGATGGAGATCTGGGTCAACCCGGCGTGCTCGAAGTGCCGGGCCGCGACGAAGGCACTCGACGAGGCGGGGATCGAGTACACCGAGCGTCGCTACCTGGAGCAGCCGCCGACGCGCGTGGAGATCCTCGACGTGCTCGCGAGGCTCGACCTGGAGCCCTGGCACATCACGCGGATGAACGAGCCGGACGCGGTGGCGGTGAAGGGTCTCGCCCGCGACGAGGCCACACGGGACGAGTGGATCGACGCCCTCGTCGATCACCCCCGGCTCATCCAACGGCCGATCATCACCGCTGAGGACGGCACGACCGTCGTCGCGCGCGACGCAGAGTCACTCGAAAGCGTGATAGATGCGGAGATGGTCGACTGACGCGAACGGGCGAGCCCGAACGCGTCATGACAGCCGACCATGGGGCGGCTTAGCGTCGTTGCATCCCTCAAGCCAAAGGAGCAGCGATGAAGTACGTCATCACCTGGACGGCGCGTCCCAACGTGACCGAGGAGTCCCAGGCGCGTGGGTTGCAGGTGTTCGGCAAGTGGGTCCCGTCGTCGGACGTCACGTTCGAGCAGTTCCTCGGGCGGGTCGACCAGCAGGGCGGGTACGCCGTGGTGACGACCGACAACCCGCAGGCGATCGCTCGTGACATGGCGATCTTCGGCACCTGGTTCGAGATGACGGTCGTACCGGTGCTCGAGATCGCAGACGCGACGGTACAGGCGGCGGACGCACTCGAGTTCATGGCGTCAGTCAGCTGATAAACCCCTCGAAGGTCCTGCCAGACTGACCTCATGGACCTGCTGCCCATGGCGTTCTCGAGCGGCTGGGCCAGCGGGGTGAACAGCTACCTCGTGGTGCTCGTGCTCGGTCTGGTCGGCCGCGTGAGCGGGACCGAGGAGATCCCCGAGGTTCTGACGCGCACCGACGTGCTCGTAGTCGCTGCGGTGATGTACGCGTGGGAGTTCGTGGCGGACAAGATCCCGTACGTCGACTCGACGTGGGACGCGATCTCGACGGCGATCCGGCCCACGGTGGGTGCGGTGATCGGCGTCCTGCTGGCCGGGGACGTCGACACGCTGGACCAGGCGATCTACGGAGTCGTCGGTGGCGGTTCCGCCTTGGCGTCGCACCTGGTCAAAGCAGGCACGCGGCTCGCCATCAACACCTCCCCCGAGCCCGTGACCAACGGCATCGCCAGCGTCGCTGAGGACGTCACGGTGCTGGGCGTCGTGTCGCTCGCGATCTACCACCCGTGGATCGCGCTCGGAATCGCCTCGACCCTGTTGGTCGTCGGGATCGTCGTGCTCTTCTTCGCGTTCAAGCTCGTTCGTCGCGGCTGGCGACGCTGGAAGGGCCGGTCGGCCACTGCCCACTAAGGTTGCCGCCATGGCACGAGTGGTGGTGATCGGCGGCGGTCTCGGTGGATGTGCGTCCGCGGCGAGGCTCGCGAAGCTTGGGCACGAGGTCACCGTCCTCGAGCAGCTGCCCACCCTCGGCGGCGCCCTCGGGTTCATCGAGGACGGCGAGTTCAAGTGGGACGCCGGCCCGGCAGCCACGACCATCCCGGCCGCCCTTCGGGACCTGTTCCGCAAGTCCGGCCGACAGCTCGACCGCGAGGTCGACCTCGTCGAGCTGCCCTTCCTGCGTGAGCACCGCTTCGAGGACGGCTCTCGCGTCGCCGTACCCTCCTCCAGCCGGTCCGCGCAGCGCGACGCGTTCGAAGACGGCCTTGGCGCCGGCCTCGGCGACCGCTGGGTCGAGTGGACCGACGGGTTCGCCCACGTCTGGGAGCTGCTGCGCAAGGAGTACCTCGAACGCCCCTACTCCGCCGACCACGCGCCCAAGGAGATGGTGTCGCTGATGCGCGACCGGGCCGTGCTGAGTCGTGCGGTCACCAAGCTGCGCGACGACCGGCTGCGGGCGATCGCGCTTCACCACGCGGTCTCCGCCGGCCACGACCCCCGCAACGTCCCGTGGTGGATGGGCGTCCTCGACCATGTGGAGCAGGTGTTCGGCTCGTGGACCGTGCCCGGAGGGATGGGTGTGTTCGCGTCGCTGCTCGAGAAGCGGCTGGCTGAGCGTGGCGTGACCGTCCTGGCGCGGACGGTGGCCACCGACGTCGACGAGGTCGGCGTCTGGACAGCGTCCGGTGACGTCATCCCTGCGGACAAGATCGTCGTCGCGATCGACCCGCGGCAGCTGCCCAGGCTCAAGTCGTACGTCGACAAGACGATGCCCGCCATCCCCCCGACCGTCTGCCACGTCGGCCTCTCCGGCGACGTGCCGCCGATGCCCCACGAGGTGGTGCTGCACGGTGACGCGACGCTGACGATCAATACGACCGGGCAGGCGCCGGCAGGCATGGCCGCGTGGACGATCTCGGCACGAGGCCGTCTCTCCGAGGACATCCTGAATGCGCTCGCGCGGCACAAGGTCGACATCCGGGCCAACATCGTCACCCGCGTCGACCGCTCCCCCCGACAGCAGGTCGAGCACTACCGCGGATCGCCGTACGGCGTCCTCTGGCAGGGCCGTGCAACGATCACCGGCCAGCTCCTGACCCGCACGGCGCTTCCTCACGTGTTCGCGGCCGGCGCTCACACCACGGTCTCTGCGCTCACGCCGTTCGTCGCTCTGACCAGCTCGCTCGTTGCCGACGCCATCGGCCCAGCCGACTGATCGACGTACTGTTCGAGCATGGAGCGAACCGTCACCACCCGTGGAGTGGGGCAGGCCTCAGGCACCCCGGATGCGATGAAGATCGGCGTCGCCGTGGCCGTCCGCGGCAGGTCTGTCTCCGACGCGCTGGCAGGTACGGCGACCGGCGTGCGAGCCGTGGGCGAGGTGGCCCGTGCCTTCACGACGGACGAACGCATCACCTCGACCGGCCTGAACGTCTGGCCGGCGCACGACAACGACGGCCGTCAGTCCGGCTACGAATGCCGGCACCAGCTGTCGATCTACTGCGTCGACCTCGAGAAGGCCGGCGAGCTCGTGACGGCGCTGGGTGACCTGGGGCGCGTTCTCATCGAAGGTGTGCAGCCGGTGATCGCCGACCCCTCGACGCTAGCCGTGACAGCACGTCAGCGCGCTTGGGACGACGCCCTCAGCAAGGCCGAGGAGCTGGCCCGGCTCGCCGACGCGTCACTGGGCGGCGTCCTCACCATCGCGGAGGAAGGGCAGTCCCATCAGCCCTTCGAGGCGAGGGACATGCTCGCTGCGAAGCAGGACTCGACCAGCTTCGAGGCTGGGTCCCAGGTGGTGTCCGCTTCACTCACGGTCAGCTGGTCACTCGGCTGAGCGGTCACACGTGGCAGCGCAGGCCCAGGAAGATCTCGCGCGTCGCCTTCGAGCGGTTGAGCGTGTAGAAGTGCAGGCCGGGTGCGCCGCCGTCGAGAAGCTCGTCGCACATCTCGGTGGCGATGGCGACACCTTCGGCGCGCACGGCGGCAGCGTCACCCTCGAACTGCGAGACGCGGGCGACGACCTCGGCCGGGACCTCGTTGCCGGAGAGCTCGGCCATCCGCTTGATCTGGCCGAGGTTCGTGATCGGCATGATGCCCGGGATGATCGGGATCGTGACGCCGATGGCAGCCGACCGCTCGACCAGGCCCAAGTAGTCGGACGCACGGAAGAACATGTCGGTGATGGCGAACTCCGCGCCGGCCTCCTGCTTGGCGAGCAACACCTCGGCGTCCTGGTCGAAGCCCGTCGATGCGCGGTGGCCCTCCGGGAAGGCAGCCACGCCGACAGCGAAGTCGCCGAGGGAACGAGTCAGGCGGACGAGATCCTCGGCGTACGTGAACCCGCCCTCGGTCGGCGTCCAAGGCACCGCGGGGCCGCCCGGCGGGTCGCCGCGAAGTGCGAGCACGTTGCGTACGCCGGCCGCCGCGATCGACCCGATGATGCTGCGCAGGTCGTCCTCGGTGTGCCCGACGCAGGTCAGGTGCGCCATCGGAGTCATTGACGTCTGCTTCGCGATCCGCTCGGTGATGCCGATCGTGCGGTCACGCGTGGTGCCGCCGGCGCCGTACGTCACGGAGACGAAGGTGGGCTGAAGCGGCTCGAGCTCGCGCAGGGTCCGCCACAGCAGCGCCTCGCCCTCGGCGTCCTTCGGGGGGAAGAACTCGAACGAGAACGAGCGCTGACCGGCTCCGAAGAGCTCGGGGATGCGGAGGGACGGACCTGGCATGGGCCCAGTTTAGAGGGA
>DATILB010000325.1:0-9762 GCA_035477015.1 Nocardioidaceae bacterium | reverse complement strand
AGGGATCGTCGCCGTCTGCAGCTTCCTCGACCGACCCCTCGACAGGGTCGGCGACGAGCAGCTGGTCGCCGTCTGCGCGGACGTCCGTGACCCCGGTAACGCGGGCACGGTGATCCGCTGCGCCGATGCGGCCGGAGCCGGGGGAGTCATCCTCACCGGTTCCTCCGTCGACCCGTACAACGGCAAGACGGTCCGCGCCACCGCAGGCTCCCTCTTCCACCTTCCGCTCGTCGTCGAGCAGGACGCCGCCGCGACCGTGTCAGCGCTGCAGCAGCGCGGGTTCACGGTGCTGGCCGCCGACGGCTACGGCGACGTGGACCTCGACGACGCCGCGGACGGCACCCTGCTGCGGGGCCGCACGGCCTGGTTGTTCGGCAACGAGGCGTGGGGACTGCCCGACGAGCTGGCGGCACTCGCCGACCACCGGGTTCGGATCCCGATCCACGGCCGGGCCGAGAGCCTCAACCTCGCCACGGCCGCCGCGGTGTGCCTCTACGCAAGCGCGCGTGCCCAGCGAGTCAGTGGTCGTGTCCGTGAGGGCGGGCCAGCAGCCTGAGGTGACGCTCCTCGAGCTCGCCGCCGCCGACAGTCCCTGAGCTGGCCAGCACGTCCTCAAGTGCAAGCGCCCAGCTCAGCCAGTACGCCCGTTGCTCGTCCTCGCCGATCCGCGCGATCAGGCGGCCGCGGAATGTCTCCCACTCGCACCCGCCTGAGCGGCACAGGGCGATCGTGATCCCGAAGACTCGCCGCTCCCACGGCGCGGCGAAGACGATCTCTCCGTTGTCCCGTGGCGGCGACACCGGACCCTCGAGGTCCGCCTCGAGCTCGGCGGTCTCACTCATCTTGCGTCGCCCGACGCCGCCAGTGGCCGACCGACACCGATCATCGAGTCCCGCGTCACCAGGCCTGCCAACGCATCGACGTCGAGATGATCCGTTCCGGCAGGTCGCTCGGGAAGGACGAGGTACCGAGCCTCCGCCGAGCTGTCCCAGACCCGGATCCGACGGTCGGGCGACACCTCCACGCCGAGCTCGGTGAGCACGGCGCGTGGCTCCGCGACAACACGCGAGCGGTACTCGGCCGACTTGTACCAGGCAGGAGGGAGGCCGAGCAGGGGCCACGGGTAGCACGAGCAGAGCGTGCAGACGACGACGTTGTGCACCTCGGGGGTGTTCTCGACAGCGACGATCAGCTGTCCCTCCGGCCCGCCGAAACCGAACTCGGCAACGGCCGCAGTCCCGTCGGCGAGCAGACGCTCGCGAAACTTCGCGTCAGTCCACGCACGTGCCACGACCCTGGCACCGTTCATCGAGCCGACGTTGTTCTCGTAGTGCTCGATGACTTCGTCCACGACCCTTGGGTCCACGAGCCCCTTCTCGACCAGCAGCGCCTCGAGCGCCTCGACGCGGACGGCGGACTTGTCTGGTTCGCTCATCGGGGCTCCAGGTAGGACTCGTAGAGGTCGACCCGCACCTCGGTGCCGGCCTCGGCCGACGCGCCCCAGAGATCGGAGCCCTCGAAGCTGACCGTGTACAGGTGCTGCGGTCGCGCCCGCGTGCGAGTCGCATGAGCGTCGGGGAAGAGCGTTGCCCCCAGGTGCGCGGTGACGACCCCCGGCTTGCCCGTCACGTACCCGGGCTGTCGCGTGTGGCCACTGGCCCGCTGGCCACGGACGAGAACGGGGTCGCCGACGGTGAACTTTCGCCGGCTGAGGGTCGGGCGCGAACCACCTAGGGCGCGGGGGAGGACCTGAGTGACCATCAACCTCGGGTAGGTGGATCGGCGCATCAGTCGCAGCACGCGAGCGGTCACCACCAGCTTGGCCTTGGGCATCCGCCGGGAGCCAGGCTCTGCCACCGAGCCGTCGAGACGTGCGTCGAGCTCAGCGGCGCCCAGGTAGCCCTTGTTGACCAGGAGGCTCTCGAGCCCACCGAGCCATCGACGGTAGTAGCTCGCCAGGTAGACCTCACGAGGCAGCCGCTCCAGGTCGTAGCGCGCGGCGTCGATGTTGGGACCGACCAAAGCCTGGACGAAGATCGTCATGCCGAAGACGCGCCCTTCCCAGGGCTGGTGGAAGGTCGGCTCGTCGGGCGAGTGAGCGATCTTGCCGTAGAACTCGGGTCTGCCGCCCATATCTGTCCACGTCGGCACGCCCGAGACGTTACACCTCGGGCGCGCCCCGATCCGGTCCCGCGAAGGCATTAGCCTGACTGGCATGAGCGATCTCCTCGATGCGCTGCCGGATGGCGTCGTCGTCGCGGACGCCCAGGGGGTGGTCACCCACGTCAACACCACGGCCGCGCGGATGCTGGGCAACGGAGACGGCGTCGGGAAGCACATCACTGACGTCATGGCGCTGGCCGATCGGCAGGGGAACGACTGGTTCACGGCCTACGCTCCGTACGTAGGGCTCTCGAGCCGGACCGCACTCTCAGAGGCCGCCTGGTACCTCCCAGACGGTCAAGAGCTCCTGGTGACCGCGCGCCTCGTACGGACCGAGCCGCGCGGACCGGTACATCAGCTCGTGGTCAGCCTCCGCTCGGCGCGGGCCCGGGAGCGGCTCGACCGAGAGCGCTCCGACCTGGTGGCCACGGTCGCGCACGAGCTGCGCTCCCCGCTGACCGGCGTCAAGGGGTTCGTCGCCACGCTGCTCTCCAAGTGGGGCAAGCTCAACGACGAGCAGAAGCAGCTCATGCTCGAGACGGTCAACGCGGATGCGGACCGGCTGACCCGGCTGATCGCGGAGCTCCTGGATGTGGCACGAATCGACACCGGTCGCCTGTCCCTCCACCGCCGGCCACTGGACTTCGGGGGTGCCGTCGACCGCGCGCTGCAGTCCATCCGAGCCGGGACCGGCCGCGACATCGGTCTAGCCGTCGAAGGCGAGCTGCCCCAGGTCCTGGCTGACCCGGACAAGCTCGCTCAGGTCGTCACCAACCTGGTCGAGAACGCCGTCCGGCATGGCGCCGGCCACGTCCAGCTCCTCGCTACCCCCTATCTCGAGGACGGGTTCCGCGGTGTCCGGCTGTACGTCGATGACGAGGGCGACGGGATCAACCCCTCGATCCGATCGCGGGTCTTCACCAAGTTCTGGAAGCACGGCAGTCGCGGCGGCTCGGGCCTCGGCATGTACATCGTCCATGGCCTCGTCACCGCGCACGGCGGCTCAGTTTCCATCGACGAAGCGCCCTCAGGGGGTGCCCGGATCATCGTTCTATGGCCGGCGTACGAAGGTTGAGCGAGCCACCCGGAGAGCCAGGGCGTGAAACCGGTTCGCTGGGCCGTGCCCGGACTTCCTAGACTGACCCGCGAATCGCCCTGAATCCGAAAGGCAGCCATGTCGGGCCCGAACACCGATTACGACCCGGTTGAGGTCACGCCGCTCAAGGCCGAAGAGGTCGAGCAGATGCGTGAGGCCGCGGTTGCGGCGATCTCGGCTGCCACGACGCTCGACGAGCTCAAGCAGGCGCGTCTCGACCACGCCGGCGAGCGGTCACCGCTGGCCCTCGCCAACCGTGAGATCGGCGCCCTCCCCCCGCAGGCCCGCAAGGAGGCCGGTATGCGCGTCGGTCGGGCACGCGGAGCCGTCAACCAGGCGATCGCCGAGCGGCAGGTCGTGCTCGAGGCCGAGGCCGAGTCTCGGATGCTCGACGAGGAGACCGTCGACGTCACGCTGCCCTGGGATCGCGAGCCGGTCGGTGCGCGGCACCCGTTGACCACGATCCAGGAAGTCATCTGCGACGTGTTCGTGTCGATGGGCTGGGAGGTGGCAGAGGGCCCGGAGGTCGAGGCGGAATGGCTCAACTTCGACGCCCTCAACCTCGGACCGGACCACCCGGCGAGGACCATGCAGGACACGTTCTGGCTCGAGCCGGCCGACGGTGGGCTCGTGCTCCGCACGCACACGTCTCCTGTCCAAGCACGCACGATGCTCGACCGCGAACCCCCGATCTACGTGATCTGCCCGGGGCGGGTCTTCCGCACCGACGAGCTGGACGCCACGCACACCCCCGTGTTCCACCAGGTCGAGGGCCTCGTCGTAGACAAGGGCATCACCATGGCTCACTTGAAGGGCACCCTTGACCACTTCGCGCAGGCGATGTTCGGGGAGGGGATCACGACCCGCTTCCGGCCGTCCTACTTCCCTTTCACCGAACCGTCGGCCGAGGTCGACCTGGTCTGCTTCGTGTGTCGTGGCGTGGAATCCGACTCGTGCCGCACCTGTCGCGGCGAAGGCTGGATCGAGTGGGGTGGTTGTGGCGTCGTGAACCCCCGCGTCCTGCGTGCTGCCGGGATCGACACCGATGTCTACACCGGCTTCGCCTTCGGGATGGGCATCGAGCGCACGCTGATGTTCCGTCACGGCGTCGAGGACATGCGGGACATGGTCGAGGGCGACGTGCGTTTCACGCTGCCCTTCGGGACGGAGATCTGAGATGAAGGCCCCCCTGTCCTGGATCCGCGAGTACGTCGACCTGCCGGCTGACGTGACCGCCGAGTCGCTCGCCCATGAGCTCACTGCGCTGGGGCTCAAGCTCGAGGCGCTGCACGGCGCCGATGTCTCCGGCCCTTTGGTCGTGGGAAGGGTGCTCTCGTTCGTCGACGAGCCGCAGAAGAACGGCAAGACCATCCGATGGTGCCGCGTCGACGTCGGTCCGGCCCAGAACGACGCCGACGGTGGTCGCGGGATCGTCTGCGGCGCGCGCAACTTCGCGGTGGACGACCTCGTCGTCTGCGTCCTTCCGGGTGCCGTCCTGCCGGGCGGCTTCGAGATCACGGCTCGCAAGACCTACGGGCACGTGTCGGACGGCATGATCTGCTCGACGCGCGAGCTCGGGATCGGCGACGACCATGCCGGCATCCTCGTGCTCGGTGATGCGTACGACGCCAAGCCCGGCGACGACGCGATCGCGCTGCTCGGCCTCGACGACACCGTCATCGAGTTCGAGATCAACCCGGACCGCGCCTACGCGCTGTCTCTGCGTGGCGTGGCTCGTGAGGCGGCACTGGCGTACGACGCGCCGTACCACGACCCGGCGCACCGCGATGTGCCTGAGCCCAATGACGGCGGTTACCCCGTGCAGATCGACGACTCGTCCGGGTGCCCGGTCTTCGCGACGCGCACCGTCACGGGGTTCGACCCGAGCGCCCCCTCTCCCAAACACCTCGCGGCGCGCGTCCAGGCCGCTGGCATGCGGTCCATCTCTCTAGCTGTCGACGTCACCAACTACGTGATGCTCGAGCTCGGCCAGCCGATCCACGCGTACGACGCACAGAAGCTCCAGGGCCCGATCGTCGTACGACGTGCTGGGGCGGGGGAGAAGCTCACCACCCTGGACGACGTACAGCGGACCTTGTCGGACGACGACCTGCTGATCACCGACGACAGCGGCCCGATCGGCCTGGCCGGCGTCATGGGCGGAGCGACGACGGAGATCTCGTCCTCGACGACCGACATCGTGATCGAGGCGGCGCACTTCGAGCCGACCACGATCTTCCGGACCCAGCGTCGACACAAGCTCCCTTCCGAGGCGTCCAAGCGTTTCGAGCGCGGTGTCGACCCCCTGCTCCCGGCCTACGCCGCCGACCGTGTTGCCACGTTGCTGGTCGAGCACGGTGGTGGCCGCATCGAGGAGGGCGTGACCTACGTCGGCTCTCCACCCCCGGCAGTCACGATCCAGGTGCCGGTCGATCTTCCTGCCCGGATCACCGGGATGGCGATCGACGCCGAGACCACCGTGAAGCACCTCAAAGCCGTCGGCTGCGTCGTGAACGTGCAGGACGGCGTCCTCACGGCACTGGCTCCCACCTGGCGCCCAGACCTGACCGACCCGTACGACCTGGTCGAGGAGGTCGCGCGGATCGTCGGCTACGAGAACGTGCCGTCGGTGCTGCCCGCGGCCCCTGCCGGTCGAGGGCTCACGCGCGAGCAGAAGCTGCGGCGTCGAGCCGGCCTGGCACTGGCCGGGTTCGGGCTGGCCGAGGTGAAGACCTACCCCTTCGTCGGGGTGGGGGACTTCGATGCACTCAGCCTGGGTGCCGACGACGAGCGGCGTCGCACCGTCGACATCGCGAACCCGCTGTCGGAGGAGGAGCCCAGTCTCACCACGACGCTGCTGCCGGGCCTGCTCAAGGTCGCCGCGCGCAACGTCGGCCGGGGAATCTCGGACCTCGGTGTGTTTGAGACCGCGGCGGTGTTCCAGCCGACCGAGTCCGGTGCGGCCGCCCCGATCCTGGGCGTCGACACCAGGCCTGAGGACGCCGGTCTCGCAGCGCTCTTCGCCGCGATCCCCGCGCAGCCTCGCCACCTGGGCATCGTCCTGACCGGCGAGCGGGAGTCGTCGGGTTGGTGGGGCTCCGGCCGTGCCGCGACCTGGGCCGACGCGATCCAGGCAGTCCGCGAGGTCGCCCGGGTGCTCGGAGTTGACGTTGAGGTCAGCACCGCGAATCGCGCACCCTGGCATCCCGGCCGCTGTGCCGCGTTCAGCGTGGGCGAGCGCATCGTCGGCTATGCCGGCGAGCTGCACCCCAATGTCTGCAAGTCGTACGGCGTGCCGCCGCGGACCAGTGCCGCCGAGATCGATCTCGACGCGTTCGTGGGTGCTTCGACCGAGCTGACGAAGGCGCCGGTGTTCTCGAACATGCCGGTTGCCAAGGAGGACGTTGCCCTGGTGGTGGACGCTGATGTCTCGGCGGACGCTGTCGAGGCGACGCTCCGCGAGGGGGCGGGAGCCCTGTTGGAGTCGATCCGCCTCTTCGACGTCTACACCGGGGCGCAGATCGGCGAGGGCAAGAAGTCGCTGGCGTTCGCGCTTCGCTTCCGCGCTGCCGACCGCACACTGACCGAGCAGGACACGTCGGCGGCTCGCGATGCCGCGGTCGCTCTCGCTGCCGAACGGCACGGCGCCGTTCAGCGCACCTAGTTCCGGAACCTGCAGGCCTTCCGCGGTGTAGACAAGACGCTGGGACCTCAGGACGGAGCAACGATCAGCACGGACGACGACGCCACCCTGGTGGCTCGGGTGCGGTCGGGTGATCGCGACGCGTACGCCGAGCTGGTGCGTCGCCATGCCCCGACGGCGTTGCGCACTGCCGTCCTCCTGGGTGCCGGCTCCGATGCAGAGGATGTCGTCCAGGAGGCGCTCGTGAAGGCCTACCGCTCGCTGGGCAGCTTCCGCGAGGGCGCCCCCTTCCGCCCGTGGTTGTTGCGGATCGTCGCGAATGAGACGCGCAACCACCACCGCACCGCTGTACGTCGTACCGCGCGCGAGGATCGGGCAACCCTTGCAGAGGAGCTGCTCGACCCGGGCGACGAGGTCGCCGACCGTGAGCAGAAGGAGCACTTGTTGGCCGCGATCGAGTCTCTCCCCGATCGGTTGCGCGCGGTGGTGACGTGCCGGTATCTGCTGGAGCTGGACGAGCGCGAGACCGCGACCGTTCTACGGCTGCCCAAGGGCACGGTGAAGTCGAGGTTGAGCAGGGGACTGGCCCGGCTGCGAGAGCAGCTCGCTACGGCCGAGGTGGGACGGGAGGCAGGGCATGTCTGACGAGCTGGATCGAGAGCTCCGCACGCTCGCGCGAGGGCTGGTCACTCGGGATCCTTCGCCCGAGCTTGCAGCGCGCGTCGCCGACCGTGTCGCGAGCCTTCCCGTCCCGAGGCGGACCGTCGGGGCGCGGCTTCGGACACGGGCAGGCTGGATCGTCGCCGGCATCGTCGGTCTCCTCGGCACGACGCTGGCCGTCTCGCCGGTCGGAGCGACTGTCGCGGAGTGGTTCGGCTTCCACGGCGTGATGGTGCGTGAGGACGTCAGCGACCTGACGGGAGACCCGGTCGTGCCTGTCGAGCCCAACCGACTGAGCCTCGAGGAGGCCGCTGACATCGCAGGATTCCGCCCTTTGCTGCCGGATGCCATCGGTGCACCCGACGGCATCTCCGCAAGAGGCGACCTCGTGTCCTTGAGCTGGAGATCGGCCGGCGGCACCGTGAGACTCGACGAGTTCCGTGGCTCGCTCGAGCCAACGTTCTGGAAGACCGCGCCGGACTCGGTCCTGGTCGAGGTCGACGACCGCGACGCGCTCTGGTTCCCGACGGCCCACGAGGTCGTGGTGGTCCCGGACGCCGGTACTCCGCAGACACTTGCGCCACGGCTGGCGGCACCCACGTTGGTCTGGCTGGTGGGAGACCTCACGCTTCGGCTCGAGGGGGACCTCACGCTCTCTGAGGCAGTGGCCTTCGCGGAATCCGTGCATTGACGGAACCTCCTCAGCGCCCGCGGTGTAACCCGGGCACACCACCTTCGAGGAGGAACCCATGCGTAGAACCGTCGGTGCGCTGCTCGCTGCAGCCGCCCTGCTCGTCGTAGCCGTCCCGGCTCAGGCCGGTGGACCCACGAGTGTGCTGATCACCGATCCGACGACCGGCGCTGCCACCGCCCTGTACTACACCGACAGCCGCTACGCCGAGCTCGACCGGCTCCTCCAGGCCGGCGAGCCCGCGACCGACCCTGCCGGCCAGCTGGGTGCGCGGCACTACACCGTCTCCTGGCTGGTCCATGACATCCAGGTGTGGCGCACGCACAGCGTGTACCTCGACGCCCGAGGTGGGCCGCTCATCGCGACCTCGGTGGAGGACTTCGAGACCGGCGTTGCGGGTTCGCCGACGTGGATTCGTGCCACCGAAGCCAAGGCGATCGAGGCCCTGGTCGGCAACGTGCTCGAGGGCAAGGGCCCGGTGCTCGCTCCGGCGAAGGCGGACCCGGCGCCACCCGTGGTCGAGGAGCGGCTGGTCACCGAGACCGCCTGGTTCTCCCTGGATGGCTGGCGGTGGGCGCTGCCAGGGCTGTTAGCCGGCCTGATCGGGGGAGTCGCTGTTGCCGCACGCCGACGGCCGGACGCGGAACCCCGTCGCCTCCTGGTGGACGGGACTCCCGAAGCGGGACTGTCCTGACGTTTCACGGGCCGCTCTGACCGCAGTCCGGGGCTCGCACGAATATTCGTTGATGTGTATAGTCATGCGAATGACGTCGAAGGTACGGGTGGCGGTCGCCGGAGCCAGTGGCTACGCCGGCGGTGAGCTCCTGCGCCTGCTCCTGGCTCACCCGGAGGTGGAGATCGGTGCGCTGACCGGCGCGTCGAACGCGGGTGAGCGGCTCGGTGCGCTGCAGCCCCATCTGCCTCCCCTCGCCGATCGGGTCCTCGAGCCGACCAACGCCGACACCCTCGCCGGGCACGACGTTGTCTTCCTGGCACTCCCGCACGGGCAGTCGGCGGTCTTGGCCAACGAGCTCGGCGACACGGTCATCGTCGACTGCGGTGCCGACTTCCGGCTCGTCGACGACCAGGAGTGGCTGCGGTTCTACGGCGGCGAACATGCCGGCTCCTGGCCCTATGGCCTTCCGGAGCTGGGCGACCAGCGTGCCCATCTGACGGGCGCTACCCGCATTGCGGTCCCCGGTTGCTACCCGACTGTCTCGAGCCTCGCGCTGGCCCCCGCGGTGTCCGCAGGCATCGTCGACCCGTCCGGAATCGTGATCGTCGCCGCCAGCGGGACCAGCGGTGCCGGCAAGGCCCCCAAGACCAACCTGCTCGGCTCCGAGGTGATGGGCAGCACCAGCGCGTACGGCGTGGGCGGCGTCCATCGGCACACGCCCGAGATCGTCCAGAACCTTGCCGGCCTGACCGACGCCGAGGTCAAGGTGAGCTTCACGCCGCTGCTGGTGCCCATGTCTCGGGGCATCTTGGCGACCTGCACCGCGCCGACCA